>NZ_LN887432.1:0-318 GCF_036621895.1 Limosilactobacillus reuteri subsp. porcinus
ACTTAAATTTTACAATCTGCCAAAAGAAAAAACAATTAAACTTTACGAAGATTTAGTCGAAAAACGGGTAGTTAAAGCGATGAGTCCAGAACTAGTGGAAACCGCTAATGGAATGGCTCTTATGGCTGAAAATATTGATGATAAAATCAGTGAATTGAATGAAGAAACAGCTCAAGAGCCTAAAGTAATCAAGGGTGGTTCAGTTAAGAAACGACGACGCCGTTTCTTAAAAAAGATTCGTCGACAATTAAAAGAAGACTTTATACCTCGTGCTAATAAGTATGAAAAAGCAGAAGATATTTTTAAGGGCCGCAATAG
>NZ_LN887433.1:0-29392 GCF_036621895.1 Limosilactobacillus reuteri subsp. porcinus
GCTAAGTGGGAGTAGTTCAAAATAATTTGCTTAGGATAAACAGTGTTGCGATTTAAGGCGTATACTTTATACTAAGACTTAGTTTAAAAAATGATGATTGGGGAAACGCTGATGGTAAAAAACATAATGGAATTTCAGCATGTAAGCAAACAGTATGATGATAACGTTGTGTTGCGTGATATAAGCTTTGAAATTGAGGCCGGTAAATTCTATACCTTATTAGGACCATCGGGATCAGGAAAGACAACGATTTTGCGCTTAATTGCTGGTTTTGATCATCCTAGTAGTGGAAAAATTTATTTTGATGGAAAGCAAATCAATGATATTCCAGCCAATCAACGGCAAGTCAATACCGTCTTTCAAGATTACGCCCTTTTCCCTCATATGAATGTGGCAGAAAACGTTGCCTTTGGATTACAAATTAAGGGTGTCAAAAAAGCAGAAATTAAACAACGCGTAAAAGAAGCTTTGCACCTGGTTCAATTAGATGGCTATGATGATCGGGAAATTACCGCGATGTCTGGTGGGCAAAGACAGCGGGTTGCCATTGCCCGGGCAATAGTTAATAAGCCGAAAGTACTATTGTTGGATGAAGCCTTGTCTGCGCTGGACCATAAGTTACGAGTTCAAATGCAGACTGAATTGCGGCAATTGCAACGGCGGCTAGGGATTACATTTATCTTTGTTACCCATGACCAAGAAGAAGCATTAGCCATGAGTGACCAGATTATGATTATTAATGATGGTAAGATTCAGCAGAGTGGGACCCCCGTTGATATTTACGATGAACCGCTTAACCATTTTGTGGCTGATTTTATCGGTGAAAGTAATATTGTCCCAGGCATTATGAAAAAAGACTATGTAGTTTCAATCAATGGTCAAGACTTTGATTGTGTCGACGCGGGGATGAAACCAAACGAAAAGGTTGAGGTTGTCATCCGACCAGAAGACCTTGACATTACGACGGTTGAAAAAGGAAAATTAGTCGGCACTGTTGAAACGCAGCTTTTCCGTGGCGTTGATTATCAAATTACGGTGATTGACCAACGTAACCATAAGTGGAAGATTAATTCTATTCATAAAACAAAGGTCGGGGCTAAAGTAGGGATTACATTTGATCCCGAAGATATTCACGTTATGCGGTATAACGAAAGCGAAGAAGACTTTGATGCTCGCCTTGATAGCTACGAGGAGGGGGACTAATGCGGCAAAAAGCGATGTTTATCGTCCCATATGCATTGTGGATTATCCTATTTGTGATTGCGCCATTGGTATTGATCTTTTATCAATCATTTTTTAATATCAATGGTCAGCTGACCCTTAATAACTATGCTGAATACCTGACATCGGGTGTTTATCTTAAGATGACGCTTAACTCTGTCTGGTATGCTTTTTTGATTACCCTTGTGACATTGGTGATTAGTTATCCGACAGCTTATGTTTTGAATAGATTGCCTAATAAGCAGTTTTGGCTATTGCTGGTGATTTTGCCAACATGGATCAACTTATTATTGAAGACTTATGCGTTTATTGGCTTGTTTAGTCGAACAGGGACAATTAACGGTTTCCTCCAGTTTATGGGCCTTGGGAGTCATCAGCTTTTGTTCACGGATGCCAGTTTTATGTTTGTGGCTGCTTATATTGAAATCCCGTTTATGGTGTTGCCGATTTTCAATAACCTGGCTGAAATAAACCCGTCACTAATAAATGCTAGCTATGACTTGGGTGCTACTCATTGGCAAACCTTTCGTCGGGTGATTTGGCCGCTTTCTATGCCGGGAGTAAAAGCTGGAATTCAGGCAGTTTTTATTCCATCGCTTTCACTCTTTATGATTACCCGCTTGATTGGTGGAAATCGTGTAATTACTTTAGGGACTGCGATTGAAGAACATTTCCTCACAACGCAAAATTGGGGAATGGGTTCAACGATTGGGGTCGTGCTGATTATCGCAATGTTTATTATTATGTTTATGACTGGTGATAAGAAACAGAAAGGAGGACGCCATTAATGAAAAAGCGGCGATGGTCATGGGGGAAAGCATACCTGGCGTTAGTTTTTGTGATCTTATATGCGCCAATTTTGTATCTAGTTGTTTTTTCCTTTAGCAGCGGACAAACAATGGAAAAATACCATGGCTTTTCTTGGCAACACTATGCGGATTTGCTTGCGGATACGCGAATGATTACCATTGTTATTAATACCTTGTTAGTAGCATTTTTGGCGTCACTATTAGCAACGATTATCGGTACATTAGGGGCCTTGGCAATTAAGGATGCACGGCGCCCGTGGAAGAATAGTTTATTATCCTTGAATAATGTTTTAATGGTCTCGCCCGATGTAATTATTGGGGCAAGCTTTTTAATCTTTTTCACCATGCTGGGGGTAAGACTAGGCTTTGTCTCAGTCCTCTTAAGCCATATTGCCTTTTGTATTCCAATTGTTGTTTTAATGGTGTTGCCAAAATTAAATGAAATGTCCCCAACATTAGTAGATGCTGCCTATGATTTAGGGGCCAGTCGCTGGCAAGTTCTTTCTCGGGTAGTACTGCCGTCAATTGCCCCGGGTATTTTTGCGGGCTATTTTATGGCTTTTACGTATTCACTTGATGACTTTGCTGTGACCTTCTTTGTTACTGGAAATGGCTTCTCGACATTATCGGTGGAAATATATTCGCGGGCGCGGCAAGGAATTAACCTTGAAATCAATGCCCTCTCTACGTTGATGTTTATTGTTTCGCTTCTGTTAGTAATTGGCTATTACCTTATTAGTAAACGGGGCGGTCGACGGACACGGATTGTGGCTGTTAAAGAGGGGGATGCACAATGAAAAAGCTATTTACTGCATTCTTCGCAATTGTCGTTATTTGTATTTTGCTAGCGCTTGGGGATGTTGCTCTCAACCAGCAAAAAACTGGTGGTGGAAAACAAACTCTGACAATTTACAATTGGGGAGACTATATTGATCCAGCATTGATAACGAAATTTGAACATCAAACTGGCTATCATGTAGATTATGAAACCTTTGATAGCAACGAATCAATGTTAACCAAGATTCGGCAAGGCGGGACTAATTATGATGTCGTTGTGCCGAGTGAATACACTGTTCAACGGATGAAAAAGGAGCATTTAATTGCACCTCTTAACCATCAGAAATTACCTAACCTTAAGTATATTGATCCGCAATTTTTAAATCGTTCTTTTGACCCCGACAATCGTTATTCTGTACCATACTTTTGGGGAACGTTAGGTATTATCTATAATGATCAAAAAGTAAATGGCAAAGACGTCCAGCATTGGGAACAACTTTGGAATCCGCGCTTAAAGAATAATGTCATGTTGATTGACAGTGCGCGGGATGTGTTTGCGGTTGCCCTTATTACTCAGCATCATTCTGTTAATACGACTAACTACCATCAATTGAAGCTTGCGCAGGCCCATTTAAAGCAGTTGACGCCCAATGTAAAAGCGATTATTGCTGATGAGATGAAGATGTACATGGAGCAAAATGAAGCAGCCGTGGGTGTGACCTATTCTGGTGACGCGCGCGAAATGATGAATATTAATCCGCACCTTCACTATGTTGTGCCAAGCGAAGGAAGCAATATATGGTTTGATAACATGGTGATTCCTAAAGCAGCACGTAATAAAAAGGCGGCTTACGAATTTATTAACTTTATGTTAGATCCCCAAAATGCGGCTCAAAATGCTCAATACGTTGGATACGCGACACCAAATAAAGCGGCTAAAAAAGAATTACCTAAGAAAGTTACTAATGACAAAGCTTTTTATCCTCCTGAAACAACAATGAAGCATTTGCAAGTATATCGTGATTTGCCATTACGCGTTTTAGGTGAATACAATGATTTATTTTTAGAATTTAAGATGTTTGCTAAATAAAAAGCTAATAGGACTTCTAGCATTAAAAATCATGTTAGGAGTCCTATTCTTTTTCTTTTATGAGGGGATGTGGTTTACTAAAAATAAAAGGCAAAGTGATCGGAGGTTGCTTATGAAGAAAATTTTAGCAATTAACCATGAATTTGTTGCTCGAAGCTATATTCTATTTCCAACGTTGCTATTTGCATTCTCTATCATTGCCCATGCAAATATAATCACATTTGTTTGGTCGTTTATTTTTGTTTACACCGTTGAAAAAGTAATGCCCTTTATTCTCAATGGACGCCTAAATTTAGCTTCTTGGTCTGGTGTTACTAAGTTTTGTTCGGTTATTGCTTTTATTTGGGGGAACCCTTGCTTCTATTGGAATTTATTTTCGCTTTGAGTGGCTTGCTAGCTTGGCGGCGATCTTGATCGGTTTTGGCGTGACAGGATTAAAATTGCTCGGCGATCCCAATAAGGAAATTTCCGGGATTGATTTGAAGCGAGTAAATGTTATCGCGGGCTTTAGTGTAATTATCGGACTGATCGCCCTCGGGATTTTACTGATGAAGCTGCCGTTAGTTGTCGGTTTTGTTTTTTATACTTTTTTCCTGGGCTTGGAAGTTATTTACGCTTACGTTGTTGTTAAACGAGATAAGACACCATTGGATTTAAAATTCTCTTTTAATTTAAAAACGGCTTTTCCTGCCATCGCCGTGCTTACCGTGGTTTTTATTATTAGTTTCTTTAAGAAGACGGGGCAAATTTCTGATTTTGGCTAGGCCCTAATCGTGCTAGCAATTATTGGGATTATCCTTGAACTGCGAAATATTCTGGGACAACCTTTTAAACTATTTCGTATTTGGCTCGGAGCGATCAAGAATTATGTCATTATCTATACTTTACTATTTGCTTTTCAACAGAATAAAGCTTATTGGATTTTCATTGTTTTTATCGAATTGATGCTTTCGGGAATGTTAGTAGGCGCATTGAGTCCTAAATTGCAAAAGATTCCATTAACTACTCGCTATAAAACTACCCTTATCTGTCTTACTCTTGGCTTATTCTTAACGTATACCGATTACCTATATTTGCTTGGGACAGCGATAACAGTCTTTTGTGCCATCTTATTAGGAAAGTGGGCACGAAAACAAGTTCCCGATAAATATAGCAGTATTGATCAAAAACTATCGGTATTTGGTTCGCTTTGTAATCAAATTATTTTATTTGGCGCTTTGGAATTAATTTCGTATTTTCAACTTGATAATAAGAGCGCGCTCCTTATTCCGTATATCGATCACCAACAGGAGCTGCAATATAGTCGCGAGATGTTTTACCTGCGAGTTAGCATGATTGCTTTATTTATTATTACTGGTATTTTTGTGATTTATCATGATCGTAAGTATTTATTTGTTAAAAATTGATTAGTCTATTGGATTGATGTTTAAAACTAAAAATGGTCGGTGAAAAATTTAAAATTTTCCCGACCATTCTATTATTAATGTTAAATATATTTTGGTGAAGTTTCAGGTGCCCATAAAAGACAGATAGTACCACCTATAAGTAAAACAAGAGTACAAACTAGCATTGCTAAAATGGGACCGCCAAGATGAGTTAAGATTGGTAATAAGAATGTTCCACTAGCAGCCCCAAAACGACTGATAGTGATACAAGTACCAACTCCACTGGCTCGAACCTTAACATCAAATAGTTCTGTTGGATATGGATAATCAAGGACAAGTCCTGAAGATAAGACTATCGCAAAGATCGCAAAAATGCTAATTTGGAAGAAAGATGAAAAGTTATTGCCAATTATTAATAAGATAAGGGCTGCTGCTGAAAGGAAAAATGTTCTTACCAAAAACATCCGCCTGCTAAGAATCTTGAAGATTAAACTACCGAAAATTACGCCGATAAGGACGCAACTATTATAGATAATCCCAGAGAGGTTGTTATTACCAAGATCCATACTTTTTAGGAGAATTGGTAAGAAGATACTGATACCGAAAAATGAAAATGTCTGACAAGCATAGAATAAGCCACCAACAATGGTTTTTCGGCGATAAGGGGGATTAAATAGGGTTTTAAGAGAGACATCTTTTGGTTTTTTACTACGAATTTGTTTTAATGATAATCCCCATTTTTTCCCGAGATGTTTTTGAATTAGTTTTTGAGCAGTTTTATTTTTCCCTTGACTTGCTAACCAGCTCGGGGATGCAGGAATTCGGAAGATTGACCGATAGATTGCAGCCATCAGTCCTGGAACGACACTTGATGCAAGGATAACTTGCCAATTATGAGCACCAAACCCTGTTATTAAAATTCCCGCGATGTATGAAGTAATAAAGCCAATTGTCCAATAAATGATTAGTTGGCTTTGTAGGCGTCCGCTTTCTTTTGCTGGTAACCATTCTACCAATAGAGCATTCCCAACAGTATAGTCAATGGCAATCATTAAACCAATTAAAATCCGTAAGATAAACAGGATAATAAGATTCATTGTTACTAATTGTAAAAGAGAAAATATAGAAAAAAGATACATATCGAGCATCAACATTCTTCGCCGGCCAAATTGGTCAGCAATTTTACCCATTAAAGCACTCCCAGCGAGTCCAATTAAACTCCCAGCACCAATTAGGCCAACCCAAAAGTCGGTAATATTGATATAATCGGTTGCTTGGGAAAGGGCAGTTCCACTAATTCCAAGAGCAAAACCACAAGCAATTTGTCCAAGAGCGAGGGCAAAATATATTCGAAAGTGAATTGATGATAAAGGTGCTTTTTTGTAATTCTTCTTTGTATATTCCATAAAAAATTAGGCATATGTGATCAAAATTTGGCCTAACTAATTGATTCCTCCTTGTGAATAAAAAAGTAAGTAATACTACCTTAACAAAAAGATGGTATTTAATGCAAATTGCTATTTTAAATAAAAAGGGAGTGGAAAAATAATTTTCTCACTCTCTACATAAATCTTAAATTTTTTGCTATTAATTCTTATCTGCTAACTTACTGTGCCAGTAGCCGTAAGTGAAGTAGATGATAATTCCGATTCCAAACCAAATTGCTGCTCCAATATATGTTTCTTTTTGCAACTGGGTCATCATGCCAAGGCAGGTGAGACCAGAAAGAATTGGAAGCACAGGGTAGAGGGGCACCTTAAAGCCTCCACGATTACCGATATCCTTTCGCTTACGAAGCGGAATAATCCCAAATGAAACGAGCATGAAAGCAAATAAAGTTCCAATGTTAACTAAACTTGTAAGTTGATCAAGAGAAACAAGTCCGCCCATGATAGCGATAATAATCGCCACGATCCATAATGCAACTTGTGGCGAGTGGCTCTTTTTATCAAGCTTTCCTAAGAATGAAGGAAGCAGACCGTCACGACCAATTGCATAGATCAAACGAGAACTAGAATAGATCATTGAAACCATCATTGTGAACATTCCGATCAAAGCTCCAATTGACAATAATTCTGCCAACCAGTCTTGATGAACCATCTGTAAGGCGAATGCCACTGGATTGGCAACGTCAAGTTTGGTGTACTTAACCATCCCAGTTAGGACTACGGCAACACCAGTATATAAGATTGTTGCAACAGCAAGTGTCCCAATAATTCCTAGAGGCATATTTCGTTTAGGATTCTTAACTTCGGCAGCCGAACTGGAAACACAGTCGAAACCAAGGTAAGCAAAGAAACCGATCGTTGCCCCGTGAATCACACCCTTCATGTGGTATGGAAGGAATGGATGGTAATTTTTGGGCTTGATGAAGAAGAAACCAACAATAATAAAGATCAAGATAATTGCAATCTTAAGGAAAACAGCAATGTTGTTGATACGCAGTGAAGATTGCATCCCCCGTGCAAGCATTACTGTAATCAAAAGAACAATTACAACCGCCACGATATTTATGTAGGTACCATGAGCCGGATCAAATGGACCCGATAGCGCTTTAGGGAGATGAATACCAAATCCTTCAAGCAATGTATTGAAGTAGGCTGCCCAACCTGTTGAAACAGAAGCAACAGCTAACATGTATTCAAGAACTAATGCCCATCCCAGCAACCAGCCAAGGAATTCACCAAACACTACATTTCCGTATGAGTAGGCACTCCCAGCAACCGGTAATGCAGAAGCAAACTCAGCATAACACATTGCAGCTAGCGCACAGACAATCGCTGAAAACAGAAATGACAATGACACTCCTGGTCCAGCTGAATTTGCGGCAATTGTTCCAGGGAGAATGAAAATCCCAGTACCAATAACAGTACCGATCCCAATTGCCATGAGATCACGAGCATTCATTGATTTAACGAAAAGCTTGTCTTCACCAAGATACCGATCGAGACTTTCTTTTCGCATAATGTTTAAGCTCATCTTTAACCCACCTTTGCTATAATAAATTGTACGTGCCGAAATGGTTCGTCACGTTTATAATTAATAATGATACCTTAGTTAATATTAAAAGTAAATTAGAAAAATTTAATTACAAAAGAGGGATAAAAATGGCAATTGAAGTTACTAGTGGCGCAGTTGTATATCGTCAAGGCGAAAATGGAATTGAGTATTTACTCTTAGAAAGTCAAAATAAGGGACACTTCTGGGGATTCCCGAAAGGTCACGTTGAAGGCAATGAATCACTAAAAGAAACAGCAATTCGTGAAATAAAGGAAGAAACGCAATTAGAATTATCGATTGATACCAGCTTTAAGGTGTATACCGAATACGACTTACCAAATGGCAATCATAAACAAATGACCCTTTATACTGCCGAATTAGATAATAAGGAAGACATTCATCTGCAAGTAGAAGAGATTAAGAATTGTGGATGGTTCAACTATCAAGATGCTCGTGAACGGTTAACCTACGAGAATTTAAAAGAACTGTTAGATCAAGTTAACGATCATTTAAAATAAACAATTATGAAAAATAATAAGTATGTGTTTATTGTGACAGGGGCAGCGGGGTCCGGCAAAACAACGGTCGCTAACTACCTACAAGATCATTATGATATGCACCGGGTAATTACCCATACGACCCGGCTGCCACGTCCGGGAGAACAAGATGGGGTAGACTATCATTTTGAAACACCATCTTCCCTGAAGAAACTCCATTTGCTTGAGCAAGTCACTTATGACCAATTTCAATACGGTTCTTCATTAGAAGGCTTAGCAGAAGGATGGGAACAAGGAAAAAATGACGTGATTGTTCTTGACACAGCTGGTGCGATTACTTACCATCAACAACTTGATGCTCAAGCAGTGATTATTTTCTTGACCGTTACCCATATGGCTTCTTTAGCTAAGCGAATGACACTGCGGGGCGATAAATTGAGTGCGATTCGTTCTCGTTTACATAGCAAAGAGTATCACCGTGATCTTGCTTTACCAGCGGCTTTAAAAGGGATCGCGCATGTCGTAGTTAATGACCAGTGGAAAAATACCAAACAACAAATAGATATAATTGTTAGGCAGATATTATCCAAAAAGAACTAAAATATGTTACAATATCATCTCTAATCGGGAGGGAAAAATATTGGAGAAATTAATTGATCAAGCACAGACCATTATTAAAGACCATCATTTGCGGTGGACTAAGCAACGTAAAATGATGATTGAATCAGTTGCGCGACATCCTGATCGTTACTTTAATATTGTAGAAATTGACCAATATCTTCGAGAACAATTCCCTGGATTAAGTCACGATACTATTTATCGAAATTTTAAAGAATTTGAGAAATTGGGCATTGTCGAATTGCGTCAACAGCATGATCAGATGCAGGTTAAATATTCGTGTGATTTTACCCATCACCACCACTTTATTTGTGATATTTGCGGACGAGTTCAAGAAATTCAAATGCCACCAATTGATAAAAAATTCTTTGAGAAGCAGTTGCCAGGAGTTAAAATCACTGGGCATCGGTTTGAATTGCACGGGATATGTGCCCAATGCCAGAAAAAATCTTTACAATAAATTCATATTTATTGGGCCAGTTTTCGTGTATTATATACTCTGGAAAAGGAGAATGAGACATGGGAGCAAAGATACCGCCATTAGTAACCCCATTTGCACTTGTATCATTGGTACTTGCGTTGGGTGCCACCAATGTAGTAGTTAATAAAGCAACGCATACTTCTGAGGGTGCAAAAGTAACATCAGTATCAACAAGTCGCCAATTTCAGCAATCGGGTGATGAGGAAAGCAATCAATCAAGTCGGAATTCACAAAGCGATCGTGATGATAATGATGAGAGTGCAAGTAATTCATCAACTACCCGGACAAGTAATAGCAACAATACAACGGACGATACTGGGGATACTAATCAACCTACACGGTCAGCAGGAAACACTGGCACAGAAACATCGACAAATCGATCAGCAAATACAAACGAAAGTACGAGTGCTAATCGAAACAGTACCTCACAATCGACTGGTACAACAACTAACAATAATACAACGACACAAGACACGACTGGTGGTAATACTACCGGAACGACTACGACTGAATAATAAGGAGGCGGGTTATTAATGTTTAGTTTTCTTGATATGATTAACTCGTCATTGAGTTACTTTAACCTTGACGTAAAGTTAAAGAGTCGTATTTATATCATTATTGCTTTACTGGGCGATATTTATTTAGTTTATGTTACGTTCCGACTCTTTATGAATCATGTTTGGCTACGGGCATTGTTATATTGCTTAGCAGTGATTGGATTAACATATTTTATCTATCTTAATTTCGTCTTTTACTTTCTTGAAAAGACTTCACGATTTGATTTTATTTCACCGCGTGTCGCAAAGATTACTGGTCAAAAATTTGAGGACGGCAAAGCTAAGACGCCTCTTGATGCACAACAACGACTAGCGGCAGAATTGGCAAACCGGTCAAATGGCTTGTTTGCTAATGCCGACACGATCCCAGCAGCAGTAGCAATTGACGAATATGAACAACATAACTTACACCGTGTTGTTGACCAACTATTAATGGAGGGTGTGTTTGTTAACGGTTATGATGGCCTGAGTGAAAAAGAAATCGTTGAACAATATCAGGCAACTGAAAAACCAGTTACGGCTTTGAATTCACAATCTGTTCCGCCATACTTTGAATTAGTTCATGATGAGTTGCAACACCGTCTTGAAATCTACATCGGGATGAACCAAATGGAACGGCGCCCAGTTGGTCATATTACCAAAATCGGCCTAATCGATGTCCATACTGCTCATGATAAGTATCAATTGTATCTTGCAACAGTAGTTGTTACTGGGGGCCCGAATAAGATTGCTGGGCGAAGCGGCTCAACAATTTTAACGGAAGAAGATTATGGACTACAAGTTCAAGTAGCTTATAAACAACGAAATAATGCTTAAAAAAAAGCTGAGATTGGAATTTCTCCCAACCTCAGCTTTTTTGCTGCAATCAGTATTATTTTTCTCTGAATTCACCGTCGACGATATTGTCATCATTGTTTGTCTTATTACCATTATATTCAGGCATTACGAGGGCAGCTAAGAGGTAGAAGACTCCTAGCGGGAAAAAGCCAGTAAAGACGAAAATGAGAATTCCGATTATCCGAACGAGGGTTTCATCAAGACCGAAGTAGTCAGCGATACCCCCAAAGACACCAAGAATTACTTTATCTTTGGATTTAGTTAAATGTTTTTTAGTTTTTGCCATTATGAAGCCTCCAATCGCATAGCTTTAATACTTTTATTATACCGTATTTTAGAAAAGAGATTTAGCAAGTTAATAATTATTTAATACGTTTTACTTATAAAAGAGCGATAAAGTTATTCCTGCCGTGCTTGACCATTTAAATTCAGGAGCATATTATAGTTTTCGTTTGATTAAGATACAAACAAAAGTCTTTTTACGGACAAATAGGCATTTTTGTCTTATTATGAAATGATTATCTTTAATTACCCCTGTTGTGCTGAATTACAACAAGTTAGAATAATCATGTTAAATTTGTATTATTTGGGGAGGGAAGAGTTATGCGTGTTACAAGAACTATTCGTGACTTTGAAAATGCATTGATAACGTTATTAGAGAAAAATTCTTTTGAAAGTTTGACGGTTGATCAAATTTGTAAAGAAGCATTGATGCACCGGAGCAGTTTTTATCGCTATTTTAGTGATAAATACGACCTCTTAGAGCAAACGTTAAATGCACAAATTAATAAATTGACGGAGAATACAGATTCTGAAGATGACATTATTAAGCAATTATTATCATACATTGATAAAAATAAGGATGTTATCCGTCATTTAGCACCTAATAGTGCACGAAGCTCTTTGTATACCGAAATTTTAAATATTTTAAGTCAGGTTCTTTTAGAGCGGCGTAATCTTGAGACTAATGATCCAATTGTAACGGCGCTGCAAAAGTCTGATAATCCTGAGATGCTTGCTTATGTATTAAGTGGAGCTATTATCGGGACCTTTTACTGGTGGCAAGGCAATAATTATGATGTACCAACTGAGGACGTTATTAAGTTTGCAAGAGCAGCTACTAAGTCATTAACAAACTAAAATTATGAAAGGATAAATTTTGAGGTGAAGTATTAAATGTGGAGCATGATTAAAGGCGAATTTCGTCATATTATTCATAACCGTTTACTGCTTCTATCAGTAACGGTTATTTGCTTCATACCTTTCCTATATAGTATTTTCTTCTTAAAATCAGTATGGGACCCGTATGGAAGTACACGAAACTTACCGGTTGCGGTGGTAAATAAGGACATTCCGGTTGAGTACCAAGGCCGAAAAATGGATGTCGGGAAACAGACCGTTGATGAATTGAAGAAAAATCATCAATTAAAGTGGGAATTCGTATCCGCTAAAGAAGCAAAGTATGGTATGAGCCATCGTAAGTACTATGCTGTTGTTACGATTCCTAAAGATTTCTCTGAAAATGCAACGACTGTTTTACAAAAACATCCCAAGACGATGAAATTACATTATCAAACTAATGGTTCTTTAAACTACATTGGACAGGTAATTGCTCAAACTGGGATGACACGGCTAAATGAAAAAATTCGTGCCCAGGTTACTAACGCTTACGCAACGGTAATGTTTAAGCAATTACATGTTGTAGGTAAGGGGATGAACAAGGCCGCTGATGGTGCCCAACAAATTGGTACCGGAATGGTGACCTTAAGTGATGGTGTAAATCGTTATGTTGCAGGGGTTTCCCAAGTAAATAACGGGGTTCAAACCTTGCGTGTTAGCGTTGCACCATTATCTTCTGGGGCGCAACAACTTGCTACCGGGAGCCAAACCTTAGCAAATGGTATCATGCAATATACTGGTGGGGTTAGTCTTCTCGGCAATGGTGTTGGTCAATTAATGGCTAATTCCGGTGCACTAAATTCTGGTGCTAACCAGTTGAGCAGTGGCTTAAGCACTTTGATGGCTAACTCTGGTGCGTTAAATTCAGGAGCTAGTCAGTTGAATGCTGGATTGAATACTTTAATGGCTAACTCTGGTACGTTGAATTCTGGTGCTAACAAATTAAGTGATGGTTTGAATACGTTAAGTGGTAATTCAGCTCACTTAAGAGATGGTTCAGGTCAATTAGCATCGGGCGCTAATCAGTTGAATTCAACCGTTAACAGTCAGTTAGGAAACATTAACTTTAACGGGATTATGGGGGCTATGGATCAAGCACAAAATCTTCAGCAAGGGTTAGGTCAACTCCAGACCGGTTTGGCAACTGCCAAGAATGCTCTTGCTGGTGTTCAAAGTAGTGCTGCTAGTCTTCAACAAGCTTCGGGAGCATTATCTGGTACTGCCGGTGCTGGTGACAAGCTTAAAGGTATTGCAACTAACGATGGTCAAATTGCTGGATTAGCACAACAAATTCTTAGCGATGATAAAGCTAGTGAACAATCCAAGCAGGCTGCTCAACAAATTGCGCAAAAAGCCGGTGCTAATGTTTCTACTATTCAAGGATTAAGTGGAACCCTTGGTCAATTGAGTAACCTTCAAGGAAGCTTGAGTGGTATGCAACAACAATTAGGCCAGCTTTCACAAATGTCTGCTGTGTTAGATAATGCAGATGGAACTATTCGTCAAGCTAACTCATTATTAGCAACCTTAAATGGCTATAAAGGTACCCTAGCGACAATGCCAGGAGCTGTTGATCAACTTAAACAAGCAACAAGTCAGATTTCTTCTGGAGCAAGCACGCTTAATAGTGGTGTAAACCAATACACTAGTGGTGTTGATAGTGCTGCTGCCGGTGCTGGTACGCTTAATTCAGGAATTGGTCAATACACAGCTGGTGTTGCTCAAGCTGGAGCCGGTGCTAATCAACTAGCTAGTGGAATCGGTCAATACACAGCTGGTGTTGCCCAAGCTGGGGCCGGAGCTGGTCAATTGGCTAGCGGAATCGGTCAATATACAGCCGGGGTTGGTCAATTAGGTAACGGAATTGCCCAGCTTAACGCTAATAGCGGGGCCTTGAACTCTGGTGCAGCTCAATTAGCAAGTGCGCTTGGTCAACTAAACGGTCAAGTTCCTGCTCTTGTTGCCGGTGTAAACCAATTAGCTGCCGGAACTCAACAGCTTCAAGATAATTCTCCAGCTCTTATTTCAGGAATTGCGCGGTTGAATGCTGGTGCTTCTCAACTGGCTACATCGCTTGCAGGTGGTGCAAAGCAAATCAACGGTATTAAGACTTCACCACGGACTGCCAAGATGTTTGCAGAACCAACTGCTCTTAAGCACACGGATTACAGTTATGTACCAAACTATGGTCACGCCTTAGCACCATACGTTCTATCATTAGCAATTTATGTTGGGGCACTTGTATTTAACTTTGTTTACCCAATTCGTCGGGTTGCTGAATTTGGTAAAGCCCCAATCGCTTGGTGGGCAAGTAAGGTAACAGTTGGATCACTGGTAGTAACTGCAATGGCAATCGCAGAAGATGCAATTATGATGGCTTGTGGACTTACAGTTATTCACCCAGTTGCATTCTTTGCGACAACCATATGCTTCGGGTTAGCTTCAATGGCAATTGTTATGTTCCTTTCAATGCTCTTTGATAACCCAGGTCGATTCTTCGCCATGGTTCTCTTAATGCTCCAATTAGGTGGATCTGGTGGTACCTTCCCAATGGAAATTACGATGAAGTTCTATAATGTAATTCACTGGTATTTACCGATGACTTACTCAATCTTAGGACTCCGTGATTCAATTTCTGGTGGTTTAGGAGCACATTACACGATATTCTGTAACACTGTTCTGATCGTAATTGCGATTGTCTTCTATGCATTGTTATTAGTCGGCATGATTTGGTTACAACACCATCACTATGCTGGTCGCTCAGAATTGGATAATAACCAAGAACTGCTTGGACCAGAAGGCGATTATGACGGTATGCACCTTCAACAACGTCGTCCAAACCAAGGAGACAACGGTGAACAATAATTAAAGATAACAGAAGCAGAGTGGAACTATGAATCCGCTTTGCTTTTTTTGTTGCTTAAATACTGATAATTAAGTAAAGGAGTGCTAAGCTATTAATGTAAGCAGTTTTTATGAAAGGAATGGGAAAACTGATGAAATTAATTATGTATAGCGTTCGTGACGCTGAAAAGCCTTATATTGAAGCATGGGCAAAGAAGACAGGCAATGACGTCAAGATGGTTACTGAACCATTAAATGCTGATACAGTTAAGCTTGCAGAGAGATATGATGGAATTTCCTTACAGCAAACAACAAAACTTGGGGATGAACAACTGTATGAACAATTAGCAGCCATGGGAATAAAGCAATTAGCTGCTCGAATGGTTGGTGTTGATATTTTTGATTTAGATGCATGTAAAGCAAATGGCATCATTGTAACGAATGTCCCTATTTATTCACCACGAGCAATCGCAGAAATGGGTGTCACCCAGGCGATGTACTTGTTACGGCGGATTGGTGAATTCGAACAACGCATGAGCCATGGTGACTTTCGGTGGAGCGATGATTTAATCAGTAATGAAATTTACAATTTAACCGTGGGAATTGTTGGCCTTGGTAATATTGGTGGGGCCACTGCTCAGATTTATAAAGCATTAGGCGCAAAAGTTCTTGCATATGATCCATCGTACAATGTCGAATATGAACCATACGTTGAATATACCGATTTCGATACTGTTGTTAAGAATGCGGATATTTTATCATTGCATACACCGTTGTTACCAAGTACCGAAAACATGATTGCAGCACCACAATTTAAGATGATGAAAGACAATGCTTACTTGATTAATATGGCTCGTGGAAAACTGGTAAATACCGCGGACTTAATTTCAGCATTGGAAACTAAAGAAATTGCGGGTGCTGGCCTAGATACATTAGCTGACGAGACTTATTTCTTTGGGAAACAAGTTACACCAGATCAAATTCCAGATGATTACAAGAAATTAGCAGCAATGCCAAATGTTCTTGTTACACCCCACGTTGCGTTTCTCACCGAAACATCTATTCGTAATATGGTCGAGATTAGTTTGAATGATGCTGTAACGATTCTAGAAGGCAAGCATTCACGTAATGAAATTAGAATGTAATTAATTAAAAAACTCTACCAATTTTTGACGGTAGAGTTTCTTTTTAATTAAGATATAAATAAAGTTGTTAAAGAAGACGTAAGTAAACCAAAAAGACATCGCTTTCTCGCAAGATAGCTGTTAAGCTTAGAACTATCAAATACCACTAGTCAATTTAGAAAGGAGGAACGGCCCCCTAATGTTGTCAGCCACAAATAGCCATATACATAAGGAAAGGACTGATAATAATGGCTAGCGATAAGCACGGAATAAAAGATAAGATAGCAGGGAAACTAAAAGAAACTGAAGGAAAAGTAACTAATGATAAGACTCGTGAAGGAGAAGGAAAACTTCAGAAACTTAAAGGAAAAGTAAAAGATGAGGTTAATGATCTTAAAGAGTCAATAAAAGGAAATAAAAAGGAGGGATGATTATGTACTGGATTTGGGTTTTAATTGTTGGTGGATTAATTGGTTTAGCCGCTGGTGCATTAACTCATCGTGGTGGATCGATGGGCGTTATCAGTAATATTATTGCTGGACTAGTAGGATCAGCAATCGGTGAAGCAGTATTAGGTGCATGGGGACCGCAAGTAGCTGGGATGGCAATTGTTCCATCAATTATTGGAGCAGTAATCTTGGTAATGATCGTCTCCTTGATTTTCGGAATTCGAACCGATTGATTAATAATTTGAAGTAAGAGAGCGAGAGCAACTCGATTCCCTGCAAGCAATAATGGCCTCTAACGTTCGGTTAATCTGAACATTGGAGGCCATTGTTGTACTGCGCTTTTTGCCTCTTAGGACATTATCTTTGACGCTGTGTAAATTAAAGACATAAACTATAATCAATGGACTTGAATTGAGGGGATGGGGAAGATTATTTATTGGGTTTTATTGATCGCTCTAATAGTTATCACAATGGGAATAAATGCCCACCATACTCATAACATGGTATATATCCATTCATTAATTTTGATCACAATTATGGTAGTAATTAGTATGGTTAGTTTTATTGCAATTTTGTATTGTGTAATGGCGTTTATTTTTGACTTACGAATTTTTCATGTTAGCTCTGTTTTTAGTTTGATATTATTAATTGCTGTATTAGTGGGAATTATGTTGTCAAATTTTTTAGGCTGGTTTCAGCACCATTATCATTATCACATGACGAGTCTAACAATCATGGAATATTATATTCAATGGTCACTAATTTATACGACGATTTATCAAGTTATCTTTAACGATCTTTCAAAGTCATCAAAATATATGCTTAAGATTGTGGCCGAAAGTAGAATTATTAATCCCGATTACATAATCATGGCATTATTTCCCGCATTAATTTCAACGTGGATCGCAATTGTTATTTACAAGGTTCAGCAAAAACAAATATAAGAAAATCCTCCTAAGAAATGAGATATGAACATTTCTTAGGGGGGATTTTCACCTGTAATTACGTCATCATGCTTTTTCGTACTTGTTAAAGCGTTGATAATCTTGAACTGCCATTTCTACCGTTAATAATGTTCCAGTACTTTCGTATTTAGTGTCTAAAATATTAGTATGTTCATTAAGGTAGGAAACGACATGACCATCCGTAAATGGAATCAAAAGAGTAGTGGTGACATAATCTTTAAATAAGTGTTTCTTAATAACATCAACAAGAAGGTCTAATGAAGCATCTTGTTTAGCTGAAATCACAACTTGATCGTCACCTTCAAGAATAGGAAATTCAATCTCTGTTCTATCTGCTTTGTTAAATACATTAATCATTGGAATATCAGTGATCCCAATTTGTTTTAAGGTTTCGTTAGTTGTTTCCATCATTTCCTTGTAATGTGGATCAGAATAATCAATAACTTGGATTAATAAGTCGGCATTGGCAGCTTCTGCAAGCGTTGATTTAAACGATTCAACAAGGTGAGTAGGCAACTTGCTGACAAAACCGACTGTGTCACTGAGTAAGAAACGTTTTTGATCTGGAAGTGTTAGTTGCCGGACACTTGTATCAAGGGTGGCAAATAACATATTCTTTTCAAAAACAGTTTTTTCTTCAGCAGCTCCATATTTTCTTACGAGACCATTCATAATGGTTGATTTACCGGCATTGGTATAGCCGACAAGAGCAGCTGTGGGAATTGCACTCTTTACTCGTTGTTTGCGCTTGGTTTGTTCAGATTTAGCAATAGCTGCCAGTTCTTGACGAAGGTGGGCAATCTGATGTTGGATAGTTCGCCGATCCATTTCGAGTTTGGTTTCCCCAGCTCCCCGGTTAGTAAAGCCGCTTCCTCCACCAGTCTGCTGGTCTAGCCGTTCACTTGCACTAGTTTGCAATCGTGGTAAGCGGTATTGAAGTTCCGCAATTTGTACTTGAAGTTTGGCTTCTTTGGTTTGAGCGCGGGTTGCGAAAATCTCTAAAATAAGAGCGGTTCGGTCTAGAATACGACATCCGGTTCCTTCTTCAAGATTACGTAGTTGACTTGGTGATAATTCATCATTGGTAATAATAGTAGGAACGTGATTAGCATCAGCCACATCGCGAATTTCGTCTACTTTGCCTTTTCCAAAGTAGGTAGCGGGATTAGGGCGATCGATGACTTGATCAATCCGATCGATAACTTCCATGTGATTTGCTTGTGCTAATTCAGCAAGTTCAACCATTGAGTAGTCAAAGTCTTCTTGACCAGTATTTAAGCCAGTGATAATTACTGGTTCTAGAGTTTGTATGTTAGTCTCCATTGAAGAATAATGTTCCTCCTTTATGGATATTATTCTGGTAATTCAAGTTTGTTATAAAAATCAACAGTAGTATTATTCTTATCTAAAGTTAGCTTAGTGATGCTTCCGTTACGTGGTGAATCGCCTGGATCGTAAGCGTCAGAATAGCGTTGGACGATTGAACGAATAGTGGCTCCGTGTGAAACTACTAGTACTTCTGATCCGTCTGGCAATGCTCGTAAACGGTCAAAACCTTTATCTACCCGCTTCCAGAAAGCAACATGGTCTTCAGCAGTACCATAATTATCCGCGGCTGCAATCTTATCTTTTAATTTGTCTGGACCCCAACCGGCAACCATTTCTGCAAAACTATGATAACCATCTGGGCCGCCAAGAAAGTCAGCAAAATGTTGGCCATCTTCTCCTTCAAAGTAGCCAAAGAATTCTTCCCGAAACGCTGGCTCTGGAATTGGCGTTGGATTATTACCAGGGTGTTCAGCAAGTAAGAAACGGGTAGTTGAAACTGTTCGTGCGAGGTCGCTGCAAAATACATAATCAAATTGAATAGGAGCAAGCGCCCGTCCTACTCGTTTAGCGTCTTCTTCACCCTTTGGCGTTAGCGGACCATCAGCCCAACCTTGCATCCGATTGTAGAGATTAAGATAGGTTTGTCCGTGGCGTACAAAATAAACATTGATTGCCATAGTTACAGCACTCCTTTAAGCGAAATAAAAATACTTATTACATTTTAACATGATTTCGCTGAAGAAAAAGCAATTATAGCATTCGGTTTCGCTTAATAATTCGTTGACGAATCGCTTTGATAAGTGCTAACAAGCCAACTCCTAACAGTGAACCCACAACAAATGCTAAGATGATAAGTGAGAAGTGCTGACGGACAAACGGAATTGTTCCAAAGTAATATCCACATCCAGCACCAATCGCTACCCATAATGTAACGCCAATAATATTACCAATTGTGAAACGGTGAAATGGAAATTGCATTGTTCCAGCAATTAAGGGGACAAAGGTACGAATGAGCGGTACAAATCGCCCTAATGCTACAGCTTTGATCCCATGATGGGCTAAAAATTCTTGTGCTTTCTCAAAGCGGGGACCGGCCATTCTTTTTTTGAGCCATTGCCAATGAGAAAGGGAATGACCAATATAATAATTAACTGTGTCACCAATTAGCGCCGCGAAAAAGAAGACGGGGATGACGATTTCCATTTTTAAGATCGGGTTAAAAGCGATAAAAGAACAAGTTAAAAAGACAAGCGATTCACCAGGAAGCCATGGGAAAATCACTAATCCAGTTTCCATAAAAATTAGGATAAAAAGGAGAACATAGCTCCAAGCGCCCATCCACTCAAACATTGGAATGATCGTTTTCGCAATATGAGTTAGGAGATAAAAAAGATGGCTCATTGTTGTTTTCCTCCTCTTGTACCATGATTGCAATATATTGTAGCGTTATTTTAGTAGTTTGGATGGTCTTAGAATTAAAATTAAGCGACATTTAATAATTGGAAAAAATAGAAGGCGGAAAGTTAACAGACTAATTGGTGAAAATGATATAATAATTTGATGATTTTAAGATAATTATTAAATAGGTCGACCTGAAGATGAAAGGTAGGGAGTATGGAATGTCTACAAAAACTGAAAAAGAACTAGAACAAAAGTACCTTGATAATGTGATCGATAAAGTAAAACAGGCCGAGCAAAAAGCAGAAAAAAAGATTAAAACGGCGCAACATGATATTAAGGGCATCAATAAGCAAATTGATGATATTCACTTAAACACTACTACTTATTCAGGCATGATGGATACGGCCATGTCTTTTCGTGCTCAACAACAGATGCTAGATGAACGTCAAAATAGCTGGCAACACGCTGCAGACCGGCTAGCAACTTTGCAACGACTTGAGAAGAAACCTTACTTTGCTCGCATTGATTTTCGTGAAAAAGGGGCGGACGAATCTGAAAAGGTATATATCGGGCTTGCTTCCTTTACCGACAAGCCAGACCATTTTCTTGTGTATGACTGGCGAGCGCCGATTTCGTCTGTTTACTATGAAGGAAAGCTCGGGAAAGTTAAGTACCAGACTCCGGTAGGCGAGCAAGAGGTAGATCTTACTCTTAAACGCCAATTTCAAATTAAAGATGGGGTAATTGTAACCATCTTTGATACCGACGAGCAAGTAGGCGACCAGATGCTTCTTGATGCTCTTGATAACCATTCAAGTACCAAGATGAAGAGCATTGTAACGACGATTCAACGGAAACAAAATGAAATTATTCGTGACACAAAAAATGAATTGTTGTTTGTTCAGGGGGCTGCTGGCTCGGGAAAGACAGCCGCAGTTCTCCAACGGGTTGCTTGGCTTCTTTACCGTTACCGGGGTAATTTGACCTCTTCACAAGTTGTTCTTTTTTCACCTAACCAATTATTTAATGACTACATTGATCAAGTTTTACCGGAATTGGGTGAGCATAACATGGTCCAGATGACTTACTTCCAGTTTGCTAATCGCCGGGTACCAAAGCTTCATGTTCAGAACTTAGAACAACGGTTTGAAAGTCACCAAGATGAAACAGCTAAGAATGCGCAACAACTATTAACTAGCTTACAATATTTCAAAGCAACAGAGCGTTACGCTAACCATCTTGGTCATGCTAATATGCGTTTCCGCAACCTTATGTTTAATGGTAAAGCCTTTTTGAGTAAAGAGAAGATTAAGGAGATTTACTATTCATTTAATAACAACTATAACCTGGGAAATAGGTTGGATGGAACCAAGGAAGAATTGATCAAATATCTTAATCACCGTGTAAGTACTGAAATGCGCAATAAATGGGTTGAAGATGAAATTCAAAGCTTGAGTAAAGAAGAAATCGATAACTTATTTAATAACCAGCCACGTGAATTTGAGGATGAAGATAAAGAATACAAGTTCCTTGCGCGTCAAATCGTTATGCGGGCATTTATGCCAATAAAAAAAGCCATTGATCATAATCAGTGGCTTAATATCAATGGACAATTTTTACACCTTCTCCGGGTAACTCCAAAACTTGTTAATATTGCTGAATACGGTATTTCTGCAGAACAATGGAAAGATTACGTTGATGGGGTAAAAGAAGAGCTAAAGAAGGGAAATATCAGTGCCAACGGAATTACTATTTACCTGTACCTGTATGATTTGATTACTGGAAAGCATGGTCAACGTGATATCCGCTACGTTTTCGTTGATGAAGTCCAAGATTATGATGCTTACCAGTTAGCTTACCTTAAGTATCGTTTTCCCCGTGCTAAATTCACATTGTTAGGAGACCTTAACCAGGCAATCTTCACTCATGAGAATAGCCGGTCACTATTAAAACAGTTAGGAACGATGTTTGATCCGGAAAAGACAAAGGTTGTCCAATTAACAAAGTCTTACCGTTCCACGAAACAAATTACCGACTTTACTAAACATATTTTAATTGATGGTGAAGCGATTGAAGCCTTTGAACGTGAAGGTAATAAGCCACAAGTTATTCAAGGTAAGGATGAGCAAGAAGGGGTAGCGGCAGTTATTGATATCCTTAATAAGTATCAAAATGATCATGATGCCGTCGCAATTATTGGTAAAGATCTCAAAGATAGTGAAGAGTTGTATCAAAAGTTAAATGCTAACAACATTAAAACCACCCTTATTCGGACAGAAAATCAACGGTTAGTAAAGGGCCCGATTGTTGTGCCATCATATTTAGCAAAGGGGTTGGAATTTGATGCAGTTATTGTTTGGAATGCGAATGATCAGCAATACCATGGTAACGATGAGCGACAATTGCTCTATACAATTTGTTCCCGAGCAATGCATGAGTTAAGTTTAGTATCAATTGGTAGGACAACTAGTTTGCTGAACCAAGTGCCGACAGATGAATATGAAAAAGTTAATGTTGATAAATAAATGGCAAGAGTAATATTGCACTTTATCATATTAGATTTATAATTTAATTGTGTATAAAAAAGTGAAGAATAAGTTCGATGAGGAGTAGTTCATATGAGGGTTATTATTATCGGTTGTACCTTTGCCGGGATGACAGCCGCGTCGCAAATTTTAAGAAGTCATCCGGAGACAGAGGTTACAATTTATGACCGCAATGCTGTCGTTCCCTCAATAGTATATGACATCAATGATTATGATGATCAAGATGCGGAACAGCCTCGTTTACGAACCGAATTAAGCCCGGATCAATTATCACTTAAGGGTGCGGATATAAAGATGGATTCCCTTGTAATGGGTGTAGATCCGGCGCAAAAAACAATCAAAGTTATGGGGATGCTGGATGATGCTACTTCCGAAGAGCATTATGATAAGCTGATTATTGCTACCGACTCAAGAAGTGAAGCACCTGCTTTAAAGGGAATTGACAGCGGCAATGTAACCTTAATCAAGGACCAACAAGATGCTAAAGCTGCTCTTTTATTGTCTGTCATTGACCAGCAAATTGCTGTAATTGGTAATGACCCCCTTAGTTTGGGACTAGTCGATGCATATCGGCAAAAGGGGAAAGAAGTGACTCTTTTTACAACCGGTGAGCCGATTTTGCACCATAATTTTGAAGAAGAGTATTCTAAACGTGCCCTTGATATTTTAACGGCAGATAATATTAAAGTGGTTACTGATGAACACGTTACCGAATTGGATGATAATGGGATTGGTATCACAGTTGCTACTGATGGCGGCTCATATAATGTTAGTCGGGCGATTGCTGCTGCGGGTCAAAAGCCAGATACCTCTATTTTTGAGGGTGTAGTAGAGATGGATGAAAATGAGGTAATTGCTGTTAATGAATTTATCCAAACATCTGATCCGGATATATATGCAATTGGCGGATCAACGACGATTCACTATAATCCAACTGGTAAGGACATTTATAAACCGCAGCCGACTGAAGGCGTTCGTCAAGCAGCAATTGTTGCCCATAATATCCATGGAGAGCAGATGAAAGATTCGGGAACGCAACTTAGTATGAGTCTAAACCTTGATGGAACATATATGGCTTCTTTAGGATTAACCTTTGAAAGAGCTAAGGCAGCTGGCTTTGATGCTGATGTAGTGACAATTGAGGATAACTATCGTCCGGAATTTATGCCAACTACCACGCCAGTCCTAATGTCATTGGTTTGGGATAAGGATACCCAACGGATCTTGGGAGCACAGATGATGAGTAAACACGATATTTCAGAAACTTTAAGCTTGATTTCGTTATGCATTCAGAACCAAAATACAATTGAGTTTCTTGGAATATATGATACGATGTTCCAGCCAAACTTTGATCGCCCCTTTAATTACATTAATATTTTGGGACAAGCAGCAATGGCTAAAGCAGGGACTGAATAATCTGTTAAAATAATAGGTAGGCAATTAGTCGATTGATTATGGGAGTAAAAAAAGCTTACCTATTATAAATAGTAAGCAAATAAAATGAGGTGTAGATATGAAAGTAGTTATTGTTGGCTGTACGCACGCGGGCACGATAGCAGCAACCCAGATTTTAAATGCACATCCAGACACTGAGGTAGTAATTTATGAACGGAATGATAGTGTTTCCTTCCTTTCTTGTGGAATTGCCGTTTATTTGAGTGGTGAAATTGGGGATCCAAACGCGATGTTCTACTCTAGCCCTAAACAACTAGAAGAAATGGGTGCCACTGTTAAAGTTAAGCATAATGTCTTAAACGTTGATCCTGATACAAAGACCCTTGAAGTCGAAAATCAGGAAACTGGTGAATTGACTGCGGATTATTATGACAAATTGATTGTTACTACTGGATCATGGCCAGTTATTCCACCAGTTTCTGGACTGGAAAATAAGAATCTATACTTGTGTAAAACATATTACCACGCCAAGAAACTTTTCAATGTCGCCAAGGACTCGAAAAAGATTGTTGTTGTTGGTGGGGGATATATCGGTATTGAACTAGTTGAAGCATACCTTCGTCAGGGCCGTGAAGTAACACTAATCGATAGCTCAGATCAAATGTTGATTAAGTATTTTGATAAACAGTATTCTGACCGAATTGGCCGTATTTTCAAAGACCACAACGCGCATCTTGAATTGCAACAACGGGTTACTGGGTTTGAAGATGATGGCAATGGCGGTGTTAAAGTTCTTACCAATAAAGGGAAAGTTTACGATGCGGACATGGCTGTTCTTTGTGTTGGATTCCGACCAAACAGTGACTTGGTTCGTGGAAAAATTGACCTTCACCCTGATGGAACAATTAAGACCAATGAATACATGCAAACATCTAACCCTGATATCTATGCCGGTGGGGATGTAACTTCCGTCCACTTTAACCCTACCAATACTGACCGTTACGTTCCATTAGCTACCAATGCTGTTCGTCAAGGAACGATTGCCGGTGTTAATGTTTTTGGTAATACCATGAAGTACATGGGAACACAGTCAACAACAGGTCTCCACTTGTTTGGCAATACAATGGTATGTACTGGTTTGACATTACGGCGAGCAAAAGAAATGGGAATTGATGCCGATTCAGTTACAATCGAGGATAATTACCGTCCAGAATTTATGCCAACTACCACGCCCGTCTTTATGACATTGGTATGGGAAAAAGGGACGCGACGGATTCTTGGGGCACAATTTATGAGCAAACATGATGTTTCTCAATCTGCGAACCTTGTATCTGTATGTATTCAAAATCGTAATTCAATTGATTTCCTTGCTTATGTTGATACATTGTTCCAGCCAAACTTTGATCGACCATTTAACTATGTCAACTTGCTAGCTCAAGCAGCGGTTGCCAAAGAAGATAAGAAAGTAAGTAAATAAAAATAACGAGGCTGAGAGAAAACAAAAGTTTTCTGGCCTCCACTACTTTTATGAACAATAGAAAGATAACGTGGAAAATAACCACAAGGCTCGAGTCTAAGTACGAACGATAATCAGCCCGTGCCGTGCTAATCATCGTTCTAGCTTAGCCAACCGCCTTGTCGAGGAGGTTACGCCTTGTCGAGGAGGTTATTTCCCACTCTCGTTATTTTTAATGCTGTTTTCTTAAAAATGGCACATCTTGGAAATTAACTTGCATAATTGCATTGGCTAAAAGTAAGATCAACCCACCCCAAATTAGTTGTGGTGTAAGGGGATCATAGCCCATGATAACTGACATGGTGCTGGCAAAAAATGATTCTAGCATCAATAATAATCCAGCAGATGTGGCATCAGTATATTGCTGGGCTGTAATCTGCATCCCTTGCGCTAAGAAAGTTACGACAATTGCTAAGATAGCTAGGGGAATCAAGGCTTGAACCCAATGGATTTGTGGAAGATTGGTACGTTCAAATAATCCAGTCGTAATCCAGCCAAACGTGCCTTGACATAAACCAATCATGAAGATTACCACCCAGGGACTGGAAACTTTCGGGGCGTACTTTCCAAAGAAGATTAATTGTAAGGCCCAAAAAATAGCAGAGACAACAGTTAGAAAGTCACCAAAATTTAATTGAAGACCGGTATTAGCAACATTAGTGATGACGGCCATCCCAATAATCGCGAGGGCAACCGCAAAATATGTCTTCTGCTGTGGACGTTCATGCCAAAATAGCCACAAAATCAAGGGAGCAATTGCAACATATAAGGTTGTCAAGAAGGCATTTTTAGCTGGCGTGGTATAACGGAGAGCATCAGTCTGCAAAAAATAACCCAGGAAATTGATTGTTCCCATAAGGAGTCCTAGCTTAAAATCCAGCCAAGTCATTTGGTTGATCTGTTTATGGAAGATAATATAGCCAGCAATTACACACATTGTTCCCCGGCAAGCATTGATGACTCCAGAATGCATTCCAGCTTGAATTGTTAGTTTGGCAAATACGTAGCTGCTTCCCCATAAAATAGCAACTAGCAGTAACATTAAGTTCGCTTTTTTCTTTGAAATGGTGCTCAGTCCCTTCTGTTAATTAACGACACTCAATCATAACATTTAAGATCTATTTTCAAAAGGTTAACTACGACAGAAAAGTGACGGAATTTTTAACTTTTTGGAAAAATAAAATTGTACGGTTGCGGTTAGCTAGTTAGTGTATTATTGTTAATAATGATATTTTTTTATGGAGGAACGACTATGAAAACAGCGTTGCAGAAGCTCCGCCGTGTCTTGAATACCAAGCTCGGTTTTTTTCTGCTTGTTGTACTTTTATTTTGTTTAAAGAGCTACTGGGCTTATCAAAATGAATTTAATTTAGGTGTAAAAGGAAGCATGCAACAATTCCTTTTAGCATTTAATACGATTCCAAGTGCCCTTGTATTTTTGGGAATTGCATTATATTTCCGTGGGCGCTTGTCCTATTGGATGATGTTGATAATTAATGCGGCATTATCGACATGGCTTTTTGCAAATATTTTGTACTATCGAGAATTTTCAGATTTCATTACATTTAACGTAATAAAGGGATCTGGAGCGGCTTCAAATAATCTTGGTAAAAGTTTAATGGGAATATTACGTCCCGAAGACTTTTTAGTTTACTTGGATGTTGTAATTTTAGCACTCATCTTACTTTTCCATTTTGTCCGTGTTGATATGCGGCGCTTTAAAGTTAGATATGCGATGACGATTACTGCCCTTGGCTTTGTGCTATTTGGAGTTAACTTAGGGATGGCAGAAAGTGACCGTTCACAATTACTTACGCGAACTTTTGACAACAACTATATTGTTAAGTATCTAGGGCTCGAAGCGTATACAATTTATGATGGGGTTAAGACAACTAATAACAGTGTAGTAAAAGCGCGTGCTAATCGTGACGAACTAAAGCCGGTTTTGCATTTCATCCATAGTAATTATGCTGCGCCAAATGTTGAATATTACGGTAAGGCTAAAGGAAAGAATATTTTTATCATTCACCTTGAAAGTCTCCAGCAATTCATGATCGACTATAAAGAAGATGGTCAAGAAGTAATGCCAAACCTGAATAAGTTGTACCATGCTAATGATACTTTGGCATTTGATAACTTCTTCAACCAAGTTGGTCAAGGAAAGACGGCGGATGCAGAAACAATGCTCGAAAACTCGCTATTTGGTCTTCCAGAAGGATCAGCAATGGTTACTGATGGGACGACTAATACCTTCCAATCTGCGCCAGCGCTTCTTCACCAAAAGCTAGGCTATACGACGGCCTCATTCCACGGGGACGTTCCTAGTTTCTGGAACCGTGATAATGCTTATAAGTCTTTTGGTTACCAATACTTCTTTAGTAAAGAGTATTATCCTAAGACCAAGGATTATGATGTTGGATATGGGATGAAGGATAAGATCTTCATGAAAGAATCAGCCCACTATATCGAGCAGCTTCCACAACCATTCTATGCAAAGCTCATTACAGTTACTAACCACTATCCATATATTCTTGATAAAAAGAATAAGGATATCGAAGCGTGGAAGACTGGTGATGACACGGTCGACCCTTATATTCAAACTGCACGATACTTAGATGAATCACTTGGCGAATTTCTTGATTACCTTGATAAGAGCGGGTTACGGCAAAACAGTGTGTTAGTCCTTTATGGTGACCACTATGGAATCTCTAACAACCACCAACCAGCCATTGCGCAAATCTTAGGTAAGAAGAAAGTAACTAATTATGATCTAGCAATGTTCCAAAAAGTACCATTTATGATTAATATGCCTGGCCTAAAAGGTGGGATTAACCATACTTATGGTGGTGAAATTGATGTTTTACCTACTCTTGAGGACTTGTTAGGAATTAGCTCAAAGAATTATGTTCAATTCGGACAAGACTTGCTTTCACCAGAAAATAAGCAAATTGTACCGTTTAGAAATGGTGATTGGGTAACGCCAAAATACACTAAGTATAATGGTGACTACTATTACACTAAGAATGGTAAGCAGATTACTCACCAAACCGCGGCACAACGTAAAGAAATTGGTAAGATTCAAAAATACGTTACAACTGATCTTGGATTATCAGATAAAGTCGTGAATGGTGACTTGCTTCGGTTCTACAAACTTCCAGGATTTAAGAAAGTTGATAAAAAACAATATACTTATAACCTTAAGAAGAGTTTGAAGAATTTACAGAAGCAGCAAAAGAAAAAGAAGACAAGTTTGAAGTCGGAAAATAATAACCAGAGTACTTTCGATGATTACACAACCGATGCACCCGAATTAAAGGATTATCCGAAATTAAACTTCCCTAAGCCATAATCAAATCATAACCACCCGTCAAA
>NZ_LN887434.1:0-16246 GCF_036621895.1 Limosilactobacillus reuteri subsp. porcinus
CTTGGTCACGAAAATTAGCGATCATCGTTAGTTCGTCTATGGTAAGATGATGGTAGGTCATTTGTGGTGTCCTTTCTTTTGATGTATGGGTATTCAAAAGAAAGGACACCACAAATGGCTTTTTATTTTTCTAACTTAATTTTACAAACCGCGTTATCAAAAATTCTTTTTAAATTAATTGCCCTTCCAATAACGTGCCCGGGTAAGCAGTTCCCGTGAACGCTGGTCAGCTGGTCGATAACCCTTAGTAAATAGGTGGCGGAAGTACATCATATTATAGAAAAAGCCAAAGAAAACAGAAGGCCATGGGAATTGGAGCAGGGCATTAAGTCCAAAGAACAGGGCTACCAAAGCATAATCGAGGGTTAATACAATCATTAAAATGAAATTATAGTAATCCGCGCGAAAAAGTGCTGGCAGTGGCCCAAACCAAAGAGTTGTCCAAGAAAAGCCGACTTTGGCGATTCGGATATCCCCCTGGTCATTAACGATTTTAGCGTAATTTGGTGGGAGGGGGAGATTGTTTAAGTTAAACGGATTTTGGTTATCATTATTGTTATTACCAAATGGGTTTTGCATATCTCGTCCACTTCTTTCTATAAATAATAATATTAACACATTGAGTGAGGGATAGGAAACGTCTCTATCAGGCTTTCAAGGAATGTTAACAATTATATGGTAAACTCAAAGTGATAACCATGAAAGGGGAAATCAAGGATGCTTTTTTCCTAAACGATAATATTCAACGAAACAAATCAGGAATTGAGCATGCGCAAATTAAGCGTCTGCATCTGTTTGAAAAATATCATCAACCAGCTAAAATTGTTACTCGGCAATATTCGAATGAATTACACTTGGTAACAGCGGAAGCAGGGATTGATGATCGTAACTTTATTAACTTGTTTGATTATTTTCAAGAGGCTTGTGAGGTCCCGCAAAAGAATATTCGGATTAAAGATATTCCAGTTAATCCCCACTGGGAACGCAAGGCTGATGGGATTAATTATAATTATTATCAAAACGGCAAACGTGTACTCTATATTCGCCGGCGCAGTGATAGTGATCGGCGGGTAATTAATATTCAATATTTTGACCATTACGGAAAACTGCTTAAGGTTAGTTGGTTTGATAGCCGCGGTTTTATCTCAGTTGAACAACTTTATGACTGGGATGGAAAAATGGCAACGGAAAATTATTACCGTCCAGATGGAACCTTAGCAATCCAGTTAGCCCACCAGCAGGATAAGCGGGGAAATGAAATTAAAACTTATCATCTCTTTAATTATCATGGTCATGACTACCAGTTTAGTGGATTCGATCAGTTAACCCGGTTCTTCCTTGATGAGCTGGTTGCTGATAAACAAATCTGTGGTGAAGGTCCGATTGGCTTTATCGTTGACCGGGTTTATGAATTAGGCTGGGCAGTTCTGCACATGAAGCACCGGGTCTTTCGGATTCTCCAATTGCATAATGACCATGTTAATAATCCTAATGATATGCTTCATTCTACCCTTAATTATAACTATAATTGGGGACTTAAGCACCTCCAAGATTGGGATGGGGTCATTGCCTTGACTCCGCAACAACAAAAAGATCTTCAGGACCGGTTTGGCAAGCTTGGTGTAAAGATCTACCGGATTCCTGGCCCGATTGTTCCGGCGGCAGTTATTAATAAGCGTCATGTTCCTTTTAAAAAGCGAACGAAAAAACAAGTTGTCATGGTTGCTCGCTTGTCTCCCGAAAAACAGCAAGATCACCTATTAAAAGCATGGCCACAAGTACTAGCAGCAGTTCCAGACGCCAAACTTGATTTTTGGGGTTATTGATGACTTTGACAAGACACTCAATAAAATTGTCAAAGAGGAAGAAATTAATAGTTCTGTGACCTTCCATGGGTATACGGATGACGTCAATTCGGTTTACGAAGATGCGCAATTACTTATTTTGCCAAGTCGAGCTGAAGGGTTACCACTATCTCTAGTTGAGGCCCAATGGTTTGCCGATTATTGCTAATGACATAAAATATGGTCCTTCAGATGTCGTTATTGACCGACAGGATGGATTGTTGACTAAGAACGGTGATATTGATGGACTAGCTCAGGCGATCATTCGCTTATTGCAAGATCAAGAGCAATTAGCGAAGATGAGCGAAAATGCTTATGCTGATAGTGAACGTTATTCTGAGCCAAACGTGATGAAGTTATGGAATGAGTTGGTTGATGATATGAAGGAAAAGGGGGAAGAGTAAAGTGTACTTTTTTGTAAATCAATACTTATTAAGTAGCAATTCCAGTGTTGAACATGCTGAATTAAAACGACTAGCCCTATTTAAAAAGCATGGTGGGAAAGCTAAATTGGTGACCCGTGACTTTGACCTCGTTCTTCATGATACCATCAAAAAATTTGGCTTAACTAACGACCAGATTGTTAATATGTATGATTTTTTTGCAAATACGACTGATTACCAAGGCGAAAAGCTCCATACTGAGGATTTGCCTTTACCAATTGACTATCAAGTAGGGACTGGAAATAACTATCGCGAAGTAAAAGACGGTGACCGACTCGTTTGCGAAGTTCACTTTGCGGCTGGAACGATTGGGCAAGTTAACCATGTTGATTACTTTGATCTTGCTGGTAATATGACTCTTCGCCAACAATATGATATTCGTGGTTTTAAGGCAGCTGACGAATTTTTTGGTGAAGATGGACAGGAATACTATGCGCGTTATTACCGCCCCAATGGAGAAACGTATCTTGAACGGTATTTTGTAAAATCGGTTGAAAATACCCCAATTAATTCGCTGAATGTCTTACGTAATTATCAGGGGCAAGATCGCTTCTTTGATTCTTTAGAAGACCTCTTTATTTTCTTTTTGGATGAATTGAATAAGGCAAATGGTGAGGATAATGTGTTTATTGCTGACCGACCAGCTGTTGCGATTAAACCGGTTCAATCAATGATGACAAAAGCAAAGAAATTTTTGTGGCTTCCGATGAACCAGGTTAACGATGGTCAGAACTTAATAAATGGTCCCTTAAATCCGATGTTGCAAGGTCCTGTTACTACGGATGCGGACAAGTGGGATGGTGTAATCGTCATGACTGCTAAACAAGCGGAGATTCTCCAGCAACAAATTCACAATGCTGTACCAATCTATGTAATTAATGGGACCCCCCGTTCTTGCTAACTATGCACGGATTAATGAAGCTGATCGGACACCGGGTCAATTGATTTACGTTGGAAGATTGGCAGAAGATAAGCAAACTAGTCAACTAATCAATATGTTTGCGCAGATTCATCAGCAAGTACCTGAAAGTAAGCTAACTTTCTATGGGTATGGCACTGGTGAAGATATGGATAACTATAAAAAGCAGGTTAAAAGCCTTGGATTAGATGGGTCAATTGAGTTTGCTGGTTACCAGATATCATTAGATGAGGCATATGATCAAGCTCAATTATTTGTTGATGCAAGTCGAATCGATGCACAGCCATTAGCGATGGGCGAGGCCTTAAACCATGGGGTACCAGTTGTTTCCTATGATTACCTTTATGGACCACGTGAAATGGTAATTTCAGGTAAAAATGGCGAGATCATTCCTTTGAATAACCAGGGACAGTTCATTCAAACCGTTGTCAAATTATTACAAGACCAAGATAAACTGCAAAGCTTGAGTACTGGTGCCTATGACAATCTAGATGAATTGGCAGAAGAAAAAATTTGGAAGCAATGGCAACAACTATCAGCTATTTAGTCAAAATTGGTTATAATATATTCAGAAGACGAAAAGCAGAAAATAATCAAATGTTTTTGAAGCCTTTGGTCGTTATCCTTTGATAATCTAAAGACGGAAAATGAGGGCGGAATGATGGATAATTATCAAGCAATGAATTTTTACTATGGACTTCTTAATTTGCGTGCCGGTTTTTTTAAGGCTGACTTATGCGAAATACTAATGGCGATCGCACAGAGCGTACCTGATAAAAATCAACAATCAGCAACGGCATACCATACTGTAGAAGAGAATTTAAGCCAAGACCATAAGCAATTAAATCGTGATCAAGTTGCATTTGGGTCATTTTATGAAGATGGTCATATTTTACATAATGTCAAAATTAATACCCAATCAGACTTTTTCCTCGATCCGACCCGGGAAGATACTGTCAAGTGGCATGTTAGTTTTACGGTTGCTAAAAATGTCCGTCCGGCCGATCAATTTACTGTTCAACTATCGCCAAATTTGATGGTTGCGCCTAATGGTCATCCTGAAAAGCCAATTCCTGATTTTAGTGATCAAAATGGGACTGTTATTGCAATGGGAGCTTATGACCAGGATAAGCACGAACTTGTCTATGCTTTTACCAATTACGTAACCGAGCATCGACAAATAATTGGTGAATTAGAGGGAGAATTAGCAGTTGATCCTCTAACGACTCCAGAGAACGAATTTGGCTTGGAATGTTTTATAAGTGTTGATGATTACCGAAAAGACTTTACGATTGATATCGACTATCCAGATCTTGCTAACGACATGTTTCTCGGGATTTCTAGCCGGATGATGCATTTTGATAAGGATCAGCAGCTTTTTGAGGACATTATCTATGTTAATCCAGCACAAAAAGACCTTAATCATGCCTATATTGTCTTTAATACGAGTGATCTAGTGGAAGAATTATCTAATGCCATCGTCAAACCGTCAACAATGCGGATTGAGATTTATCGTAATTCACGGGGATTAAAATTACCTCAATCATATGGGGTAAACTTTCAGCGACTAAGGGATATTACTAATCGATTCCCGGTAGTGGAAGGCGATCACCTTGTCGAGACACCTTATATAATGTCCTTTGCTGATAACAAGATGCGATTGAATTTTGGCGCCGATCACACGAATGATTCCTATATTATTAGGGTAATTGGCCAATATAATGGTGAACTTGATGGAACAGTACGATTGCGGGCTCGTTTATTTGGGATGGATCAGCAAAATGTTTATATGAGTAATTCTACTGCTGCAACAGCTACTGGAACTTCAATGATCGCAAGGGGTCATGCTATTTCTAAGGAGAAGTTAGCGGAGGAGACAGCGGACACAACAGAAGATTTGAAGCAAGACGAACATTTTGTCAATGTGGAAGAACCTCTTGAATCTACAGCAGTTGAAGAAGTGCGAGAAGAAGCTGATATTCCATCTGCTTCTGATAGTCAAGAACAATTTCCTAGTTCTCAAGCGGAAGAAGATGAAACGCCAATCGAAGAAAAGCAGGCGGAAGCTCCTGCAGTTAGTGGAGCAGTCGGCGGGGATGAATTATCAATCTCCTTTGACGTCACTCCTCAAACGGCACCGGCAGAGGTTATAGAAGAAGCTGAATCTTCAGATGACAAAGAGGAGCTTACTACATCTGAAGAATCCGCAGTGTCTGAGTCTGCTGTTGAAATTAAAGTTAGTGAAGAGGAGACAAGCGCAGCACCCCTACCAATGCCGGGACGACGACCACCACGCCGGCACAGTCGTTTTCAAAATACAACCCGGTCGAATCATTCGTTGCGTCATTTGCGGCGATTCTAATAGCAAAATAAAGTGTCAGGAGAGATTATCCTGGCATTTTATTTTTACTAAAATGTAATCGTTTACATAAAATGCTTGCAATTAAAAATGTAGGTGTTAATATTTAATTAAAGTTAAGTAAACGTTTACATTAATGGCTAAAGAGAAAAGTGTAGTAGTTTTATGGAGAGAGGTTTTATTTTATGGAAAATAATCATTGGTGGAATAAATCGGTTGTTTATCAAATTTATCCCAAAAGTTTTCAGGATACCAATCATGATGGTGTCGGTGATCTTCGTGGAATAATTGATCGTCTTGATTACATTAAAAAATTAGGCGTTGATGTTATTTGGCTAAACCCTATTTATGAATCGCCACAAGTTGATAATGGTTATGATATTAGTAACTATGAAGCAATTAACCCCACTCTTGGCAACATGGATGATTTTCAAGAATTGATTGATGGCATCCATGAACGTGGAATGAAATTGGTCATGGATTTAGTTGTTAACCATACTTCTGATCAACATGACTGGTTTAAGGAATCACGAAAGAGCAAAGACAATCCATACCGTGATTATTATATTTGGCGTGACGGTAAGGATGGTGAAGAGCCAAATAATTGGGGATCGTATTTCTCTGGAGCTGCTTGGAAATATGATGATGAATCCGGCCAATATTACCTTCATCTTTTTGCTCCAGAGCAACCAGATCTAAATTGGGAAAATCCGAAAGTTCGGCACTCTGTTTATGACATGATGAACTGGTGGGCTGCCAAGGGTGTCGATGGTTTTCGGATGGACGTTATTAACCTAATTTCTAAGCCGGATGGATTGCCAGATACTAACAAGAACGAAGACGAGAAATACGCCAATGTTGAACCGTTAGTATCAAATGGTCATCGCATTCATGAATTCTTACAAGAAATGAATAAGAATGTTATGAGTAAGCATAAGATGGTGACAGTTGGTGAAACACCGGGCGCTACACCGGAAGATGCCGAGAAGTATGCCAGTCTTGATAATAAGGAATTAAATATGATTTTCCAATTTGAACATATGGGCCTTGATAGTAATCCTAATCCAGCCCTTGGCAAGTGGGATGATCGCAAGACGACCCTTAAAGACTTACGGGCAAACTTAACGAAGTGGCAAGAAAAATTGTATGGCAAGGCTTGGAACTCCCTTTATTGGAACAACTATGATCAGCCACGCGTTGTATCACGTTTTGGTAATGATCAGACGGAAGATTATCGAGTTAAATCTGCCAAGATGTTAGCGACTATGACCCATATGATGCAAGGAACGCCATATATCTATGAAGGGGAAGAAATTGGCATGACTAACGCCTATTTCCCAAAGCTTGAAGATTACGTCGACCTTGAATCGATTAATGCCTATCACCAACTTGTTGATGACCAACATTTACTTGATGGCAAGACAATGATGAAATACATTGCAATTCATTCTCGGGATAATGCACGGACACCAATGCAATGGGATGATAGCGAATATGCTGGATTTTCAGACCATACCCCATGGGAAAAGGTTAATCCAAATTACAAGCAGATTAATGTCAAAAATGCATTAGCTGATAAGAATTCGATTTTCTATTACTATCAAAAGTTGATTGAACTACGACACACGATGCCAGTAATTACTAATGGAAAGTATGCATTAGTTCCTGGTAATGAAGATGATGAACAGGTCTTTGCATATACTCGGCAAGATGATGACACTACTTTGTTGGTAATCTTGAACTATACTGATGAGACTGTTAACCGCCATTATAATGTGCCAGCTGATGCGAAGTTACTAATTAGCAATTATGAGGATGATCAAAATGGTACTATCCGGCCATACGAAGCTAAGGTTTATCAATACTAGAGTGGGGATGAATAATCATGGATAAATCACGTTCGAATTCGAAACAAAAAGTTGAAACGAAGCAGGTTGATCTGGATACAGGGATGCCAGATTTGCCAAAGAAAGAGCTATTTGCGATTACATTTGCTTTTCTGGGAATAAACATGGCTTTCTCACTGCAGAGTTCCCAGATGAGTCGGATTTGTCAAACGATTGGGGCAAATCCTAACAATCTAGGTTTCTTCTTCATTTTTCCACCATTGATGGGGATGATTGTACAACCGATTATGGGAAAGATGTCAGATCGGACATGGAATCGCTTTGGTCGTCGGTTGCCCTACCTATTATTTGGGACTCCAATTGCGGCATTAGTTTTGATCATGCTACCGTTCTCCGGTTCACTTGGCTTCGGCTATGGTTCAATGGCTGCGATGATTTATGCTGCGGCAGCGGTATGTTTGATGGATTTATTTAGTAATATTTGTATGCAGCCATCACGGATGATTGTTGGTGACATGGTTAATAACAAGCAGAAGAACTTTGCTTGGTCATGGCAACAGGTCTTTTCTAATGGTGGGGGAATTTTAGCAACGATCTTACCGTTTATCTTTACGATGTTCGGAATGTCCAATACTGCAAAACGAGGGGTAGTGCCAAATACCGTTATCTGGTCATACCTTTGTGCAGCGGCGGTTCTCCTGTTTACTGGATTATGGACGGTCTTTAATGTTAAGGAATATGATCCGGAAACATATGCAAAATACCACCACATTGATCCCGAAGAACAAAATAAGTCAGTCAGCCTTTGGAAATTAATCAAGACGGCACCGCGCGCTTTCTGGGAAATCAACTTGGTTCAATTGTTTAGCTGGTTTGCGATCATGTACGTTTGGACATACACGACTGGAACCTGTGCTCGTAATATTTGGCATACGTCTGATGTTACTTCTGCTGGTTATCAAGCTGCCGGTAACTGGTATGGGATTTTAACTGCTGTTTATAGTATTGCTGGTATTGTTTGGGGATTAATTTATGCCCATGCCAAGGCTGGCTCACGGAAGAAGTGGTACACATTTGGAATGATCGTCGGTGGTTTAGGGTTAGTCTGGATGACCTTTGTAACAACTAAGACTACTTCAATCATTGCAATGATCATGTTTGGGATTGGTAACTTCAGTATCAACACGATTCCATTTACCCTCCTTACTTCATCTTTGAACGGGAAAAATGAAGGTGCCTACCTCGGACTCTTCAACGTTGGAATCTGTGTACCGCAAATTGTTGCATCGTTATGTAGCTTCTTCCTCTTCCCACTTGTTGGTCACAATCAACCAATGATGCTTTTGCTTGGTGGCATCTCCCTTCTTATTGGGGCTTTAGCTGTCCAAGCAATTCATGAAGGGGTAACGGTTAAAGAAGCATAGCACTAATTAAATCTCTCCTTAAATATAGAATAGTTAAAAAGCGGGACTGGAAATCTATCCGGTCTCGCTTTTAATGATTATTTGATTGTTATTGCTTCCAAAGATTGATCTTCTTTAACGTGCAGCAACGCATTGACTGTATCAAGTGAAGTCATCAATGGTACGTTTTGCGCGATTGTACTTTGGCGGATCTGAAAGCCAAGTGAATCTTGTTCATAATCATGGCGCATGGTGTTGATAACAAGGTCGATCTGCCCGGCTTTTAGGAGGCAGTTGAGTTCATCGATATTGGATATTTCTTGATGAATGTGAATTCCGTTATCCTTAAAGTGCGATGCTGTTTGCGGGGTAGTGAAAACTTGGTAGCCAATCTGAGCAAACCGTTTTGCTAGTGGGAGAACTTCTTTTTCATCCCCGTTTTCAATCGTAAAGAGAATTTTGCCATTGTTAGGGACTTGAACGTGTGCGCCAGAAAAGGCTTTATGAAGTGCTTTTGCATAGGTAGTATCTGTCCCCATCACTTCGCCTGTCGATTTCATTTCTGGACTGAGGTAAGAATCAACATTCGCTAACTTGTTAAAACTAAAGACGGGAGCTTTAACATGAATAGTTTGTGGCTCTGGGTAAAGCCCGTTAGTAAAGCCTTGATCAGCAAGGGACTGTCCAAGGATAACTTTAGTAGCGACTTGGGCCATTTCAATTCCTGTAATCTTACTGAGGAATGGCACTGTTCGACTAGCTCGCGGATTAACTTCAAGGATGTACACCTCATGATTATGAACAATAAATTGGATGTTCATGATGCCAATACATTTAAGAGCAACTGCTAATTTTTCGGTAGCAGTAACGATTTGTTGTTTAATGTCATCATCAAAATGTTGTGGGGGATAAACTGCCATTGAATCTCCCGAGTGAACGCCCGCATGTTCGATATGTTCCATAATTCCAGGGATAAGGACGTCTTTTCCATCGCAAATTGCGTCTACTTCACATTCCCGTCCTTCAAGGTAGGCATCGATTAAAATGGGGTGATCAGCAGTAATGGAGGCGTTTTGTTGAAGGTATTGTTCCAGTTCTTCTTGATTATAAACAGTCTCCATAGCCTTGCCACCGAGAACATAACTTGGACGAACGAGAACTGGATAGCCGATTTTTTCAGCCGCTTTGATAACGGCAGAGTGAGTAGTCGCGGTTAAACCGATTGGCTGCTTAAGATTTAGATCAGTAATAACTTGATCGAATACTTCTCGATCTTCCGCGGCATCAAGATCTTCAACGGTTGTTCCAAGAATATTAACCCCGTTTTTAACAAGACCTTCTGCTAAATTAATCGCCGTTTGTCCACCAAATTGCACGATCACGCCCACTGGTTGTTCTAGATCAACCACGTTTAGGACATCTTCAAGCGTGAGGGGCTCGAAATAGAGTTTATCGGAAACCGAGAAATCTGTTGAAACAGTTTCTGGATTAGAATTGATGACAATTGCTTCGTAGCCAGCCCGTTGAATTGCCTTAACGCTGTGGACGGTCGCATAGTCAAATTCGACTCCTTGACCAATCCGGATTGGCCCTGAACCAAGAACAAGGATCGATGGTTTCTTTGTCCGTTGGCTTTCGTTTTCATGGTCATATGCGCTGTAGAAATAAGGGGTTGAAGAAGCAAATTCAGCAGCACAGGTATCGATCATCTTATATACGGGGAGAATTTCATTCTGTTTTCGGAATTTCCGAACTTCTTGTGAGGAAGTATGCCAAAGGCGGGCAATTGTTACATCGCTAAAGCCATATTTTTTGCTGGTTATCAGTGTTTCTGCATCAAATGGCTTGGTACTAAGATCGTCTTCGAGTTCCACCAAGTGTTTGACGATATCGAGGAAATAAGGGGAAATCTTAGTTAAATCATGAGTTTGCTGAAGGGAGTACCCACGCCGAAATGCTTCTGCTAAATAAAATAACCGATCATCTTGGGGATAACGTAACTTCTTTTCAAGCATATCTGTTGGCGCATGATGAGCTTCCGCTGAAAAAAGGTCTTTTTCATCGATTTCGAGTGAACGAACAGCCTTATGGAGAGCTTCTTCAGCTGTCCGACCAATTGCCATTACTTCTCCGGTGGCTTTCATCTGGCTGCCCAGGTGTCGATCGGCCTGAGTAAACTTATCAAACGGCCAGCGGGGAATTTTGCAGACAACATAGTCAAGTGCCGGTTCAAATTCCGCAAAAGTTGTCTTGGTAACGGGATTCTTAATTTCATCAAGGGTAAGGCCAACCGCAATTTTAGCAGCCATTTTAGCGATTGGATAACCAGTTGCCTTGGAAGCAAGGGCAGACGAACGGGAAACCCGTGGATTAACTTCGATAACGTTATACTGGAAACTTTGCGGATCAAGAGCTAGTTGGACGTTACATCCCCCTTCGATTTTGAGGGCACGGATCAGCTTGAGCGCGCAATCACGGAGCATCTGGTATTCGCGGTCGCTAAGGGTCTGATTAGGGGCAAATACGATGGAGTCACCGGTATGAATTCCCACTGGGTCAAAGTTTTCCATGCAGCAAACGACCATTACGTTGTCAGCTGCATCCCGCATTACTTCAAACTCGATTTCCTTATAACCCGCGATTGACTTCTCAATTAAACATTGGGTGGCAGGGGATAATTCCAAGCCATTCTTGGCAACAGTACGCATTTCTGCATCATTATGGCAGATCCCACCGCCTGTACCACCCATGGTAAAGGCAGGACGGACGATTACTGGATATCCACATTGGTGTGCGAATTCGACTGCTTCAGCAACAGTATTAACTGTCTGTGAGGCGGGAACAGGTTCACCAAGCTCATTCATTAATTCCTTGAATTTTTCGCGGTCTTCTGCTTCATCAATCGAATCCAGCTTAGTTCCGAGAAGTTCAATTCCTAATTCGTCGAGGAGACCAGTTTTAGATAAGGAAACAGCTAAGTTGAGGCCGATTTGTCCGCCAAGGGTTGGTAAAATTGCATCAGGATATTCTTGACGGATAATTCGAGAGAGGGAGTCAACCGTTAATGGTTCGATGTAGACATGATCAGCAATTTCCTTATCAGTCATGATTGTTGCTGGATTAGAATTAACAAGGATGGTTTCGTATCCTTCTTCGCGGAGGGCAAGACAAGCCTGCGTGCCGGAATAATCAAATTCAGCTGCTTGGCCGATAATAATAGGACCAGATCCGATGACGAGAATTTTATGAATATCAGTTCGTTTAGGCATAGGTGAGGACCTCCTTATTAATGTCAATTAATGCCATGAATTTATCAAAAAGCTGTTCAGCATCGTGGGGTCCTGGCGCAGCGTCTGGATGGAACTGAACGGAAAATGCAGGATACTTTGAATGCTGGAGTCCTTCAACCGTGCCATCGTTCACTTCAAGGTGGGTGATTTGGAGGTCAGTATCATCAATGGAGGATGGATCAACCGCAAAACCGTGATTTTGAGAGGTAAATGCGATTTTTCCCGTTTTAAGATTACGGACAGGATGGTTAAAACCGCGGTGACCAAATTTCATCTTATAAGTTTTGGCACCATTAGCTAGGGCAAAGATTTGATGGCCCATGCAAATGCCGAAAATGGGCACATGTTTTTCTAATTCTGCGACAGTTTCCGCAATAGTTGTCATTTCAAGTGGATCACCAGGGCCGTTCGAAAGGAGGATGCCGTCTGGATTGAACGCCATTATTTCACTGATCGAGGCGTTATAAGGAAGGACAATTGCATTGCAGTTTCTTTTATTTAATTCACGGAGAATGCTATTTTTCATTCCGAAGTCAAGAACAACAACAGTTCGCTTAGTTCCCGGATTAGCGTAGGATTCTTTAGTAGATACTTTGCTAATAATGTTCTGGGTTGGCGAAGTTTGTTTTAACTGTTCAAGCTTATCTTTGATATCGGTAACATTATCGGTCATAATTCCGCGCAATGTTCCATATTGACGAAGCTTACGGACTAGTTCACGTGTATCAATTCCTTGGAGGCCAGGAATGTGGTGCTTTGCTAAGAAATTAGGGAGCGAGTCAGTCATGCGCCAGTTGCTGGGAACACGAGCGACATGATGACAAATTACGCCCTTGATTTGGGGATACAATGTTTCGTTATCTTCACTATTAATCCCATAGTTGCCAATGAGGGGATTGGTAAAGACTAAAATCTGATTGGCAAATGATTGATCGGTAATTGCTTCTTGATAGCCGACCATCCCTGTTGTGAAGACAACCTCACCAAGAGTTGCCTTGGTAGCGCCAAAACCCTCGCCGGTATAGACAGTACCATCTTCTAGAATTAAATATCGTTTCATGAGTTTCATCCTTTCTTGCAAAACCCTTCCACTGATCACATAAACTAGTTGCACGTTGTAAAAAAGTTTAATAAAAAACGCTTAAACCATTGGTAATGGGCTTAAGCGTATACGAAAAATTGAATATATATGTATGATTCAATGTTAGTAATACAACGCTGCCCTTATTAGCCTCACGGGACCAAATTAAAGGATAATGATTGATACTAAACTACTGTAATTTTATGTTTTTGTCAAGTTGTTAATGAATTTTTATGCAAAAATATGCTTATTATAAACAAAAAACTGCATAAAGACTTTTAGGTAATTATAACAAATCTTATTTAAAATAAAAGTAGAGTCTACAAATTTTGTCTGCAAACTCTACTTTTTTAGAATAATTAGGCTTGGTAAGTTTCCTTGATAAAGAGAACTGAAATTGCACCTAAGAGGGCAGAAATACCGGTAACAAGCATCATGTTGACTTGGGAACTACCAAGTAATGGGAAGAGACCAAAACTAAGTAGTGAGGCAACCATTTGTGGTACACAGATTGAACCATTAAATAGGCCAAGGTAGGTACCCATGTGTTTACCAGATAAGGCATTTGTAACCATTGTTAATGGATAGGTATTCATTGAAGCCCAGGCAATTCCAATCAAAACGAAGGAGAAGATAAGGGCATTTTGTGAATGGATAAAGAAGATTGATGTGTACCCAATAGCCCCGAGTAAAAGACTGAAAGCATAGCCAGCTTTGTGGTGATTATTAGGAACTTTAGCCAAAACATATGACCATACAACTGCCGCAATTGATTGAACCGCAGTCATAACACCGTACCAGTTACCAGCAGCTTGGTAAGCAGCAGAAGAAGCATCCGTGGTTAACCAAACATTTTTAGCGATGGCCCCAACAGCATAAGTTGAAAGGTATTGGAAAGAGAACCAGCAGAAGAATTGAACTAATGCGACATTCCAAAATACCCGTGGAGCATGCTTTAAGAGGGTAAACCAGTTTCCGCCTTTTTTATTATCTTCCTCTGAAATGCCATGGTAACGAGCATAAGTTGCGGGATCATATTCGTGAACCCGGAAGATAGTAAAGAGACAGGTGATGACTAAAATAACAGCGCCAACGTAGAACGAAATTACAACTGATTGGGGAACGACACCCTTTTTAGCAGTGTTTGATACACCCCACCATGTCAAAAGAAATGGGAAAATGGCTGCTAATACGGCACCAGTATTACAAATTAAACTTTGAATCCCGTATGCATAACTCTTTTGGTCATCATTAACCATATCACCAACCATCATCTTGAATGGCTGCATCGCCATATTTGATGAAAGATCAAGGAAGGCGACGGTAATAGCCCCAAACCAGAGGGCTACTAATGAACCGTATCCAAATCCAAAACTTCCTGAATTAGGCAGTAAAATCATAACGATGACGGCAATGACCATCCCGATTAATAGGTAGGGGAGACGCCGACCACCAAGCTTGGGCGCCCATGTTCGGTCAGAGTAATAACCAATGATTGGCTGCACGATCAATCCTGCAAGTGGTGGAAGTAAGAAGAACCATCCCAAATTATTAGGATTAGCACCAATTGTTTGGAAAATCCGGCTCATTTGCGAACCTTGTAACGTAAAGGCGATTTGAACCCCAAGGAAACCAAAGTTAATCATCCAGATGGTACTCTTTGGTAAGATTGGTAATCCAGTCGTCGAAGTTTCTTGGTCTTGGTTAAGTACAACAGACTCATCTTGACTCATGAAAAACAACTCCTAACGAAAAAATGTATAAAATAATTGCAATTCGAGCTGATGTAAGCTCTTACACGATTAATATAACAAACTTATTCTTTTGTGCAACCGCTTGCAAAAAAGAATGATAAAAAGTCGCGGTTTGTTTCAATTAAAATCGCGACTTTCTAATATTCTAATGATTTTTCGCCTAGGAATCTTACGCTATTTCGTGGTGTGATATGGACTGGAATAAATTGTGAGTCATCATCATTCAATAGGCTCCTAACCGCGATTAACCCCATTTGATAAAAGTCCTGGGTTACGCTTGTAATGGTTGGAATGGTGATGTCACAGAGAAAGGTTCCGTCAATACTAATAAATGATAGGTCTTTCGGAATATCAAGGCCTAGTAAATGAGCCTCTCTGATCATGCCCACGGCCACCATATCACTAGCTGTGATGATCGCGTCAAGATCCTTATTCATTAGTGTTTTGAGCATGTTTTGTTGAGGACCAAAACTGTAATCGCCATATTCGACCCATTCCATATGAGGAATCAAGCCATGTTCAGTCATTGCCCGTTGGTACCCATGAAGCCGCTGCTTACCGGTTGAAGAACGATCGATGCCGGCTAATCCAATCCGTGAGTGTCCCCGTTCAATTAAATAGTTAGCGGCTGAATAACCAATTTCCTCGTTATTTGAACTTGTAAATTTAAATCCAATATACCGGGGATCAGTTTCGTCATAGACCGATACTAACCTACAAGGAGTATTGCTTTCTTGTAAGGTGCGAGCTGCTTGTTCGTCGAGGGAGGTTGCGACTAGCAGAATACCGGCAACGTGTCGTTCGAGGGCAACGCTAATTGCTTGATTAAGTAGGCGGGCGTTATGGTTCCCAGCGTAAAGAATAAACATTTGGTAACCAGCTTTATCTGTTTCTGCTTGAATAGCAGCGATGATATCATTTGAAAAATTCGTTTGAGTATTATTTAAGATAACGGCAATTAACATACTACTATTGGCAGCTAATTCAGCCGCTGCGAGGTTTTTCTTGTATCCTAGTTCTTTAGCGATTGCTTCAATCTTAGCCGCGGTTTCGGGACGGTAGGATTTCGCCTTTTTGGATAAAACACGAGAAACAGTGGCCGTTGAAACGTGGGCCCGTTGAGCAATATCTTTAATTGTTGGCTTCATAGGCGGACTTCCTTTATTGTTTACTTATTAAATCTATTATAATGAAATTGCGATTTTTTGTAAACGTTTTCAATGGGGCTTGATCATTATTTAAAACAAAAATAGGCCGAAAAATTCTTCCAGCCTACATAGCTATTCTTTATCCATAAATTTGCGAG
>NZ_LN887435.1:0-17164 GCF_036621895.1 Limosilactobacillus reuteri subsp. porcinus
AACTTCATTCTATAATCCACCATTTTTTACGTATATATTAATTAAGAGAATAAAAAATAAGCTAGCTTGCGAGTTTTTCACCACAGTCCGGTTAGGTGTTCTTTTAAAATAATAGGGACTGTGACATAAGTTAAGTTACTTTCATAAAAAGCAAATACGCAGTACAACAATGGCCTCTAACGTCCGGAAACCGAACGCTAGAGGCCTATTATTGCTTGCGGGGGCTCCCAGAGGCTAGCTTCGCGTCGAAAAACGAAGTCACAAGTGACTTCTGTCTCGCTCCCTAGAGTATTAATAAATAATAACAGGTTCATTTTGCTTTAAATCATGGAAGGCTTGACCAGCCACGCTTGGTTGCATATTAATACAACCGTGCGAACCATCGCTTAGGTAAGCAGTCTTGGACCAATTGTGACGCCAACTTGCATCGTGGAAGCCACATCCTGTTAAAGTAAACGGCGACCAATAATTAACTTTACTTGCATAACTTGATCCATCATCGTTTTGTCCACGGAGAACAGATGGACTTTGTTGGTACATGATATACCAGACTCCCTTTGGCGTTTTGTTGCCTTCATTATTAGTTCCACTAACGATATCTGTTTCAAGGACACATTTACCATCTTTGTAGAAATAAGCTCGTTGGTCAGCTAATGAAACCTCAGCATAAGTGTCGCCAATACCATTATTGGATGTAACATTGTAGCCGAGTCCAGCAGTGTTATAGCCTTTTCCTTCAATATCGTGCTCCCCATCAACTTCTTGGCGACCATCGATAATTGCCTTAGTTAATGAATTGCCAGCTTTTTTCTCGCTAATTTTCCAACCATAGGAACCATTAGCTGTAGTGGTAATTTCCGCTCCAGAATGAGTTTTAAATTTAAATGGTTTATCAAGAGTTGCATGTTTTTCATTGATTTTCTTTACTTGTTTATTTAAGGCCGTAGTGTCGAAGTGATACTTGCCATTTTGATAAGTTGCCCGGGTAATAATTTGATTGGTAGTGAAGCTATACTTTTCATTTTGAACAAGGTAAGTAACTTTCTTCCCTTTTAACTTATTTAACTGTTTTTCCTCGTTCTTAACGGTTTTGCTATTTGCAGCAATCGGTTGTTCCTTATGTAAAGTAATATTAATTTTAGTACTTCCGGCTTGATTATTTAGTTGATTAACAGCGTTTTGTAAATCATATTTATTACCCTTAACTGCAGGAACTACAGAAACTTTCTCATTTTGGTAGACCGCGTAAGCATCAACGGGAGCTTTACGACTTGTGTTGAATTGATATACCTTGTTAGTTAATTTGTTTTTCGCAATATTAAACGAATCTTGATCAAAGTTATCTGGCTTTATTGATAAGTTTGTTGCTTTATGAGATGGGAAAAATGTAAACTGCTTTTTCAGTGCTTGATTAAATTTTTGTTCATCATTATTGCTAAAATTAGCCTTCATGGATTTAGTTTGGTAAACTAGCTTATTGTCAACATATACCTTAGTTGCTCTTGAGGTTCCCTTTACCTTATCAAAAGCTTGCTTGGCTGTTAGCCCTCCCACGGCAACATTATTGATGGTTACGTTTTTATTGAAATGATTTTTCTGGTGAACAGTCATCCCCGCAATCATTATAATTAATAATGCTCCTATTCCTGCTATCCAGTATTTAATATATGAATGCATTGTACCTTCCTCAAATCGAAAATAAATAATTACGTTCCTATCTTAGCACGGAAAATTGATAACTCAATAAAGAATTTATAAAGTTACCGTGCTCTTAAATAGCGATCAATGCCATCTAAAAGGAACTTAAAAAACAAACAAATATTTAATAGCAGAAATACTTTAAAAAAGATCCGCCAATTAATTATTTTTAATGAAAAGTGAAAAAGATCGTAAACAATAACTAAAAGAATAAAAAGGATGTTGGCTCGTAAAATATCCTTTGACCATTTATGGTTGATGGTATACGACCAAATATTTGATATGAATGAAAAAAATGATGTCATAGTAGAATCCTCACGATTATTACGCAAGATTTGCATAAATGATAGCAACAATAAAGAAAAAGATAGCAGTTAAGTATGAAACTTTAAGATTATCTCGCATTTTGTACACCTTTTTTAAAGTATATTGAATAAAAAATTTCCTATAATTATAATAGTGATGTTTTGAATTATCTGTAAAGGAGAAATTAATTTGAACTTACGAGTAAAGCATTGGATTTATGGAATATTTTGCTTATTAGTAGCAATAATTGCAATTGGTCCAGAATTACATGCTGCTTCCAATGCACATCCCAAAAAAGCAGTAGTTGAATCGCAAGTAAAAGAAAAGCCAACACAAGAAAAGGAAATCGATAATAGTGAAAGTCATATGAGAACCCCAATTGATTGGCATAAGTCCTCAGAAACAGTTCCGTATCCAGATTTGAATAAAGTGAAGGACTTTTGGATTAAAGTTGATTTAAAAAATAATCGGACATATTTGTATGATGGTTCAAAGGTCATTTACACAATGTATAGCACAGGTGGAATTTATAAAAAGGATCCTAAAACTGGTAAACTAAAAAGTGTGACCCCGACAGGAACATTTTATGCTCAACAAGAGCGAGGGGATAGCTTCTTTAATCAATCGTTGAAAGAGGGAGCTAATTACTACGTTTCTTGGAAGAATCATGGAGAATACTTGTTCCATAGTGTTCCGACTAAAGCAGATGGAAAATATAATGAACAGGAAGCTGCTAAACTTGGAAAAACACAGGGTTCTCACGGGTGTATTCGGCTTTCAGTGCCAGACGCTCAATGGATGGAAAAGAATTTGCCAGTTGGCACTAAGATTGAGATTGTCGGCTAATTGTGTAGCGCTAAAATCTTAAAGATAGACAAGAGTAGATCAATTATTAGAAAGAAGAAAATTATTTGAGTGATTGAAATTTGGCTTAATGGGATGAAGTATGTAAGAAGATTATAAAAGCTAATTATAATTAGCAAAATAAGATTACTTCCAAGTAAGTGATTAAAAAACCGTCCATGTTTTAGGCGTGAAATCATATTAATAGTCCTCCTTAACTATTAAGGGTGTATTTTCAGGTAAAGTTTGCAGCCATTTAGCATCGGGGGTTGACACCTGGATAGTATTTTCAATTTTGGGTGCTTTTCGTAGATTGCGTGAGACCTGATGATTATTCATATCTGTAACGGGGGTTTCAATGTAGTTCCCATTAGTAATTCCTAACCAATTCTTAGCGATGGCTTGCTGGGAACCATTAATATGATAAATTTGCTGCCCCCGAGCATGAAGTAAGCGGAAAGAATTTTTTTGTGCTGGTAGATTAATCTGTGCGTGGATGATGTAAATAACTTGGCGCTTATTTGAGTTAATAACTAGAATTCTTTTTGCTTGTTTGATGGCGATCAATTCAATAGGGGCGTTACCGAGCTTAGGGTATGTCCAATTTTCAGAGGAACGGTGGATATTAGGGGCGCGAAGCCGATTTTGGTTAAGAATTTGGCTTGTTTTGCTAGCTTGGGGAATAAATCTAGCAGCATTATATGTATAAAGATTAAAAATTAGAACAAAAATAAGGAATAGGCCAGTTGAGATGAAAAGCAGCGATTTAAGTTCTTTATTCATAATGAATTCCTTTATTATTTATTATTAAGTTTATCTTACCGTACTTGGAGAAAATAGGAGAATAGATTTTATGAAAAAATTGACAGTTTTTATTTTATCTCTATTCATGATGCTAATGGTGGGAAGTCAATCCGTATTAGCAAATAATCGAATTGATGCTTCTGCAGCGATCATGGCTGATGCTTCAACAGGGCAAATTATCTATAAGCAAAGTGTAGATAAGGCTCTTCCAGTGGCCTCAATTACAAAATTATTAACTATTTTGGTAATAGAAGATGAAATCCAACAGAAGCAACTCTCATGGGATACTCAAGTAAAAATAACTCCTGAAATTGCGGCTATTTCTAATGATGCTGCTTATTCTTCAATCGGACTAAAATCTGGTCAATCTTATTCAGTTCGGACATTAATCAATGCAGCCCTTGTAAAGTCCGCTGATGGAGCTACCGTTGCACTTGCAACTGCTACCGGGGATGGAACCGATGAATTTAATCTTAAAATGATGCAAAAAGCCAAAAAAATTGGAATGACTAAGACAAATATTGTTAATTCAGTCGGATTAGACAATGGAGATATGAAAAGTTTTAAGTTAGCTGATCTTCCTAACAATGCTGCTAATACGATGAGTGCACGGGATGTTGCCATTTTATCGCAATACTTTGTAAAGCATTATCCAGAACTTTTGCAAATTACAGCACAAAAAGAAGTAAAATTTCAAATAGCGAAAGATCAAGTTAAGACTGAAAAAAATCTTAATAAGATGTTACCGGGAGAACAGTACGCTGTAAAAGGAGTAACGATTGATGGCTTGAAAACGGGGACTTCTGACAGTGCGGGAGCTTGTTTTGCAAGTACAGGTAAGTATCAGGGACATCGTATCATTACTGTTATCTTACATTCAAAAGGGAGCAATAAAGATAACCGATTTAAGGCTACGCAGAATTTATATAAGATCCTTAAGACAGAGGACCATTTACAAAAAATAAAAGTTCCATCATCAGTAACAACACGTAAAGTAGCTAATGGTGTTGAAAAAACAATGAAACTCACGCCACAACATGTAACTATTTGGAGTCCGTACGATACAAAAACGAATTATACAATTGGAACACAATATAAAAATAAAAAACTAGAAGCACCTATCTGGAAAGGTGAACGTGTTGGCAACTTAAGGATAACGAGTGATCAATTAGAAACGCTTAATGGTGAACCATTAACTTACTCTCTATATAGTGCTAATGATGTTCGCCGTGGAAACTTTTGGCAACGTCTCCTACATTAAAATAAGTTTTGACTGCATTATTGTTCTTAGGCTTATAATCTAAGTAAACAAAAAAGCGGGTGAAAATTATGAAAAAAAGCCATATTGGTGTAGTGATAGTAATTGTTATCCTGGCAATAATTGGTGGTGCAGTTTGGCGTCAGCAAAAACATAGTAAGTATGTGCAATCAACAACGCCAACGCTATTTTTCCATGGTGGAGGTAGTAGTTATCATGCAGAAGAACACATGGTAAACGCTGCTAAAAAAGCCGGGGTAACGAGCACAGTTCTGCGAGCTGATGTTGCTAATAACGGGGAAGTCACCCTTCATGGTTCAATGCATAAAGGGGCCATCAATCCAATTGTTGAGGTAAATTATGATAACAATAGGCAGTTAGATTTTAATAAGCATGGCGAATATGCGACAAATGTTGTAAAGGCATTACAGAAACGCTATCGCATAACTAAGATTAATATGGTTGGTCATTCCCTGGGAAATATTTCGATTATTTACTATATGTTGCAAAACGGTAAAAATCAGAATATGCCTCAATTACAAAAAACAGGTTGATATCGCAGGTCATTTTGCGGGATTGAATTTTAAACAAGTACCTGCTGCTATCCAGCAACCAGTTGGAATGAAATTAAATAAAGACGGAAAACCAAATGAAATGAACGCCACATATCGTCAGATGACAGAAGTACGGCAAACTTATCCGAAAGGTCAGGTAGCAGTTCTTAATATTATTGGTGATGTTGGTAATCATTCAGACGGTACTGTTGATAATGTATCTTCATTGTCACTTAAGTATCTAGTGGCTGCTCGGGCAAAGTCATATCGTGTTCTAAAAATAACAGGAAAAGATGCTCAACATTCGAAACTTCATAATAATGCTCAAGTTGATAAGGCATTAATTAATTTCTTATGGGGTAAATAAAAAAATCAGACGCAGAAAAATTTCGCGTCTGATTTTTTTATTACATCTGGCTATGATGACAATGGTGACTATTTAAATATTGTTTAGTATATGCATCAACTGCTCGTAATGCTTGAGCAACGTCATCTGGACTTACCTTAAATGGCAAACGATCCATGGTATCTTGTTCTGAACAGGCGGCTTTTCCAGCATTGAGCAATTCTTCATCAGTGACATTTTCTAAATGTAGATCAGCAAGAGTAGTTGGTAGACCTAAAGAAAGAATAAATTGGAAGTACTTGTTATAGCGTTCCTGGTCAGCGCCTTCCAACATTAATTGTGTTAAGGTACCGTATGCGACCTTTTCACCGTGTGTTAAATCATGAGTCTCTTCTAAAATTGTTAAGCCATCATGAATAGCGTGGGCACCAGATAGACCACCACTTTCAAAACCGAGACCGCTCATTAGCGTATTTGCTTCAACAATATTAGAAAATGCTGGTGTAACGACATGGGCTTCTGCATCAGATACAGCTAGGTGCGAGTAATTAAATAATGTTTCTTCACATTTTTGAGCAATTGCATTTCCAACAAGGGTTTGTTTTTCACCGAGCATTGTATCGCTATTAGCTTTGGCAACTGCTTGTGCTTCAACATTGGTAGCTAAAGCATCAGCAATTCCGGAAATTAGCATTCGAACAGGACCATTAGCGATAACTTGTGTATCAACTAAGACCAAGTCAGGATTTTGGTTGTAGAAACGATAATGGTCAAATCCACCGTCATCAGTATAGATTACCGAAAGGCGTGAACAGGGAGCATCATTTGAAGCCAATGTCGGCATAATTACAACTGGTAGATGGAGATTGTCGGCAATCGCTTTGGCAGTATCAACTGTTTTACCACCACCAAGACCATAAACGACGGTTACATTATTTTCTTTACCAATTTCTGTGACCCGGTTTACTTCGTTAGTGGATGATTCACCATTAAATTGAACACGGGTGACATCATAACCGCTTTCTTGAAGATACTGTTCAAACCGCTTACCTACAATTTTATAGACGGTTTCGCCAGCCAATAATAACGGTTTTGTGCCAAAGTTTTTAAGATACTTATCACTTTCAAAAAGGACACCTTTTCCTTGAATGTAAGACGATGGTGAGCCAAATTCTTCAACCATAAAAATCCCTCCATTATTCTTTGTGTACAAGTTAACAATATCACTTTTATTAATGGAGGGAAAGTTTAGCTGATTGAAATTAGCTTAAACTTAAAAAATAGAGTCTAGGCAGAACACAGTGCTCTGCTAGACTCTACTATACTATTTTGTACCCTTACTACTTATTATTAGCGTCTGGGTTAGTGATCTTAATACGGTTGGAATCAGTGGAAGAGTGGTTTTGCTCAGGGGCGTCAGTGCTGTAGTCATCCACAGTTGAACGGTTACCGTTTTCTGAGTAAATACTTGTTGATTTAATTCCTTTCTTCTTCTCGATTCGCTGCGCTCGTTTTAGACCATTTGAATAATTGTAATCAGCTGGGTTAACGTTTTTAAACCCTTTTGGATGGTAGAACCGCAAGAGATTCTTTTCGTTTAACGAATCAGAAAGAGTTAATTCCTCATTTACAAAATCTTGATCCTTCTTTAACTTCTCTTGCTGCTTCTTGGTAAGTTTAGCTTCTTTACCGGTCTTATTATTGTAAATTGTTCCGTCCACACTCGTATAAGTTGGCGTAACAAAATCCCGATTACGGAAGGCAACCACTTGATTATGCTTGCTGGAGAAGAGATCGGTTCCAAATTGAATATAGCGTTTACTGCTAATTCCTAATAAGTGAAGGAGGGTTGGAAGAACATCAACTTCTCCGCCATAGGTATGATAAACTTTTCCGTGACCCGTACCAGGGATGACAAACATTAGCGGTACGCGTTGAAGTTGAGCATTATCAAAGTCAGTCCAATCATCTGCACTTTTTCCAAGAACACTTGCTAAGGAAGTATTCTCGCTGTTTGAAATCCCATAATGATCACCATAAATCATAATAATTGATTTCTTATCAAGACCAGTCTTTTGGAGATAATTAAAGAATTCTTGAATTGATTGATCAAGATAATGAGCTGTTACAAAGTAATTATCGACGTTACTATCCCCAGTATTAGTTGTTTGGAAGTTTGGATCTTTATCTTCGTCATCAAGTGTATAAGGGAAGTGGTTAGTAACAGTGATATATTTAGCGTAGAATGGTTGCTGTAAACTTTGGAGATACTTGATCGAGTTTTTGAATAATAACTTATCTTTAAGTCCATATCCGGTAGCCTTGTCTCCAGAAGTATCATAATAACTAGCATCAAAGAAGTATTGATAACCTAAATTCTTGTATACATTATTACGATTCCAGAAACTAGCAACATTTCCATGGAAGACTGCGCTCGTGTAACCGGCGCGTTGATTAAGAATAGCAGGAGCACCTTGGAAAGTATTGTCACTCCCTAACGTGGCAAATAAAGATCCTTGTGGCAAGCCAAATGTACTAGTCTCTAAGAGGTTTTCTGCATCACTAGTTTTACCTTGACCGACTTGATGGAAGAAATTATCAAACGAGTAGGTATCCTTGCCGTTATAAAGCGAGTTAAGGAATGGGGTAACTTCTTGACCGTTGATCTTCTTGTTAATTAAAAATTGTTGAAAACTTTCAAGGTGGATGATAATCACGTTACGGCCCTTGGCAATTCCATACATTTGTGGATTGGCCGGAGCGTAGTGCTTATCAGTGAACTTCTTAACTTTTAGTAGTTCAGGTTTAGTAGCACTCTGTCGCATATTATTGATATGTTGCGATTTTACTAAATCATAACCAGTAAAAGTATCAATACCAAGATATTTTACAATGTAAGAACGATCAAATGTCCGGCCAAGTAATTGAGGACGACTCATTTCCGCAAAAGACAAATTAACCCCAAATAAAACAAGACCAACGGAGCTAAATGCGAATGCTAACCGTGTTCCAATTGCTCGTGGATCAAATTTGATAACTTTACAGAGCATTAAAATAAGAATTACGACGATATCTAACCAGTAAAAGACATCATGAAAGTTAGTGAGGGCAAGTGAACTACCACTTAAACCTTGATTAACTTTTGAATAACCAGTCATCGTAGCAATTGTCATAAAATCGGTAAATTCACGATAATAGATGACGTTTAAATAGAGTAACAATGTGTTCGCAATGTCTAGACCCATAATAACTGGGTAGAAGAACCGCGAACGCTTAAAGTAGAATGCTAAACTGTAAATAAAAAAGGTGGTCGCTAATGGGTTGAAAATTAAAATAAGGTATTGAAAAATTCCCGTAACGCCAAGCCTAAAGTCAGTAAAGTAAGCAAACAGGGTCTTTAACCAAAAAAGGATAACTAGGAGGGTGAAAAAACCAATCCTAGTATCCACAAATTTGCTTAATTTTTTCATTAGGAATGTTCCTCGCAATCAATATGGTTTGTTCTATATTATCGAAGTGCAATTTCGACAAATCAAGAATTATTTTATCATAGATTACTATAAAACATTCTTTTTATGGAAATCGTTGAAGAAACTTAATTCTTTGCTGGGACCAAGGCAGGAACAGAAAGCCAGTCGTAACTAAACAATTTTTTTAGCTTTTTATTTACTGGAATCCATATCCCTGCTCTCAAGATATCAACCAATGATGCCCGTAAAGTTTTATCTTCCCGATACTGTTTAGTTAATGGAATCTTGAGTAAGTGGCCTTCTTCAGTAATTACAGTAACATTTTTCGGAGTAACATTAATAATCTTAGCAGCAACAATATTTGGTTGACTCGTGTCTCTAAGCTTCATAATAATTCCTTCCTCCTATATTTTTTAGTCTACGTGGAGAATATGAAGAATATGTGTTTAAAGCTCAAAGTTAATTTTTAAATAGTTTTAAGGACTTGTAAGCGGTACAATAAAATTATGGAGGGATTGTTATGACTAAATTGAATATTTATCTTGTTCGCCATGGACAGACTTTCTTTAATATTTACAATAAATTACAAGGTTGGAGTAATTCTCCCCTAACTATGAAGGGAAAAGAAGATGCAAAGGTAGCTGGTGAGAAGTTGCAGAATATTCACTTCGATGGTGCCTTTTGTAGTGACCTTTCCCGAGCCATGGAAACAGCCCAAGTAATTTTAAATCTTAATAATGCTAATTCTGTAGCTCACCCAGTCACTGCTCCTTATTTTCGGGAAGAGTTTTATGGATCATATGAAGGAACAAATATGGATCTTGCTTGGTACAATGCGGGTGCCCCTCATGGCTTTAAGAACTTCCGTGAAATTGTAACCGCGTATTCCATTGGTCAAGCCAAAGACTGGTTAAAGGATGCTGATCCATTTCATGATGCCGAAAATAATGAAGAGTATTGGCAACGAATGGACAAAGGGATTGAATTAATTCGTAACGCTGATTTACCTGACGATGCCAATATTTTATGGGTGAGTCATGGAAATACTGTTTTAAGCTTAGTAGAACGTTTTGGTCATGGAAAGTATGATGTGACTGAGCGCCCAGCAAATGGAAGTCTGACGCGCGCAACGTTGACTGATAATGATATGGAAATTGTTGAATATAATAAGTAGCCTAAGTAATAAAAGTGAAAATGTTAAAAAGCAGGTAAATCTAATGGGTTTAACCTGCTTTTTAAATAATAAATATGCATTTGTTGAATTAATCTGACTTATTACGAAGTTTATTGAAAACGCTTGCTAAAATTAATAGAAGGGAGAAAGAAGACTTAAGGAGTGAGGATGATGGGAGAAGCAACAGCAGGAAAAAAGCATCGGTTTAAATTAAAAATGCCAGGTGCGTTTACAATTTTATTCTTTCTAACAGTGATTGCAGTAATGTTAACTTGGATTGTTCCAGCAGGAAGCTATTCTAAGCTAGCATATGTCAATGATCATCTCCAAGTAACACAACCAACTGGAGAAAAAATTAGTTATCCGGCAACACAGGCAACATTAGATAAATTGCACATTCAGATTGATGTCGACCAGTTTAAATCTGGTGCAATCAATAAGCCAATTTCAGTACCGGGAACTTATAAGCGGCTTGAACAGCATCCTGCTTCGGTCAGCGATATTTTCTCTAGTATGGTCGATGGTACGATAGAATCAGTTGATATTATGATTTTTATCTTAGTCTTAGGTGGTTTGATTGGTGTTGTTAAAGCAAGTGGAGCCTTTGAATCTGGGCTAGCCGCGCTATCTACCAAAACTAAGGGGAAAGAATTTATTTTAGTGTTCCTCGTAACGGTTTTACTAGCACTTGGTGGAACCCTATGTGGGATTGAAGAAGAAGCGGTTGCCTTTTATCCAATCTTAGCCCCAGTTTTTATTGCGATGGGTTATGATTCAATTGTTTGTGTTGGGGCTATTTTCTTAGCAAGTTCGCTTGGAACAACATTTTCAGTAATCAATCCGTTTTCAGTTGTAATTGCGTCAAATGCTGCTGGGACAACTTTTACGCAAGGAATGGCAGGACGAATTTTTGGTTTGGTTATTGCAGTTACTTGTTTATTATTTTACTTGCATTGGTATGCACGCAAAGTACAACAGAATCCACAGTTTTCCTATTCCTATGATGATCGGGATAAATTTGATCAAATGCGGGGAATGACTACTAGCGAAGAAAAAGATCAGCGGTTTACTTTAAAAAAGAAAATTATTTTAATTTTATTTGCCTGTGCTTTCCCAATTATGATTTGGGGAGTAATGGCCAAAGGATGGGCCTTTCCTAACATGGCATCAGCTTTCTTAACAATTGCTATTATTATTATGTTTTTAACTTGTTTCGGGCACCAAGACGGTTTAGGCGAATATAAGACCACAACAGCTTTTTCTGATGGAGCAGCTAGCTTAGTCGGTGTATCATTAATTATTGGTTTGGCACGGGGAATTAATAAAGTGCTTAATGATGGCTATATTTCTGATACAATTCTCTATGCTTCTTCAAAAATGGTTGCGCATATGAACGGATCATTTTTCATTATTGTGATGATGTTAGTATTCTTTGTCTTAGGCTTTATCGTTCCATCATCATCTGGTTTAGCAGTGCTAGCAATGCCAATTTTAGCGCCACTAGCTGATACGGTTCATATTCCACGATATACGGTTGTTACTGCATATCAATTTGGACAATATGCAATGTTATTCTTAGCACCGACTGGATTAGTAATGGCAACTTTGCAAATGCTTGATATGCGATATTCCCATTGGCTGCGTTTCGTGTGGCCGGTAGTTGTCTTTGTTTTAATCTTTGGTGGTGGATTGTTGGTAACAGAAGTATTAATTGCAGGATAATAAAAAAGTCTGGGTAAGAGAAATTCTCAAACCCAGATTTTTTTAAGCTTCCTTTATTTGATTTTCATTCGTAGTATTGCGCTGCTTTCCTTTTTGCCACTTCAAACCAATTCCAGTAACTCCACTTAAAATTGAGAAGACTGGTGAAAATAAACTAAAGAAAGCAAATGGTAGGAAGTGAAGGACTGGTACACCAAGGGTTGAGGCGGCGAATGATCCAGCAACTCCCCATGGGATTAAGTAGTTAATAACACTTCCGCCATCTTCAAGGACACGACTAAGAGCTAATGGTGAAAGGCCCATTTTATCAAACGCACCCTTAAATGCCTTACCCGGAAGAATAACGGAAAGGTATTGCTCCCCAACAAAAAGATTGATTCCGATACCTGAAAGAATTGTAACAGTAATAAGGCTGCCAGGCTTATGAAGGTGGTCAACAAGCGGCTTCATTGCTGACTGAACAATGTTAAACTTCATCAAAATTCCCCCAAGCGAAAGGGTAACAATGATCAGGGAAACTGTTCCCATCATACTGCTAATCCCACCACGGGTAAGCAGCGTATTAACAGTTGCATCGCTAGTGTGAGCAACGAAGCCATCACTAATTAATTTGGCGAGGGATTGAAGAGAGGTTCTTGGTTTTTGGAAGAAAATCATGACTATTGTAACGATGATATTGATAAATAAAGTTGGAATAGCCGGAATATGACGCCATGCACAGATAAACATTAAGGCGATTGGTAATAGAGCCCACCATGAAATCGTAAATTGTTGATTAAGGATAGCCATTGTGTGGGCGATCTTACCAGCGCTCATATGGGAACTGGAATTACCAAAGAACCAGAATAGAATTAGCGACACGATAAAAGAAGGAATCGTTGACCACATCATATTCTTGATATGGGCGAAAAGGTCACTACCTGCGATTGCAGAGGCAAGATTAGTTGAATCAGAGAGTGGCGACATTTTATCACCAAAAACGGCTCCCGAAATAATCGCACCCGCTACTAGTGCAGGATTAGCATTAAGCGCAACTCCCATTCCAAATAAGGCAATTCCGATTGTCGAAATAGTTGTAAAACCACTACCAATGGATAGACCGACTAAAGAACAGACAATGAATGTTGATGGAACAAAAAATTGACTGCTAATCAGTTTGAAGCCGACAATCATAATTGTAGGGATGACTCCAGCTTGAATCCAAACGGCGATTAATGCGCCAATAAGGATAAAGATAAAGATGGGGATGATTGCGGTACCGATTCCTTCTTGGATACCCTTATAAATCTCGTCCCAACTAGCACCACGAAGCTTAACCCAAAGAATAAGTAAAGCAATGACAAATAGGACGGGGATCTGTGGTGACAAGCCAAACTTAATCACGGCAGTCCCTAAAATTATTAACATGATAAGTAAGAGGGTTGTGGCCTCTTTGAAACGAATACTCTTCATCGTTGTTCCTCCTTAGAAAAGAAATAAAAAAGTCCCGTTGACAAAAGTATCAACGGGACGATTATTTTAATCGCGGTACCACCCACCTACGCATCTTGATTTTATGCGCACTCATATCAGGTGGTAACGGCACTGAATATGGCCGGACAATTCAGATCACGTGATAATTCGAAACACTCCGCCTGACCGGTTCGCACCTAACCACCGGCTCTCTTACGCCCAACGAAGGCTCTACTGAAACGATAATTGTTGAAATTATAATATCGTGCTGAGATTTGAATGTCAACAACTAAATTAAAAGAGAATGAGAATTAATCATGATTAGCCCACCGGTGATTAAATAACAGATTAAGAAGAACGGCTGAAAGACTGGTGACAACAATCCCGTTACCCAGAATGATTTGAAATTCTGTTGGCATATGTTGGAATAGTTGAGGATACATAGTAATCCCTAATCCTAATCCGATGGAAACAGATGCAGTAAGAAGGTTAGCGTTATTAGAGAAGTCAACTTTATGCAGAATTTGAACTCCTTGAACACCGACCATCCCAAACATCACAATCATCGCACCACCAAGGACCGGTTCTGGAATGACAGTTGCGAGGGCGCCGACTTTAGGCAAAAGACCAAGCAATAAGAGTAAAAAGGCGGCATAGTAAACGGGTTGGCGACTTTTCACTCCGGACATTTTAAGAACACCTACATTTTCAGAGAAGGTAGAATAAGGGAAGGTATTAAAAAGTCCGCCTAAAATTGCAGCAATCCCTTCAGCGCGGTATCCACGTTCTAAGTCGTTGGTTGTTAATTGCCGGCCAGTAATGTCGCTAAGGGCAAAGAAAACACCGGTTGACTCAATCATTGTCGTGAGCGAAACAAGAATCATTGTGATCATGGCACTCATATCAAAACGTGGCACGCCAAAGAAGAATAATTGCGGAGCGTGGAACCAAGCAGCTTCACTAACCGGTTTAAGAGAGACAAAGCCTAATGCGCCTGCAATGAAAGAAGAGATTAAAATTCCTAATAAAATGGCGATTGACTTCATAAAGCCACGAGCAAAGGCATTGAATAACAGAATGATAGCAATTGTTAGAAAGCCGATAAGGAGGTTAGCGGGATCACCAAATGAAGCAGCAGTTGGCGTACCTCCTCCTAGGTCTTGGAAACCTACTGGAACAAGGGTAAATCCAATAATAGTTATTAAAGATCCAGTAACGACCGGTGGAAAAAACTTTTTTAAGCGGGCAAAAAAGCCAGCAATTAGGAAAACAAAGATCCCGGCTGCAATAACGGCCCCATACATATAAGTGATTCCTAGCTTTCCACCAATTATTTCGAGGGGAGTAACAGCTTGAACTGCGCAACCGAGGACAACGGGCAAGCCGATTCCAGTTAATGGTGTTCGCTTTAATTGTAAGAGGGTTGCGACACCACACATGAAAATGTCGATCGAGACTAGGTAAGTCATTTGAAGCGTGGAGAAATGTAAGTAATGTCCAATTAATAACGGAACAAGAACATCCCCAGAATACATTGCAAGTAAATGCTGGAAACCGAGGACAAAGTTTTGCCATTGACGAGTGAAATCGATTTTAGCGTGACGACTAGGTGCTTGAATAGATGAAACAGGTTCTTTCAAAATATACCTCCTCAAAAATTAACATGCCTAAATAAAAATAAGAGACTGAAAATTCAGCCTCTCTACCGATTTTTTAAAGCTTTAAGTTAAAAACAGACAGTGCCAGTTTTTAAGAAGTGCTTATAGTCTAAAGTTTACGGCTTTAGGTAGAGACTAACCGACCATATTTCGGTATTATATAGGCTATTTATTCGATGTAGTTATGCTAGCACTAATGCCGAACATTTTCAATAGTTTGTTCGGCATTAAAGATATTTCAGATCGATTTATGTGCTTAACGTTCAGCTTTTTCTTATAATCCAGTTGGTTTCAGATAGTGGTATTATTAAAAGGTACATTAACTACTGTGGAAGGAAGCGTATATCATGAAAAAGCTAAGGAGTAGTTGTACGGCAATGCTTGTTGGAAAGAATGCTACGATTGATGGTTCAACAATTATTGCACGCGATGAGGATGCAGAAGATGGAGTCAATCCTAAGACATTTAAAGTATTCCCAGCCAAGGATTACACCGGTGAACATTATGTTTCAAAATATAATGGGTTAACTGTTGAGATGAAGGGCCAGGGATGCCGTTATACGGCAACTCCCAATGGCGTGCCTGATGAAGGACGCTGGGATGAACAAGGTATTAATGAATATAATGTTGCAATGAGTGCGACAGAAACCGAAATGACAAATGCCAGGGTGCTTGGTCATGATCCGTTAGTAGAGAACGGAATTAATGAAGATTCAATGGTTTATCTTGTCCTACCATTTATTAAGTCTGCCCGCGAAGGTGTTCAACGGCTTGGATCATTAATTGAAAAGTACGGTACTGGTGAAAGCAATGGGATTGCCTTTAGCGATAAGGATGAAGTTTGGTATTTTGAGACCGGTGGAGGTCATCAATGGGTTGCCCAGCGGATTCCTGATGATGCTTATGCAATTGCACCGAACATTATGTGTATCGAAGAGGTCGACTTTAACGATCATGATAGCTTCATGTATGCGCCGCAAATTAAAGATTTTGTTGAAAAATATCATTTAAATCCTAATCCACAAACGTTTAATTTCCGGAATATTTTTGGCACACAAGATGAGGCAGATGCTTATTACAACACTCCTCGTTCTTGGTATGGTCAAAAGCTCTTTACCCCATCTTTAAAACAGGAGCCTACCAGCCAAAAAATTCCATTTATTCAACATGCAGAAAAGAAAATTGCCGTTGAGGATATAGAGTATTTCCTCTCATCGCATTATAATGGCACTCCTTATGATCCAATGGGAACCTATGCGTCTGGAACAACGGAGGAACAGCGAAAATTCCGTTCAATTGCACTTGATCGTAATCAAAGTTCATGTATTTTGCAAATTCGGAATGACGTACCGGCACAATATGCTGCTATTCAATGGATTAATTTTGGCTTTTATTGCTATAGCCCTTATGTTCCGTTCTTTACAAATATTAGTGATACTCCGGCAAAATATAAATATGCGACAGATGATGCGCAGCCGGATAAGAGTGCTTATTGGTTAAATAAATTGTTAGAAGTGATTGTAGAACCACACTATCATGAATTTATCAATGAGGTAAATGATTTCCGTGATCGGTGTCAAAGCTATGGCGTAGGACGAGTAGACACAATTACAAAAACAGCCCAGATTCAAAATTCAGCTAATTTAATTAACTACCTAACTGAACAAAATATGAAAACCGCTAATCATGTTCTGAATGAAACACATAAATTGATTAACCAGCTTTTACATGAAGCGTTGTTGAATTCTAAATTTCAATTTGAACGTGGCGATAACTTATAAAAATAGAGAGGCTGGGAAAAAACTCCTAGTCCAAAATAAAAACCGGATGATGAATTTTTTGAACAATTCATCATCCGGTTTTTATGTACACAGGAAAT
>NZ_LN887436.1:0-435 GCF_036621895.1 Limosilactobacillus reuteri subsp. porcinus
AATGAAGTTAGCCACCCAGTTGGTGGTAAATAAAAAACGCCACTCGGCGTGACATCAGGTATCATATTAAGTGAACCAAACCTATATGAAAGGATGTCCGTCAAATGACGCACTTAAATGATACCATGTCTACTAGTTTATTGACTACTCATAAAAAGAATGCTCATCTTACTAAAGAAGAACGTGTGATGATTGCGACTTTAAAGTCGCAAGGACTTTCCAATCGCGCAATTGGTCGCCAATTAGGAGTTAATCATCAAACAATTAATAACGAGCTCAACCGTGGTACGGTCCGCCAACTTCGTCGTCAAAAATCTAATGGTAAGATTTACGAATATTCTTACTACATCTATAGTTATGAAGCTGGTCAGGCCACATATCTTGAACATCACCGCCATTCTGGTCGTCGTCGCTTATATTATTCTTCAAAGCAAT
>NZ_LN887437.1:0-434 GCF_036621895.1 Limosilactobacillus reuteri subsp. porcinus
CAGTGTTGTACTAGTAATGACTGATCGCCTTTCACGAGTTAATATCACGAGTAAAATTGCTGGTAAAACTGCGCATGCAGTAAATCAGTTCTTTATAAATTTACGCCAGAAAATGGGCACAGATGCTTACTATCGCATCTTTAAGACAATAACCTCTGACAACGGTTCAGAATTTAGTGAGTTAACACAAGTTCACGATCATGTTTTCTATGCTGATCCGTATTCCCCTTGGGAACGTGGATCCAATGAGATCAATAACCGGTTTCTCCGCAAGGAGATTACCAAAGGTGAAGCTATAAATAACTATAGTAGTGCTCAGATCATAGCGACTAATGATTGGATGAATCACTATCCACGAGCTATGTTTGATGGAGCTGTGATATCTCTTGGTAGAAGGACTTACGATAGATATCCATTGACGAATGTCCATTAAA
>NZ_LN887438.1:0-652 GCF_036621895.1 Limosilactobacillus reuteri subsp. porcinus
GCTTTAGATTTCTTTAAGCATATCGTTGCCGATGCCGGTTATGGTAGTGAGTACAATTACACAATGATTCTTGATCAGTTTGAAAAGCAGCCTGTTATTCCATACACAACTTATCAAAAGGAACAGAAACATAAATTTAAAAACGATCCAACTAAATCACAAAATTGGCAGTATAATGCCGAAGATGATTACTACATCGATCATTTAGGAGTTCGCTTTAGCTTTTATCGGTATAGTAGGCGAACCGATAAATATGGTTTCGAACGTGATTTCAAACTCTATCGAGCGGATAAGCACCAACTGTCAGAACAATTGGATGAGTTGGCAAAAACACCAAGTGGTCGGCAACGCTATATGCAGGTTAACCCAACGTGGAATTATTACAAGGCTAAAGTAAAAGATACCCTCTCAAGTGACGAAGGCAAGGCAATTTATCGTCGACGGAAGTTCGACGTTGAGCCAGTCTTTGGTCACCTGAAGAGGGATTTTGGCATACGCCGAACTCATCTACGTGGACAACAGGCTGTGGAAAATGATATCGGGTTAGCCCTGATGACATTAAATCTAACGAAATTGGGACAATCAATTAGTCGATTGGAGACTAATTTCATAAATAATTTAAAATCCGGACTACGATTTTTGAATCAATCAA
>NZ_LN887439.1:0-1253 GCF_036621895.1 Limosilactobacillus reuteri subsp. porcinus
ACGATTTCCTGTGTACATAAAAACCGGATGATGAATTGTTCAAAAAATTCATCATCCGGTTTTTATTTTGGACTAGGAGTTTTTTCCCAGCCTCCTCTTTTATCGTATGTTTGAAATTTGTTGATTATCTATTTTATTAAATCTTATTTTAGTACCAACCGTGTGATTGCCAGAATGATTGAGCAGCACTCCAGGAACCGTAACGGCTAGCTACGTATTGATCAGCTACTCGTTCTTGGTTAGCTTCTGAGTAGTCACCATTTAAGTATGATGCTGACAATTGGTACTTACCAATGTATTGACCATTCCGTGCACTGTAGCTACCACCTGATTCGCGAGCTGCGATCCAAGCCTTGGCAGCAGCATCATTTCCAGCTACATTTGAGTTATAGCTAGTTGATGCTTGAGCACTAGATTGTTGTTGTACATTTTGTGTTTGTGGAGTTTGTACTTGTTGTTGAGCAACTGGTGCTTCTTGGTTTGATTGTACTTGTTGGTTTTGTTGTGCTTGATTTTCAGCAGGTGTAGCTTGTGTATCTGCTTGTGGTGCAACATTTGCGGCTGGTAAAGTAGCAACTTCTTCTTGAGTAGCTGGTGCAACTTCACCATCATCCTTGATTACTAATTGTTGACCAACGTAAATCAAGTTCTTATCAGCAATATTATTATTGTTTGCTAATGTATCTACAAAAGTTAGATCGTGACCTAATTTGTAAGAAATCCCAGAAAGGGTGTCACCTGCTTGCACCGTGTAAATACTGTCGGCGTTTGCAGTCGTTGCAGTAGCTATTGTTCCTAATGCAACTGCACCAGTAATCGCTGCTGTAATCTTGGCTACTTTCTTAGATAACTTCATCATAAATTCAATCCATCCTTTTCTCTTAATTAATCAAATAACTCATTTCAACGATAACTACTATACAGGATTAGGGTTACGAGCGGGTTACTAGGACTTATCAAATTTCGTTATTTCTGTAATTTTTTGTAACAAATGTTCGCTGATTTTTTTATAGTCGCTTAAACGTTGATTTAATCGCTTTTGAGTGACTTGTAAAATTATAACTAGAATTATCTCATGTAAAAATTATTCAAAAAAACTGCTCATTTTTTTTTGACAATCGAGTAGGAGATAATTGATTAGTTCAGTTATCGACCTCTCACACCACCGTACGTACGGTTCCGTATACGGCGGTTCGACAACTTAATCACATTGAATTGACTGGAGCGTCTTGGACATATTCATAAGTCCGAGT
>NZ_LN887440.1:0-4911 GCF_036621895.1 Limosilactobacillus reuteri subsp. porcinus
ATAGGTCATTTGTGATTGCCTTTCTTTTGATTAGGGATACTCAAAAGTCTATCACAAATGGCTTTTTATTTTTTCTAACTTAATTTTACAAACGGCGTTATAAAAAAAGCTAAGAAAAATTTCCTAGCTTTTTAAGTGAAGGCCTATTAGACTGTGGAAGATAATATGGAGTTAAAGAGCATTAAATGCATTTTTAGGCCTTCACTTAAATATATACGTAAAAAGATAACATTTGCACTTTTTATTTAAAACCGCGAAAAATAAAGATCTCCTACCTGGTGGTTCGTAAAAGAGCAGATAAGAGATCTTTACATTGAGATTTGTGGGAGAAGAAAGAGAGCAAGACAAGAGTCGATTTTAACCATGAAAGCAACTCGACTCATATCCCGGCTCCCATTAGGAAAAGTGACTTACAAATGAAGACAGTAAATAATGGGGAAAGGAGTTTATGAACGAACAAGTCTTCATCTCGCAAATCACCTCCCCTATATATTTATATACGAAAAAAACTAATTTTTGCACTTTTTATTTTTAACTTTTTTATTTAATTTCATCATTTCAGATTTAAATACTATTTAAATACTATTTTAAGCTTATATTTCATGCTGGTATGAGACATAACTACGGCCATTTCGTGATCGAACAATTAATTGATCTGGAATCTGTTCTTCCAGTTCAGTGATATGACTGATAATTCCAATCATCCGGTGACCTTCGAGTTCTTGAAGGGAATGAAGAGCATCTTCAAGAGCTTGTTGATCAAGGGAACCAAATCCTTCATCGATAAAGAGCGCATCAATCTTAATTCCCCCACTTTGCTCTTGAACAATCTGACAAAGAGCTAAAGCAAGGGCAAGTGAAGCCATAAAACTTTCACCACCAGAAAGTGTTCGGGCACTTCGCGTTCTGCCGGCATTATCATCATATACATTAACTTCAAGCCCACTCCACTTGGCACCAGGCCCATGACTTTCCGTTGCTAATTCAAACTGGTAGCGGCCATTAGTTAATCGTTCTAACTGAACATTGGCTGCTACTAAGACATCTTGAAAATATGCCTGTAATACATACCGTTCTAAGCTAACATGATTTTCGGTATTCCCAGTCACGACGTCTGTTAATGTTTGTAATTCATTAATTTCTTGATCAAGTTTTCCTGTTTTTTCAACTACCTTAATAATCTTTTGATCTGTTTTTGCTAATTGCTTATACTGAGCAGTTAACTGACCCATTTCTTGCTGATATTGCCGAAGTTGTTCACGCTCAGTATTAAGTTTGGTCTGCGTTGACGTAATATCTGGCATGGGATGATTATTGATGGCCTTAGTCAACCGCTCTTGTTGGGACTGATTATCCTGGACTTGATTCTCAAAGGTCATTACCTGTTCACGTAATGATGACAATGTTGCTACTTGTTCACTAGCTTCTTGCCAGAAATTCCATTTAAGCTGGAGATCATATTGTGCTAAAAGGTTCACAAGATATTGGTGTAAGTTATCTTGTTGCGTCGTTTGGGTGACAAGTTCTTCTTTAGTCTGATCGATCCGACTATTTGTCCCTGCTAATTTTTCGGCATTTTCTTGTCGTTGTTGTTGTAATGATTCAAGCTGGCTATTAAAGGCTTTGATCTTTAGTTGATCAGTTTGAATTTGCTTGTCAGCAACTTCTTTAGTAGGAAATTTTGCTGGTAAAGCGGCTGTTTTTTCTTTCAGAATAGTTTGCTTGGCGATTAAATCCTGTTTGCAGCGGTTCACACTTTCGTCTATTTTATCTAATTTTTCTTGAGAGAACTTGGATTCCTGTTGCAATTTTTCCTCTTCTTGGCGCCATTGTTTAACCTGTTGTTCTATTCTATCGAGGTCAGTTTTCATTTCTGCTAGTTTTTGAGCGTGATTTTCGATTTGTCCTTCCCAATCCTGCGGTAATTCATCATCCCCTAGCAGTTCAGCTAAATATGCCTGCTGAGTTTCTAACTGTGTCGTTAAGTCCGCAATTTTGGCAGCGCTTTGGCGAACTTGTTCTTTTAACTGGTCAAGCGTACTACGGTTTTGTTGAGCTTTAACGGTTGCTGCTTTAACTTGTGCTTCCGTTACCAACTCACCATCATCTGCTAAATTTGCTGGATGGGGATGGTCAAGTGATCCACAAATTGGGCAAGGGGTGGCCGGCTTTAATTTTTGAGCAAGAATGGCAATTTGGTGACGGGCAAAGCGATCATTCAAGTCATCCAATCTACTTTGCGATTTTTGAACGAGTTTTTCAGCATCCCCCTGCTTTTGCTCTAATTTCGCGCAATTTTCCTTTTCAGATAAAAGATTTGTTTCTAATTGCTTTAGATCTTTTCCAGCAGTCGTTAATTTTTCCTGAAGGGCTTCATTTTTTGCTAGTTGAACTTGAACTTCCCCCAAGTTTTCATGCTCTTTTAAATTATTAGCAATAACCGTCAATTGCTGTTGAGCGTCTTGCAACTTCTTCTGGGAAGCAGCTTGCTGTTTTTCCTGCTGTTTTAAGTTTGTTTGTAGTTCATCGACAGTTGATCTTAGTTTATCTCGATCATCGAATAATGGTAGTTTATTCGTCAAGTCGGCGGCCTCTGTTTGAAGCTGATCAATCTCTTCTTGCTGCTTGCTCGTTTGCTGCAATTCAGTTTCAATTACTCGCTGTTGCTTTTGAAAGCTGAACAGATCCTCATGGAGAATTTTATTGTCCGCTGTTAATTTTTGGAGACGCTTTTCGCCATCTTTCCACCGTTGATATTCTGTCTGGTGTTCTTGGTACCAGTCAAGGATTTTTACTTGTTGCTTTGTTTCTTGGATCTTTTCAGCTTGAGCTTGAAGTCTTTCTCCAGCCTTGATAAGTTCAGCTAACTCCTCAATATTCTTCTTCAACTCTTGCTCAGTATGAAGTTGGGAATCAAGCTGATCAACTTTCTTTTGCTGTTGCTGCTCATCATTGCCCAAACGTTCAAGATTAGCCTTTAGTCGGGCTAAGTATTTTTTTGCTTCTACTAACCATTCTTTAGTTGTTAATTGCGCATCAATCTCGGTTACTGTTTCCTTTAATGATTGAAGTTTTGTTTCTTGGGTCGTCAATGACTTCTTCTGTTCACGCAAATCATTTTTTAATTGCGTTGCCCACTGCTCATAACGGGACGTATTAAAGAGGTCCCGTAGAAGTGCTTCCTTCGTATTGCTATCTGAATCAAGAAACTGCCGAAACTTTCCTTGAGGGAGAAGGACAATCTGCTTAAATTGATCGCGGGTCAGGTTGAGCAGGTCAGTAATAAACGTGTCTGCTTCCTTGATCTTAGTGATTTCATGGGGATGGTCACTTTCAAGTGGGTAGATAAGGTCAACGGCTTGATTATGTTCAACCAAATTGCCGCGACGTCCCTTTAAAACCTGTTTAGGACGACGCATAATTTGATATTTAAGATCTTGGTGTTCAAAGGTAAACTTCACCATTGTTTCTTGGTCAGCTGGTGCAAAATCAGAACGTAAAGCAGCTGCCGACCGATCACGATCATTGGTTGTTTGACCAAAAAGTGCATAACACATCGCATCAAAAATCGTGGTCTTCCCCGCACCAGTATTCCCTGCTACCAGAAATAAGGAACGATCTGTGAACTGCGTAAAGTCAATCACTTGACGCTCATACGGCCCAAAGTAATGTAGTTCAATCGTTAATGGACGCATCCTATTCTTCCCCTTTCATAATTTGAGTCAAGGCCTTTTCTGCCCATTTCTTTTGGCGGTCAGTTAAATCATTTCCCATCGTTTGGGAATAAAAATCCGCAAGCAAATCAAGGGGCGATTCCTGAGCACGCTTTTTACTAAGGTTGAGTTGAACCTGCTTGGCCTGATGTGTCCGGTGAAGGCTGACAATCTTCGGATAATATTCGCGTAACTTGTTTAGCACATCGGGAATTCGTTCTTGGTCGGTCAATTCAATGTCATAAAAATCGTCCCGTAATGCTTCTTCAGGTTTTTTAGCCAGTTCAGCAAAGCTCCCTTTCAAAAGGTGAATATCATGAACTGGCGATAGTGGAACCCACTCGGCCTTAAAAGGTGCTGTATCAACAATCCAGACGCCCTTTTCTTGCTTGGCTTCCGATACTGAAAATTTCATTGGGGAGCCACTGTACCTAACTTTTTCGTCATTTAAAGCGTTGCGATTATGAAGGTGACCAAGAGCAACATAATCAAAGGGAGCTAAAACATCTGTCGTGACCGCATTTAATCCGCCAACCTCAATCAAAGTTTCAGAATCCGCCGTTCGCTTACTTCCAGCCGCAAAGAAATGGGCGACAAGGACATGTCTTTTATCAGGAGCAAAATACTTTTCCATCTCAGTTGTAATCCGCGCCATCGCATCATTGACATTTTTAATCTTGTCATCATTAAAATAGTTGCGAACTTCTTGAATCCCAAAGAATGGCAATAAGAAAAATTGGGTATCCTTGATTGTGACCGGGGTAAAAGCATCATTAATGTTAGTATTTAAGAAAAATGACTGGTAAGCAAACCAATCAGTCCCCGTACTTAAACGGACCGCTGAATCATGGTTCCCACTGATTGCCAGTAAAGGAAAATGATCAATCAAGTTTAATTCTTGCAGCATCTGGTTTAAGAGTTTAACCGCTGCTTCATTGGGCACGGACCGATCATATAAATCCCCGGCAATCACTATCGCATCAACTTGCTGGCCTTTGGCAATTGCTTCAATCTGCTTAAAGGTTGCTAGCTGATCATCAAGCAAGCTAAAATCGTTTAAGGTCTTGCCAATATGCCAATCAGCCGTATGTAAAAAACGCATAAATTCCTCCTGAAAATAGTGTCTCTAATATTATATATATGCAAAAAATCGTTAAATCCACTTAAAATCTTGCATTTTAATCGAGTAGGAGATAAT
>NZ_LN887441.1:0-19359 GCF_036621895.1 Limosilactobacillus reuteri subsp. porcinus
CCAAAATCTGGTCAAGACAAGCTAGTCAGTGATAATTACATCTTGACTTATTACCACATGACTTAGTCCTTGTTATATAAAATTTTAACAAATCATTAACGATTATTGTTGGATTTTCGAAATTCAGCAACCGGTCCCAGATAATTACTATTAATTCCTAGCCATTTTTTATTAATCCGTCGTAAGGTACCATCTTTTTGAAGAACCCCAAGAGCATAGTTAATTTTATTAATAAGCGTCCGGTCCCCCTTCCTCATTCCAATCGCAACCCGGTCTGCAGGATAAGCAGATGCTGAAATCAATTTATAATTATTATTATTTGCAATGTGGGTCGCATAATAGCCGGCATAGACAGTCCCGGCAAGTACTCCTTGTGTGCGGCCTGCTTGCAGATCCATGAAAGCACTCGAGTTATCTTGATAAAGAATTGGCTTCTGTCCTTTAACTAGTCTCTTCAATACTTGGGGATATTTGTCAAAATCAGTTTGAGCAGTTGAGCTTTCTTGAATTCCCAATATCTTTCCTTTCATATCCGCGAAATTTTTAATTTTACTATCTTTTCGTACCACTAATGATTGGCCAGATAGCTCATAAACTCTGCTAAATGCAATTCGTTTTTGTCGGGAAGGAGTAGCTGTATAACCGTTCCAAATACAATCAATTGTGCCATTTTTTAATTCGGTTTCCTTCATTGACCAATCAATTGACTGAAAATCAGCTTTTAATCCTAAAACTTTCGCAACTGCGCGAGATAAATCAACATCATAACCAACCAATTGACCGTTCCTTTTTCGAAAATCCATCGGAACAAAGGTATCATCAACCCCGATAAGTAATGTTCCCCGCTTCTTTATTCTTTCCCACGTATCTGTGTGGTTTGCCCGGTAATTCTCATTTTGAATCTTAAAGCCACTTGCAAAAACAATTAAAGGTAAAAGCAATATTAAAACTAATCCGAAATTAATTATCTTTTTCTTCATACGTATCTTCTCCTTTATCAAAAAAACGCCCTCTGAAGAATAAATCTTCAAAGGACGTATTTAGTATGCGTGGTGCCACCTTTTTTCACAGCTACCTCACAGCAACTGCCTCATTAAGTTCAGTCATTTGCGACGAAACTCTTTGTGATAACGGGTGACTCCCGGATTCTTCTTTCAGTCAAAAAATCTTTACTCCCAGGTGTGATTCATTAGCATAAAAGCTCCTTTTCCACCAGCTGGAGTCTCTGTACGGTCATGCTTAACTACTAGCCTGTTCATCGTCTTTAGTATTATTCAAATATTGTTTAGCAATTTCAACGTAAGCTTGCTGAGCCGTTAAATAATCATCAAGCGCAATACGTTCATCAATTTGGTGTGATAACTTTTCAATCCCTGGTCCGTATTCAATTATTGGAAAATTGTGATTGTCTAAAACATAGCGGGATGCATCCGTTGCCCCATGAGAAATCACTACATCCGGTTGCCTGCCGCTAACCTTTTTAATTGCCGTTTGAGCAAGTGCAATGAAGCGATCTTGCTTATTTGTAACCACTGGCATAAAACTAGCAACTATCTTTAGTTTTAATTCAACCCCTGTCTCCTTGTTTAACTCATCAATGATTGATTGTAGTCTTTTTCCTGTTTCCCGATTATCACATTCTGGAATCGTGCGAACATTCCCCTTCAAATATGCGTAATCAGGAATTGAATTTAACTGCTCTCCACCATGAAAGACAGTCACACTATGAATTAATTTTCCTAGGGTGGGACTTACTGCTGCATCGTCAAACGCCCGTGATTCTTTATTGATAAATTTCACTAGATTTGTAACAGCATTAATTCCCAATTCTGGTTGCGAACTATGAGCCAATTTTCCATAAGACTCAACAATATAATCAAAAGAGCCACAGTGAGCATATTCAATTTGGCCAGTAGTTGCTTCCCCAATTACCATCACATCAACATCATGAACGTACCCTTTATCAGTCATTTCAAGAGAACCTTGACCACCAACTTCTTCATCAACAGTGGCAATCAAGCGAACCTTTCCATGTTTTGGCAAACCTGCTTCTTTAAGCTCAATTAAAGCACCCACCATGGCTGCCAATCCCGACTTCATATCAACTGCTCCCCGACCATAGATTTTACCGTCTACTAATTGGCCAGCAAATGGTGGATATGTCCATTTTTGGAAATCACCTGCAGCTACCGTATCTAAATGTCCAGAAAGAGCGAGTACCGGCCCCTTTTCATCACCAATCTCCGCAATTAAATTGGTGCGGTTGGGTGCAAAAGGAACTAATTCACAGGAAATATGATGATCTTCTAAGGTCCTTTTAATATAACTTGCTTCGTCCTTTTCGTTACCATTTACTGTATCAATCTGAATTAACTTCTGTAATAGTTTTATTTTTTCATCATTTTCCAATGGTAATCGTCCTCCTTTTCTAACTAAATTTTAATCAAAACTATACCACTAAATAAAAAAAGATGCTAGAGCTTTTCTCTAACACCTTTTTATTAATCCATCGATTTAATGTATTGATAAACTTGCTGGCCAGCAATCGCTCCATCACCAACAGCTGTTGCAACCTGTCGTAATGGTGTTTCACGAACGTCCCCAATGGCAAAAATACCTGGTACTGCTGTCCGCATTCGCTCATCAGTCTTTACCCAGCCTTGATCATCAAGAATATCTAAATTCTTAAAAGCAGCGGTCTTTGGGAAATTACCAACATAAATGAAGACACCATCTGCAGCCATTTCACCATCTTCACCAGTCTTATTATTATGAGTTTTAACACCTGTTACTTTAATATCATCCCCAACAATTTCAGTCACACTAGTGTTATAAACAAACTCAATCTTGTCATTATTCATCGCTTCTGCTTGAATAATTGGTTCAGCCCGGAGCTCATCACGACGAACAAGCACTGTTACTTTGGAGGCTAATTGCGTTAAGTAAACTCCCTCTTCAACAGCTGCATCACCACCGCCAACAACGATTAAATGCTTTCCCTTAAAGAAGGCTCCATCACAAACCGCACAGTATGAAACACCACGGCCACCAAATTCTTCTTCTCCTGGAACATTGAGGTGGCGCTGATCAGATCCAGTAGCGATAACAACCGCCTTTGCAGTATATGTTTCATCCATGTCAGTAGTGATCTTCTTTAAGTCACCATCAAGTTCTACTTTAGTTACTGTTCCATAAGCATATTCTGCGCCAAACTGAGTTGCACCTTCATACATTTGTTGGGCAAGTTCAGGGCCCTTCACACTCTTGAATCCTGTGTAATTTTCAATTTCAGCAGTATTATTCAAGTTTCCGCCGTAAATTCCACGATCAAGCATCAAGACAGATAGGTTTGCTCGTGATGCATACATCGCTGCGGTCATTCCACCTGGCCCAGCACCGATGATTACAACATCATATTGCTTATTTTCAGCCATTTCTCTCTTCCTCCTCGAACAATTTTTTTACTATCCATATCATACAGACTTTGGATCTTTTTGTCTATCATTTTGCTTACTTTTTAATAGTAATATTCTTGTCGAACTATAATCAATATTATGATTTTATATATTAGTTTCAAATAATTAAATCGTTTTCAACTCTAATATTATCATATTTGAGTTATACTTATTATGATAAGCAATTATATTTTTTCGATTTTTAAGGAGGCGAAGTGCATCCAATTAATGCACGCATGTATGAAAGTCTGTATTTTTTCTACTTGTATTGTTGATCTGCTTTATCCAGATGTCGGAAAGGCAACGGTTGAACTTCTCCAACGTTTTGGCTGCGAAACATTTTTCCCCGATAAACAAATTTGCTGCGGACAACCAACTTATAATAGCGGTTATGATCGTGAAACAATTGCTACATTTAAAAATCAACTCGATGCCCTTTTAAGTATTGACGCCGATTATATTGTTGGGCCTTCTGGATCATGTGTTGCCATGCTTCATGAATACAAGAACATTTTCAAAGATGATCCAGAGTATTCGAAGAAAGCGCAAATCCTTTATGATAAATCTTTTGAACTAACGCAATTTATTTACCGGGTTCTCGGTATTCTTGATTGTGGTGCAGAACTAGATGATACAGCAACCTTTCACCGTTCTTGCCACATGACCCGTCTTCTTGGTGAACGGACAGCCCCCATCGTTCTACTTGAACATGTTAAAGGACTTGAGCTTATTCCCCTTCATAACATTCAATTATGTTGTGGCTTTGGTGGAACATTCTCTGCTAAAGAACCCCTTCTCTCTGAAGCGATGGTTGATGATAAAGCAAATAATGTTTTGAAGACGAAAGCACATATTCTTATTGCTTGCGAGCAAACATGTTTAATGAATATTGGTGGACGAATTAACCGTCGCCGTGATGGCTCTCATATTACAATTATGCACATTGCTGAGGTCCTTAATCATAACGTTGATACTAGCCGAATCACTTATGTCAAAGATACGGATCATGTAATGGTACCAGCAAACGGAAACGGGGTGTTTTAGATGGGAATAGCCACAAGCGATAAGCCTTTTACTGAACGAATTAAAGACGCAGAAGCCGATAAATTTATGCGGGCATCGGTTGCTAAAGCACAAGACGCTCAATTTCAAAAACGAACTGAAGCACGGCGTCAATTAGGACACTGGGAAGGCTGGCGTGATCTTTCTGCTGAAATTCGTCAACACGTCATTAAGCATCTCCCGGATTACCTTGAAGAATTCAGCGATAATGTTCAAAAAAATGGTGGTCATGTTTTCTTTGCCAAGGATGGTAACGAAGCAAGTGCCTTTATCAAACAATTGGCAATCAAGAAAAACGTTCATCATGTTGTTAAATCTAAGTCAATGGTGACTACTGAAATTGGATTGGATAAAGAATTACTCACAATCCCCGGACTTTCATTAATGGAAACAGATTTAGCTGAATTTATTTTGCAAGAAGATAATTGGGATGAACCAACACATATTGTTTTCCCCACGCTGCATAAAAACCGCAATCAAATTCAAAAAGTATTTGAAAAGCTTGGCTATGACGGTGACAATGATCCTGAACATATGGCTAGGTTTGTCCGTCACTATCTCCGTAATTACTTTATGCAAGCAGACTTTGGCATTACTGGCTGTAACTTTGCGATTGCTGATAATGGAATGATTAACCTTGTTACCAACGAAGGAAATGCCGATATTAGTATGGCCATTCCTAAAACCCAGGTTGTAGTCATGGGGATGGAACGAATTGTGCCAAGTTTGAAAGAAGCAGAAGTCCTTGACAATGTTTTATGTCGAAGTGCAGTTGGTCAAAAACTAACTAGTTACTGTACTTTCTCAAAAGGTAAAGAAGCGGATGAAGCAGATGGACCAGATGACTTCTATGTTGTAATAGTCGATAATGGTCGTTCTAAGATGCTTAACACTGACTTTGAACCAATGCTGCAATGTATTCGTTGTGGTTCTTGCTTAAACGTTTGCCCCGTTTACCGGCAAGTCGGTGGAAAGGGATATGGATCGATTTATCCTGGACCAATGGGTGAAGTTCTTTCGCCGATTTTAGGCGGTTATCAAGAATTCAAGGAATTGCCATATGCATGTAGTTTATGTGCTGCTTGCACGGAAACTTGTCCTGTTAAAATTCCCCTTCATGAGTTAATCCGTCATCACCGTTATGTAGAAATGGATGAACTTCATTTAGATCACAGTCCTTCGAATGCTCTTTTGAAGGCAGTTGGTAAAGGTACGAGCTCCCCTACGCTCTTTAATGATGCAATGCGATTTGCTCATATTGCTCTTGAGCCATTTGGCAAGAAGACAACTCCTGAAGACATTAAGAACCTTTATCCAGATGGTAAAATTAACCACCTTCCCGCAATTGCTCCTAAACTAGCTCATGGCTGGGTAGATGTTCGTGATCTTGCTGTTCCACCAAAGTACCACCAAAACTTCCGGCATTGGTATCGTCATTACGAAGAAGAGGAGGAGCAAGAAAATGACTGATTACTTACAAGAAGCAAATACCGCTAAAAATCAAGAAGACTTCTTAAATCGAATTGCAAAGGCTGCCAATCGTCCTCGCCATACGCTTGGTGAAGATCCATTTATCCCCGTTAATAATCTTCCAGAAACTACCCTTGCTGGAAAAAGCCAAGATGAACTTCTTGAACTTGCACGCAAAAATAGCGAAGAAGTTCATGTTGATTTCCATGTTGTTAAATCAGCCGATCTTGGCCACACTCTTAATGATTTTATCCAAGAAAAGGAGATTAAAAGTCTAATGCTTCCCTCCTTTGATGAAGAAAAATGGCAAGATTATTCATTGGGGAAATGGCAAGATAATTTACGAGTAGATCCTATTTACTATTGGGAACCTGAATTTGGGCGGCAAAACATTGTAAATGCAAATAACAGTGATGGAGCAATTGGCTTTGCGGACTTTCTATTAGCTGAGTCAGGGACCGTAACAGTTGCGACCTACCCACAACAAGGACGGATGTTTCATTTTCTTCCAACTCATTACCTAGCTATTGTGCCAAAAAGCAAAATTTTACCACGTTCACGGCAAGCAATGGATTATTATCAAAAGGCAATTCAGGATGGTAGTTTACAAACATCAAACATCAACTTTATTACCGGCCCATCCAATTCTGGTGATATTGAAATGGTGTTAATTGTTGGTGTTCACGGCCCACTTGATATGGAATATGTAGTTGTTGAAGATATGTAAAAAATAAACCTTCAAGATCCCTATAACGAATCTTGAAGGTTTATTTTTTAAAGGCCAATGCTAGTCTTACTTCTTAGAATTATTTTGCTTATCTTCAGCAGCAAGCTTTGCGCCTAATTCCTTAATGTATTCACGCAATTCTTCTTTAACTTGTGGGTGTTCCAAACCATATTCAATGTTTGTCTTAACCCAGCCGAACTTATTACCAACATCGTAACGGTCACCCTTGTATTCACGAGCGAATACCCGTTGAGTTTGGTTCAAAGTATCAATTGCATCAGTTAATTGAATTTCGCCGCCCTTACCTGGCTTAGTCTTTGCTAATACATCAAAGATTTCTGGAGTAAAGACATACCGACCAATAATTGCTAAATCACTTGGTGCGTCTTTAGGAGCTGGTTTTTCAACGAAGCTAGTTACGTTATAAAGTCCTGGCGTAACTTCCTTGCTAGGGTTAATTACACCATACTTTGCAGTGTCTTCATGCGGAACCCGCATAACTGCAAGAGTAGATGCGCCAGTTTGGTTATAACTTTCAATTAATTGCTTCGTTAAAGCTTCATTCTTGTTGTTAATGTTATTAAGGTCATCCCCAAGCATAACAACAAACGGTTCATCCCCGATAAAATCACGAGCAGTTAAAACAGCGTCCCCTAAACCACGTGGGTGAGATTGACGAATGAAGTAAATATTAACATCAGTTGTTTCTTCAACCATCTTTAACATCTCGTCCTTGTGCTTTGAACGAAGATTATCTTCCAACTCTGGATTAGAGTCAAAGTGGTCTTCAATAGACCGCTTATTCTTTCCATCAACAACAACAATATCTTCAATTCCTGATTTGCGCGCTTCTTCAACGATAAATTGAATTGTTGGCTTATCAACAATTGGTAACATTTCCTTTGCCAATGCCTTTGTTGCAGGAAGAAAACGAGTTCCTAAACCAGCAGCAGGAATAATGGCTTTTCTAACACGTTTCATACTTGTAAAACCCTTTCCATGTTTCAATTTCTCTCAATATCCATCCTCTAGCATTTTACCATATTTATTCGTTTTCTGAAGTAAGATCTCGGTCCATTAACTGAGAAATTGCAGTTTTGATATCTTCACCTTCATACAAAACACGGTAAAGAGCTTCGGTAATTGGCATCTGTACTTGCCGTTTACGACTTAATTCATAAGCGGCCTTGGTGGTATAGACCCCTTCGATAACCATTCCCATATTATCAATTACATCTTGAAGCTTTTTTCCTTGTCCCAATTGATAGCCAGCACGCCAATTTCGAGAATTTTTACTGGTAGCAGTAACAACAAGGTCACCAACACCAGAAAGGCCAATAAAAGTCATTGGGTTAGCACCAAAAGCAACCCCCAGCCGACGAATTTCTGCAAGCCCACGAGTAATCAAAGCTGCTCGTGCATTATCATGGTAGCCAAGGCCTTGGATAGCTCCAGCACCAATTGCAATAATATTCTTTAAGGCTGCTCCAAATTCCGCACCAATCACATCGTCGTTAGTATAAACACGGAAATAAGAATTACTAAATAGCTTCTGCGCCTTTTTAGCACTAGTTAGGTCTTCACAAGCTGCAGTTACAGCTGTCATATCTTTAATTGCCACATCTTCAGCATGACTCGGACCTGATAAAACAACAATTGCCTGACGATTTTCAGGAGAAATATCTTCACTAAGCATTTCTGATGGCCGCTTATATGTATTTTGTTCTAGGCCTTTCGTTGCGTGAATAATTAACGGTTTTTGGTGTAATTCAGTCAAAATTGTGTTTAATTTCTTAGCAACCTCACGAAGACCCTTTGTTGGAATCACAATTAGTATCACGCTGACACCCTTAACAGCTTCTTTCATGTCTGTTGTTGCTGTTAATTTAGTAGAATAAACAAAGTCTTTCATATAGCGAGGATTTGTATGTTCAGTATTGAATTGCTTAACTTGTTCCTCATTACGAGACCATAATGTAACATCGTGGCCATTTTCTGTAAGCATGTTTGCTAAAACACTGCCCCACGAACCAGCACCTAAAACAGCAATTTTTTCTGCCATAATTCTTTCTCCTTATCCAATTCAATTAATTTTTGTTTATTCCGTTACCATACCACGGAATATTTTTATGACGTCGAACTATTAGTATTACTAATGCACTAACAAAAAACACTACAGAAAGTAACTGTGAAATGCGAATATTTCCGAGCATTAAACTATCAGTCCGCATACCTTCAATAAAGAAACGTCCAAATGCATACCACATTACATAGGTTAAGAAAATTTCACCACGACGAAATAAATGTTTGCGATGACGAAGTAACATTAGTAATGCAAAGCCAGTTAAATCCCATAGTGACTCATATAAGAATGTTGGAATTCGATAGTGCCCACCAATATACATTTGGTTTATTATCCAATTTGGAATATGCTGAGCCATTAAATGCGCCCGTGTCGTAATATCACCAAATGCCTCTTGATTCATAAAGTTACCCCACCGGCCAATTCCTTGAGCCATAATAAGGGTTGGGGCAATGATGTCCATCATCAGCCAACTAGATAAATGACGGTAATGGCAAAAGACAAGTAAAACAATAAAGCCTCCTAAAATCGCTCCATATATCGCAATTCCACCATCCCAGATAGCAATAATCTCGCTTGGATGCTGAGAATAATAGCTCCACTGAAATACTACATAGTAAATTCGTGCGCAAATTATCGCAATTGGGAGCGCCCATAAAAGATAATCATAAAAATCATCTTCAGAAATTCCCTCTCGCTTTCCTTCACAAACGGCTAATAAAAGAGCTAAAACTACCCCACTAGCAATAATGACGCCATACCAGTGAATAGTAAATGGACCAGCTTGGAAAGCAATTGGGTTTAAAGCGGCTTTTATTCCTGGATTAATCATCTAGTTTGCCGACCCCTTGTTATTTTTACTATCACGTTCTGAATTCTGCTTAATCAACTGGTTAAGGTTTCGATCAAATGTTTCAGTCGCATCATAGCCCATTGTCTCGGCCCGATAATTCATTGCAGCTGATTCAATAATAATCGCTAAATTACGACCAGTTTTAACCGGGACAGAAACTTTAGGCACAATAACGCCTTGAATTGTTTGAGTATCTCCACGATCACCAAGACGATCAAATTGTACATCTGGAGTCCACGTTTCAAGATGTACAATTAAACTGATTTGATCAGAAGGCATAATTGCTCCTGTTCCATAAAGCGTAGAGACATCAATAATCCCAATCCCACGAATTTCCATTAAGTGTTTTAAAATTTGTGGAGCAGTCCCTACCAAGGTCTGTTCGTCACGAGCGTAAACTTCTACCCGATCATCAGCAATCAGTCGGTGCCCACGACGAACAAGTTCCAAAGCTGTTTCACTCTTACCTACTCCTGAATCACCGGTAATAAGCACTCCAACCCCACTGATATCAACTAATACACCATGGAGAGATTTTCGTGGTGCCAAACGTTCAAGCAAGTAAGAAGTCATGTTACTTAATATTTGAGAAGAGGTTAAATGCGTTCCTAAGATTGGAATTTTCGCATCTTCAGCCGCCTTCTTTAGCTCCTTAGGAATTGGCAGATTAGTTGAGATAACAAAACATGGTGTTTGTGGCATACACATTTTTGTCATGTACTCCTCACGTTGCTCATGAGTTAAGTCTTTAGCAAATGAAGTTTCCGTGATTCCTAACAGCTGAATCCGTGCTGCGGGGTAATGCTTGAAATATCCCGCAAATTCAAGTGCTGGCCGTGAAATGTCACTAGTTGTTATCTTACGTTGGAGATAATCCTCTCCTTGTAAGACTTTTAATCGGACCTTATCAACTAATTCTTGCACCGTTACATTGTTTGGCATTTTCTCCACTCCTTTACAATCTATCCTCGTGACTTGTAATAACTGCATTGAAAATTGCCATAATAATCGCAATCAACATTGCAGAACCAAATGACGAAAAATGAAAGTTTGCCGACCCGACAAGCATCGATGTTAGTTGTAGCATAATTCCATTAATTACAACACTAAAAAGACCCAGGGTCAAAATATTAATCGGCAACGATAAAATTACTAAAATTGGCTTAATAGCAACGTTCAAAATTGCTAAAACAAAACTTGCCAATGGTGCAATCCAAGCACTTGTGATATAAAACATCCCTGTTCCGGCAAATAAACCAGCAAGGGCAATAAAAAGGATTGTATCAATCAATACTCGTTTCCAAAATTCCATTATGATCTTCCATTTCTTTTAATGTCTTTTTCCTCGACATTCGTTAAAGTCCGCCGAGAACGTTGGTGAGGCTGTTGAGATGTTTTTTGTGATTCACTGAAGGACTTTAAAAATCCTAGTAAATCGGGATTTTGCGGATCAGCAGGCATTATTATTACCAAAATAATATAGATAATAATACCTGGAACAAAACCGGTAAAAATAGTCAGTAAGACATATAAAATACGTAAAATATTTGGCTGAATCTTAAAGTACTGGCCAATTCCGCCAAATACACCAGCTATCATTCGATCTGATCCCGAGCGAGTTAATCTTTTATGTTGACTTTCGCGCACTTTACTCACTTCCTTCCAAACTAAATAACTTATTGAGGATTCTTTTGACTAAGTTTCCACTGTAGGAAAGCATCAATAAATGGATCAAGGTCCCCGTCCATTACAGCTTGCCCATTATGAGTTTCATAACCCGTTCGATTATCCTTGACTAGGGTATATGGGTGAAAAACATATGAACGAATTTGAGAACCCCAACCGATATCAAGTTGTTCGCCCTCAATTTCCGCCCGTTTTTTGGCTTTCTTTTCTTCTTCCAGTTCATACAACTTTGATTTTAACATATTCATTGCAGTCACTCGGTTTTGGAGTTGGGATCGTTCAGCTTGAGAAGAAGTTACAATCCCGGTTGGAATATGCGTAATCCGAACAGCAGATTCCGTTTTATTAATATGCTGACCACCAGCACCACTAGACCGGAAAGTATCAACTCGTAAATCTGATGGATCAATATCAACCTCAACACTATCATCCAACTCTGGCATTACGTCAACCGAAGCAAATGATGTATGACGCCGACCAGCCGCATCAAATGGGGAAATACGAACAAGCCGATGGACTCCCTTTTCACTACGAAGATAACCAAACGCATTATGCCCTTTAATTAGCAGCGTAACACTCTTGATACCCGCTTCATCACCGGCTTCATAACTCGCTGTTTCAACGGAGAAACCATGCTGTTCACCCCAACGAATATACATCCGTAGAAGCATTTCACCCCAATCTTGGGCTTCAGTACCACCTGCTCCCGGATGAATTTCTAAGATAGCATTTTTAGCGTCATACTCCCCATCAAGAAGTTGCGTTAATCGATACTGTTCTAAAGCCTTTTGTGTATTTGTAAATGATGCTTCGAAATCTTTTTGTAAATCATCGTCCGGTTCGACCGCGAGCAATTCAAGCGACGTTTCAAGATCGCTAATCTGATTACGTAAATTCACAAAGGTATCCCGTTTTTCTTTTAAAATATTATTTTCCGCAATGACCTTCTGTGCCTGCTCATTATTATTCCAAAAGTCTGGTTGAGCCATCTCTTGTTCAATTTCTGCAATGCGCTCATCTAGTGCATCTAAGTCAAAGAGACCTCCCGAAGTGCGTAACTTCTTTTTGCATTGATTCTACTTGTTTTTTTGCTTCATTTAATTCCACACTCAAACCTCCGTTATACAACAATACGGCAGCGGTACCGCCATGGGTTACCTTACTGCCGTACCTAGTAGTAATTAACAATTAACGTGTTACGTTTTGCCGAATTTCTGACTTCATGAAGAGTCGAGTAGTTTCATACTCAATATCAGCAATCATTTGTTCAAACATATGGTAACCAGCAGTTTGGTATTCAACCAATGGATTTAATTGTCCATATCCACGTAATCCAACTGACTGCCGGAATTGGTCCATGATATCAATGTGATCAGTCCAGTGTGAGTCAACCACCCGCAAAATAACAACCTTTTCAAATTCAAGCATCTGTGCTGGATCATAAAGTTGTTTTTGCTTTTCCTTATAAACTCCCTGGGCAAATGTCATCAAGTAATCGACCATTTCTTGAGGTGATTTACCTTCCAGATCCTTAACTGTGATCGTATCAGGTTTGATTAAGACTTCTTCTGCAAAGTCAACAATTCCTTGTAAATCCCAATCCTTCTTGTCACCAAGGGTATGCTGATCAACTTCACGCTGGATTGTCCGTCTAAACATTGGCATAAGAACCCACTTCAGCGACTTATCTTCAGTGATAATTTGTTGCCGCTCTTTATAGATAATTTCACGCTGTTCACGCATAACATCATCATATTGAAGAACGTTCTTTCGTGAATCGTAGTTGTTACCTTCAACCCGCTTTTGAGCTGATTCAACCTGGTGAGTTAAGAACCGACTTTTAATGACGGCATCTTCATCATTAACTTTCATCCGGTCCAAGAAGGCCTTGATCCGGTCCCCACCAAACCGCTTCATCAAATCATCTTCAAGCGACAGATAGAATTGTGATAGACCAGGATCACCTTGCCGTCCAGAACGTCCACGAAGCTGATTATCAATCCGCCGTGATTCATGTCGTTCAGTACCAATAACTGCTAGTCCGCCAATTTCACGAACGCCAGGGCCTAATTTAATATCTGTCCCCCGTCCTGCCATGTTGGTAGCGATAGTTACTGCACCTTTTTGACCAGCATTTTTAACAATTTCCGCTTCCTTGGCGTGATTTTTAGCATTTAAAACAACATGCGGAATGTTCTCTTTATCAAGAAGTTGAGACAAGTATTCAGAAGTTTCAACGGCAACCGTCCCAACTAAGATAGGTTGTCCTTTGGCATGAAGTTTCTTAATCCGATCGACAACAGCTGCAAACTTACTTTGTAACGTTGGATAAAGCAAGTCAGGCTCATCTTTTCGCTGAACTGGACGGTTAGTTGGGATAGTAATAGTTTCCATGTTGTAAATTTCACGGAATTCTTCTTGTTCAGTTTTAGCGGTACCAGTCATCCCCGCCAGTTTGTTATACATCCGGAATAAGTTCTGGTATGTAATGTTAGCCATTGTCTTGTTTTCTTCTTGAATTTCTACGCCTTCTTTGGCTTCAATAGCTTGGTGAAGGCCATCAGAGAAACGGCGACCTTCCATTACACGTCCAGTAAAGGAATCAACAATTAACACTTCACCATCTTGAACCACATAATCCTTATCCAAAAGCATGATGTAGTTAGCACGCAACGCCTGATCCAAGTGGTGGGTCAGCGCAGTATTTTCCGGATCATATAAGTTCTTTAAGTTAAAGTATTTTTCAGCCTTTTTAATTCCTTCATCAGTTAACGAAACCGTCTTTGATTCAAGATCAATCTTGTAATCAACATCTTTCTTTAACTGCTTAACAAACCGATCAGTCTGTTTGTACAACTTAGAAGTTCCCGTTCCTGGGCCTGAAATGATTAATGGTGTCCGCGCTTCATCAATTAAAATTGAATCCACTTCATCAACTAAAGCATAGTTTAAACCACGTTGGACTTGGTCTTCTTTGTAAACAGCCATGTTGTCACGAAGGTAATCAAATCCAATTTCACTATTAGTGGAATACATAATATCAGCTTTATATGCTTCTCGTTTTTGATCAGGGCTCATTTCTGAGTTGTTAATACCAACAGAACATCCAAGCCAATTATAAAGCTGTCCCATTTCGGTAGCATCACGCTTTGACAAGTATTCATTAACAGTAATAACATGAACACCTTTTCCGGAGATCGCATTAAGGTAAACCGGCATTGTGGCAGTTAATGTCTTACCTTCACCAGTCCGCATTTCCGCAATATTACCTTCGTGGAGAACAATCCCCCCCATGACTTGGACATGGAATGGGTAAAGTCCTAGGACCCGCTTAGCCCCTTCACGAGAAACTGCGAATGCTTCTGGCAACATATGATCCAAGGATTCACCTTTTTTATAACGTTCCCGAAATTCATCAGTTTTTGCCTGAAGCTGTTCATCAGTTAGTTCAGACATTTGTTTAGCATAACTCTCGACTTTATTTGCTATTTTGTTAATTCGCCGTAATTCACGACGATCGCTTTCAATCCATTTTTTTAGAATATTGGCCATAAAAGCGTCCTTCCTACTTTCTGGCTTAAGTCCAAAATCAATAAAAAAGTACTACTCAAGCCAATTATATTTTTTACTCTAACCATAATATTTTACCACGTTCATGGTATAAATAAAAATTATTAGTATGGATATTACAAGGTGGCTATAAGTTATAAGATACAAAAAGCGCCAATGATTTCTCATCCGCGCTCTTCATATTGGCATTGACTATTCAGCTTCAATCAAGCCATAACGACCATCATTACGACGGTAAACAATGCTTGTACCATTAGTTTCAGCATCTTGGAAGATAAAGAAATTGTGTCCAAGCATATCCATTTGAAGGACAGCTTCTTCAGGATCCATTGGCTTTAATGAAACTTGCTTCGTCCGTACAATCTTTAATTCATCATCTTGTCCATCTGTTCCATCATTATCAGATGGGATGAATTCAAGGTTCTTTAAGCCCTTTTCACGTGACTTACGGTTAACCTTCGTCTTGTACTTCCGGATTTGCCGTTCAAGCTTATCAGTAACTAAGTCAATACTTCCATACATATCATTAGAAGTCTCTTCTGCCCGCAACGTTAGGTATGGAAGTGGAATTGTTACTTCAACCTTATACGTCCGGTTTGGATAAACTTTTAAGTTCACGTGGGCGGTAGCTTCAACACTATCTTCAAAGAACTTTTGAAGCTTGCTGATTCGCTTTACAACGTAATCACGAATTGACTCAGTAACTTCGACATTTTCACCACGAATATTGAACTTTAACATTGTACTTCTCTCCTTTCAGCCAAGCAATTGCTTGATCTGATATCAGAAGGACCACTCTTCTCATATCCTATTTTTATTATAGATTAGTTTGTATTAATTAACAAACTTTATTAATGCATCTTAAGAAGAATTTAACGTGCTAGTGAAACGCTACCAATCTCTTTACAGCCAGCTTGTTTAAAAAGTACTGCTACATGGTACAACGTCCTTCCTGTAGTATAGACATCATCAACTAAAAGGATCCGTTTATTAATTACTTCTTCTGGAGATTTAAGTATAAATGGTTGCTTAGTTGTAGGTCTTTCTTCTTTTGTCTTGCTTGATTGCGCTACTTTTGAACTCGCCCTAGTTCCTAAGATTGATTGGTAAGGTACTTCGCGTAATAGACCAATAACTTGATTAAAGCCACGCGTTTGCATCGTTGTCGACGTTACTGGAATCGGGACAATTAAATCTGCTTTCTGTTCATTAACCACTTTACTAAGTTCACGCTGAAATACCACGCATAAACGGTAATCGCCATTAAATTTATAACGTTGCATATATTCTTTCATCGCCTCGTTATACCGATATAATCCTCGATGATGCAAGTGCCAACCATAAAGCTTTTCCCATGTCTGACAGTCTGCACATAAGGAACTATTTTTACCAGTATTGTTTCTACCACATCCTGCGCATCCGTGATCATTCCAGTGTACAAAACTTTCCTTGCATTTAGTGCAGACTACTGGCGTGATAATTTCGCGAAAGCTAAAAATATCTTTCAAAGTTAGTTGGAAAGATATCCTTTTATTGCACAAAAGACACTCCATCTATCAACCTTTGACCTTTCCGATTCAAGTACTTCACCTGAGAAACAGCTTGATTAACTTGTCGACAATTACAATTGATCCAAAAAATAACCCGCCCAGTTGGTCGACTTTGCGCGCGTCCAGCTCGGCCAGCAATTTGCACTAATGCGGATGAAGAAAAGACTGGATCATCGGCACCCAAAACATAGACATCAATTTCTGGAAAAGTGACTCCCCGTTCAAGAATAGAAGTCGTAACTAAAAAGTCGTAATCACCATCACGCATTTTTTGGACTTTTTCTAATCGTTCTGGATCACTTGCATGGACAGTAGCAAAGCGGAAAGTTGTAAAAGAATGCCGTAATGCAGCTTCAACCAATGCTAAATCTGCAATATGAGGAATAAATAGCAAAAAGCGATGGTCTTCCTTTAGCGTTTCCTGCAACTGTTGAATAACTTGCGGGGGTAATTGCTGACGTTCTAAACGTCGCCGCCATCCAAAAGCTAATCTAACTTTTATTTGTGGAAGTAAATGCCCATGATAACGAAGAGGTAAATAATTAACAACTAATCGTTTACTTTTAATTTCTCGCAGCAAAGTATCTCCTGGAGTCGCGGTTAAGTAAAGACACCCTCCGTTCTTTTTTATTGCTTGCCTTGTTGCATATAATAACGAAGTATTCGCAGTATACGGAAAGGCATCTACTTCATCAATAATTAAATTATCAAAAGCATGATAGAACCGAAGCAATTGATGGGTTGTGCAAATAGTCAGTTGGGCATAATGATAAGGTAATTCTTGTCGACCATGCAAAAGAGCAATATCACAATTAGCAAAGGCAGCTTTTAAACGGGGAAATAATTCTAAACAAACATCTACTCGTGGAGAAGCTATTCCAATTCTCTCACCACGTACAATAGCTGCCGCAATACCTGCAAACATCATCTCAGTTTTTCCAGCCCCTGTAACTGCCCATAATAATTGTTGGACATGGTAAGCCATTCCCCGGGAAATTTTTTCTGAAGCTTGTTGCTGAAGAGGCGATAATTTCCCTTTCCAGGTTAATACGGGTTCGGTAACCGTAAATTGATTTGGCTCTGGAACATGATAAAATTTATTTAACGTTGAAACACGTCCAAGATTAATGCAACGTGGACAATAGAACTCACCTCGCGGCAAAGCACCCAATGATTTTTCTGTGACATGATTGCAGCGATAGCACCTAATACTAGCAGCGTCAATCCTGATCGTTGGCAGTTCTTGAATTCCCGCTTGTATCACCTCATGACGCGGAACTAACACGCGCCGTCCATAATAATTGTCTAGATCCATTATTCACCTCCTACTTTATATATACGTAAATTAATCAAAATCGCACGAAGGAAGTTTAAAAATGACAGAACCATATTTAACAATTGCCAGAAACACTACTTATGAGCAAACGATTAAAAAATCACGATTTATTTGTTCCATTGCCCGTGTCTCCTCAGAAGAAGAAGCTCAACAGTTTATTGCCAGTATTCAAGCAGCTAATAAAAAAGCTACTCACAATTGTTTTGCATACATGATTGGTGACAACGACCAGATCCAGCGAGAAAGTGATAATGGCGAGCCAAGCGGAACTGCGGGAATTCCGATCCTTGAATCGCTTAAACTTGCAAAGATCCACAATGTCGTAGCAGTGGTTACCCGTTATTTCGGCGGGATTAAGCTAGGCGCAGGTGGTCTCATCCGGGCATATAGCAATACAACTACTGAAGCAATCCACCAGGCTGGTCTCGTCCAACGGATCAAGCAAGCAATTCTAAAAATCACTGTTACCTATGCTCTTCACGATCCCCTTCTTTACTACCTCAAGGAGAACAATCTTGAGGTTGCTAGTGAGGAATACGGGGTTAATGTTGAAACAAGTATTTACGTAAACGAAACGGACTTAAAAGATGTCAAAGAGAAGCTCATTAATCGTTTTAACGACCAACTTCAAATAACTGAGGGCGATCAGCGATTTAACGAAATTCCATATTAAAAAATTCAGGTTAGAATTTTCTAGCCTGAATTTTTTAATATTTTATTTTTCGCGGTTTCCTAAATTTCAAGAATAAGTTAGCCACTGGACTCAAATAAATAATACTGACCAATTGATTATTGGTTGATGGAGCTGTGATATCTCTTGGTAGAAGGCCTTACGATAGATATCCATTGACGAATGTCCATTAAACATAGCTCGTGGATAGTGATTCATCCAATCATTAGTCGCTATGATCTGAGCACTACTATAGTTATTTATAGCTTCACCTTTGGTAATCTCCTTGCGGAGAAACCGGTTATTGATCTCATTGGATCCACGTTCCCAAGGGGAATACGGATCAGCATAGAAAACATGATCGTGAACTTGTGTTAACTCACTAAATTCTGAACCGTTGTCAGAGGTTATTGTCTTAAAGATGCGATAGTAAGCATCTGTGCCCATTTTCTGGCGTAAATTTATAAAGAACTGATTTACTGCATTGCGCAGTTTTACCAGCAATTTTACTCGTGATATTAACTCGTGAAAGGCGATCAGTCATTACTAGTACAACACTGTCATTACCGTTTTTCTGTCCCTGAACTGTATCTAGTTCCCAATGGCCAATTTCGGACCGTTGGTCCGCAGTTTGAGGTCGTTGAGCAATATTAGGCCCTAAGCACCTTTTAGCTTGCGGATGAGTTCGATGATGCTTACGTTTAGGTTTTTCAAAGAGGTCTAAATTGGACGTACGAAGCACACCCTCATTAATCCATTGATATAAAGTTACAACCGACTTTGGGATCAGGGTGCCATCATTCATTAAATCTCGAGCCTTATAAATAACCGCTTGTGGGGAGTAATGGTGGTCGTCAAACTCACCAAGCATTAGCTGATCAGCTAATCGTAAAAATT
>NZ_LN887442.1:0-350 GCF_036621895.1 Limosilactobacillus reuteri subsp. porcinus
CTACTCCCACTTAGCTAAACCTACGGTTTAATGCTTGAAGTGGGAGATTCTGGAAACATCGCATACTTACCCTACCGATTCTGAACGAACCTTCAAGCAGAGGTTACGACTATTAGCCAAGGCTCGTCCCGAGCCTAACTTTATCTATCGGATAGCTAATCCTTTTTGCAAGATGACTTGTGCAGCGTTAATATCACGATCTAAATGTTTACCACAGTTTGGACAATCCCACTCACGTACCGCTAACCATTCCGATTTATTCAATCCTAACCGATGATTATTCTTCCCACAATTAGCACAAATTTGGCTAGTATATGACGGATTGACCTGAATAAGCTTTTTACCGTACC
>NZ_LN887442.1:430-671 GCF_036621895.1 Limosilactobacillus reuteri subsp. porcinus
TATTAAGTTTTTCCAACACAATGATGTCGTACTTTTTGACCAATTTAGTAGTGAATTTTTGTAGCTGATCCAACCGTTGGTTGGCAATCTTTTGTCGATACTTCGCCACCATAATACGAGCTTTCTGATAATTCTTAAAATCATCTAATTGCCGTGGAACTAACACTTTATTATGATGATCCCAGGCGATTTCCTGCTGAGCCTTTAAGAACCGACGACTACGCAATTTCTCCCAACGATA
>NZ_LN887442.1:711-1757 GCF_036621895.1 Limosilactobacillus reuteri subsp. porcinus
TTAAGTAATGACTTAAGTCCTAAATCGCCACCAATATATTTACTTGTTTTAGGAAGAGTTTGGTTTTCGCTTTCCACTAAAACAGTAATGTAATATTGACCAGCAACGTTCAGACGAACAGTGACATTCTTAATTTTACCCATTGGCAATCGACCAGCTCTAAAATAGACGATACCGAGTTTTGGTAACTTTATATGATGGCAATCTAAAACTTTAATATTGCCATTAACGTACTTTGAATTGTAGCTCTGAGAATATTTTCTGGATTTAAATCGAGGGAACTTATTTTGACCTTTAAAAAAGCGTTGAAAAGCATCGGCTAAATTGCGATTAGCACTTTGCAAAGCAGTTGATTCTGCTTGTTTCAACCAAGGATACTCAACCTTAAGTTGTTTCAACAGATTATTCATCCCAAAGGCATTCACAAATTTAGCTTCCGGATTATTCTTGCGCCGTTCAATTTGCATATTAAGCATTTGATTCCATACAAAACGAACACAACCGAAGGTTTGCCAGAGCTGATTTCGTTGTGCTGAATTTGGATAGATGCGCATTTTAACGGCTTTTAGAACCATTATTTTCTCCCTTGACTTTCAATATATCGTTTTACAACTTCTAAAGGCGCTCCACCAGTGCTAATTAAGCAATAGCTTTGTGTCCAAAAGGCTGATTTCCAAAGATATTGCTTGATTTCTGGAAATTGTTTTTTGACCATTCTGGAGCTAGACGATTTGTAAGCATTTAAAAATTTAGCCATTTCCGTATGAGGCGTTGCTCTAAACAAAACATGTACGTGGTCCTGATCATGATTCCATTCTTGCAAATTAATGCCGTATGCTTGTCCCACAACTACAAAACGATGTTTAAGATATTCAGATATTTCATCGTTAATTACTTTTCGACGATACTTAACCACCATTACCAAATGGTAATTAAGTAAGTATACTGAATGCTGATTTCTATCTAATTCTATTGTTATCACCACATTCTATAGATATATATACTAAATATATCATAGAACAAAAGAAAAAGCACTAACGTGCTTT
>NZ_LN887443.1:0-1347 GCF_036621895.1 Limosilactobacillus reuteri subsp. porcinus
TTAAATTGACATTTCGGGTGAGAATAAAAATCAACAGCCATTCTTTCCACTTGAGTAAGATCATACAATTTATGATATATTAAATAATAATGTAATTAAAAATAAGATAAGAATACGAGGAAAAGCTATGAAAAAATATGATTATCTAGTAGTAGGTGCAGGCCTTTTTGGTGCCACTTTTGCCTATGAAGCAACTAAACGTGGCAAGCGTGTAAAAGTAATTGAAAAGCGTGACCACATTGCTGGTAACATCTATACTAAAGAAGTTGATGGGATTCAAGTTCACCAATATGGTGCACACATTTTCCATACATCAAACAAAGAAGTATGGAATTATGTTAACCAATTTGCAGAATTTAATCGTTATACCAATAGCCCAGTTGCTAACTACAAGGGTGAAATGTACAACTTACCATTTAACATGAATACATTCAATCAAATGTGGGGTGTGCGGACACCAGCGGAAGCAATGGCTAAAATTAGCGAACAACGACAAGAGATGGCAGATAAGGAACCGCAGAACTTGGAAGAACAAGCTATTTCTTTAATTGGTCGTGATATTTATGAGAAATTAATCAAAGGTTATACGGAAAAGCAATGGGGACAAAAGGCAACTGAATTACCAGCCTTCATCATTCGTCGTCTACCAGTGCGGTTAGTATATGATAACAACTACTTTAACGATCTTTATCAAGGTATTCCTATCGGTGGCTATACTCAAATCGTTGAAAAGATGCTCGATAGTGACTTAGTTGATGTTGAAACCGGTGTAGACTTCTTTGATAAGAAAGAAGAATACCTCAAAGATTATCCCAAGATTGTCTTCACTGGAATGATCGATCAATTCTTTGATTACCAACTAGGTGAATTACAATACCGCAGTTTACGGTTTGAAACTGAAGAGAAAAATGTTGATAATTACCAAGGTAACGCGGTAATTAACTATACCGATGCGGAAACACCATTTACGCGGATAATTGAACATAAACACTTTGAATTCGGTAAGGGTGATAAAGATAAGACCATTATCACTCGGGAATATCCTGCTGATTGGCATCGTGGCGATGAACCATACTACCCAGTTAATAATCAACGGAACAACGAACTTTATAAGCAATATGCAAAGTTAGCGAGTGAGCAGGCTAATAACGTGATCTTTGGTGGTCGTTTAGGACAATACCGTTATTACAACATGGATCAAGTATTGCATGCAGCATTAACTGCTGTTAATGAAGAATTTAAATAAATTTTAAAAAGGGGCTGGGAATTAACTATTAATTCTTGGTTCTCTAACAGTAAAATCCGGACTATGATTTTTGATCGATCAAAAATCGTAGTCCGGATTTT
>NZ_LN887444.1:0-2767 GCF_036621895.1 Limosilactobacillus reuteri subsp. porcinus
TCTTGTTCATCGGTGCAGTACTTTGCCTTAGACTTCCTTCAGATTCCACCTCACAGTGGACACCCTTGTCCTCAGCTCATGGTTCCGACTACTACGGCCCATAGCGGACTCTCACCGCCTAGCTAATACCCATGCCGGGCGCACGTAAAAAAATCGGGTCTGAAAAAGTTCAGAACCCGATTTTTTTATATTAGCCCAATCGCAAACGTTACGACTTGAACCAGTGAGCCAATTAATAGTATTTTAACTGCACATGGGAATGTCTCTTTCTTAACTTGCTTAGCAAATAACATCCGTGTTTGCTTAACCACAAATGGGATAATCAATAAGGTTAACAAGACTGTCCATGGCGTGAAATGAAGAACCGCGGCGAAAATAATAGCTAAAAACGCTAAAACGTTCTTAATGGCAAATGCATATAGACCATTTTTCTGCCCAATAAAGTGAATAACTGTATGACGGCGATTGTCTTCATCTTCACCCGCATCACAAATATTATTTGCTAATAATAGGTTGGAAATCCACAATTCATCCGGTAAAGCAACGAGAAAGACGACCCCGATATTTGCCCAGGACCATGTAAATTGCGGGCCAACATTAATAAAGACAGAAATAAGGGTAATCATGAATCCCATTGTAAATCCCGAGGCAAATTCACCAACCGGCAACCCTGACAAAGGAAATGGACCAGAAGAGTAAAGAATGCCGATCGCAAAACAAAAGATTCCCATCCATAGTAGCGGAAGACCAACACGGGTAACTAAATAGATTCCGATTAAGCCGGCTACTATACTAAAGGCAAGCAAGAGACCGAGAACTAAGCGCGGTGAAATATTTTCCCGCCCGATAATATTTGTATTTTTCTTATAATCAACGGTATCAATGGCATGGTTATAATCATTATAATTATCCATCATATCAACCGCCATATTGAATAATAGCATTGCAATGAAAAACAGAACTGAATTTAGCAGGTTTAGTGAATGATAATAATAGACACTAAGGCAAACCCCGAGGAGCATCGGTAAGATACTGGCAGTTTTGGCCTTAATTTCTACTAATTCCAAAAAAACATTTAACGACATTTAGTAAATTTTCCTTTCATAATTCCTTAGTTGTTCGGTACAATATAGATGGTACACCATAACAAAGGAATTATCGATTAATGAAACAACATTTTTTCCATACCTATCCGGCGATTAATAACGCTCTAGGTAAAGTAAATCAAACAATTAATGACCGGATTACAATTAAAAATCCCCAACTACACGATGCCCTGCAACAGATGGCTTCAAATGGTGGTAAATACCTTCGTCCAGCGTTCTTTCTTTTATTTGCAAATATCAATCATCAAACTGCAGCTGAGCAAGAAAAACTAATTAAAATTGCCTCTTCACTTGAGGTTTTACACATGGCTACTTTGATTCATGACGATATTATTGATGATTCACCTAAACGTCGTGGAGCCGTCAGTGTTCAAGCTGCCTTTGGTAAAGATACGGCTGTCTATACTGGAGACTTCCTTTTTACTATCTTCTTTGACCTCCTCGTAGAAACGATGACCGGATCTCCCTATCTGATACGAAACGCCCGGACAATGCGCAAAATTCTTACTGGTGAATTAGGACAGATGGATAATCGCTTTGATCTTGACCAATCATTACTCGATTATTATCGCAATGTAAACGGCAAAACGGCTGCTATTTTTAGTCTTGCCGCTGAAGAAGGAGCCTATTTTGGCCATGGAGATCGTCGGACCATCAACTTAGCAAAACGAATTGGGCAAAACATCGGGATCAGCTTCCAGATATTGGATGATATTCTTGATTATTCGGGGGATGAACGCCTTAACAAACCTATTTTAGAGGATTTAGCAACTGGTGTTTACTCCCTCCCCCTTCTTTTAACCTTGCAAAATCACCGACATGAATTAGAACCGTTACTTGCCAAAAAACGCCAAATGACGATTGAAGATATGGAAAAAGTCCAAAAGATTGTTGTCACTCATGGCGGTGTTAAAAAGGCGCAAGAAATTGCTACTAGGTTTACACAAAAAGCGCAAACCGAAATTGATCAATTAGCAGATAAGCATACCCGAAAGATGTTGAAGTTGGTAGCAGATAAGTTATTGACACGGGTAAATTAAAATAGCTAAGACTAAGAAAAATTCTATTTCTCAGTCTTAGCTGTTTTTTACTCTTGAACCAAGATTTCAACATCCCACGAATCAAGCATTGTTTCAGGTGAATCCCCAGTCAAAAGGTCTCGATAACCCTTTTGAAATTCTACTGGTAATGGTTGTTTACCCTTTCCCATATTAAGGACAAAGTAAATATCCTGGCCCGCAGAATTTTGGCGTTTTGTTATCTCCAATTCTGTTTGCTCTTTGACTAACGCAGAAAGGTGCACATCATCAACAACATGCATAATGATCTTACGGAGACTAGCATGGTCAAGGCGACTACCGACATACCATGCTTTCCCTCTTGAATAGGTATTCTCGGTTATCGCAGGAGTCCCAGCATAAAATTCACTAGTGTATTTAGCCAAGATATGGGCTCCATTAAGGCGAATTAAATCTGCTATCAAATGTCCCATTAATTCATCCCCGGTCGTCATTGCTAATTTAACATCTTTATTAGGGAGGATTGCATCACTTTCTTCAACCCACAGCCCCATTACATCTTTTAATGGTCCAGGATAACCGCCCGGATAGACATTATCGGATTCATTTACCATTCCGGACTTGAACTACTCCCACTTAGCT
>NZ_LN887445.1:0-6145 GCF_036621895.1 Limosilactobacillus reuteri subsp. porcinus
CATGAGTTATGTCACAGAAGAACAGCTTTCAACTTTTTTCTAATTTAAATTGACATTTCGGGTTATTAAAAAATAAGGAGAATTACACAATGAAAACTATTAACAAATCAAAAAATAGTCCTGAGCCAGTGATTGGTTTTAGTGAAAGTTTACTTATTCTTGGCGTTATTTTATGCATCTTAGGCTACCCTATTATTTTTAAGCACCAAGAACCGCAAGCCCCATTATTTATTTCATTTGTTTTGCTTGCTGTTTACGGGCGAATTCGTGGATTTAAATGGGATACCGTGATGGGGGGAATGCGTCATGGTTTGCGAGCCGGTGTTGACCCTCTCATTATCTTTCTTTCTATCGGCGTCTTAATTGCTACCTGGATTTTCTCAGGAACTATTCCAACAATTATGTACTTTGGGTTTGAGATTATTTCTGTAAAGTTCTTCTTACCAACAGTTTTTATTGTTTGTACCCTTGTTGGGGTTGCTTGTGGAAGTTCATTTACTACTGTATCAACAATGGGAATCGCCTTTATTGGCATTGGCGCAACTCTTAAAATTAACCCCGGTTTAACTGCGGGGGTAATTGTTTCAGGGGCCTTTTGTGGTTCGAATATTTCCCCGCTTTCAGGAACAACAAACCTTGCCGCCAGTGTTGGTGAAATTAGTATCTACAAGCATATTAAATCCCTGCTCACCACCGATATTCCTGCCTGGGCAATTTGTCTTATTCTTTACACTTTCTTAGGGTTAAACTCCAAAAATGTTAGTTTAGGCGCCGTTCACCAAATGATGGCCGGGCTACAAAGTGGGTTCTGGATCTCAGGATGGGCTCTTCTCCCAGTTCTGCTCTTAATCGTATTAGCCATTTTCCAAGTTCCTGCTATCCCTTCCCTTGGTCTGGGCTCACTCTTCGCGGTCGTACTTGGCTGGATTCATGCACCTAAAACCAGCCTCACTACGATTACTAATACCATCATGACTGGTTACGTCTCCCATACCGGTGATAAAACAATCGATACATTGCTTTCTAAAGGCGGTATCTCTAGTATGCTTACTTCTCTAGCCTTAATTATCTTCGCGCTTGCTTTAGGTGGCTTATTAATCAAGTTCAATATTATTAGCGCTATCATCAATCACTTAACTGGGATTGTAAAGACACCTGGTCGGTTAACATTCTCCACAGCTCTTACTTGTATTGGGGTTAACCTCCTTGTTGGGGAACACTACCTTGCAATTATTCTTCCCGGGCAATCATTTCTCCCATCATTTGACAAATTAGGCTTAAAGCGGGTTGATTTAACCCGGATTCTCAATGATGCAGGAGCCGCAGTCAACGCAATTGTCCCATGGAGTGTTTCTGGGGTATTCATCGCTAGTACCTTACAAATCAATCCATTAAGTTTCATTCCTTGGGCATTTTTCCCATTCCTCGTTACGATCCTAACTATCATTGCAGGAATGCTCGTGAAAGTCTCAGTCAAAAGCCCTGCTGCAAACTTAGCAACTGAATAAATTGAATTTCCGATGTCATTACCATTTTCGTGTTATAGTGGTGATAGGATAACGAATAAACTTGTCATCTATTTTCATATCTCATTACACTCATACAGGAAGAGGCCGAGTCAATTCCCAGCTTCTTTATAGGAGGGATTATTATGCGGTCATTTACTCACAATGAATTAGCGCAATATAATGGGCAAGAAGGTCGTCCAGCATATATCGGGGTGCGTGGAAATGTTTATGATGTTTCTGAAGTTCCAGAATGGAAAGGCGCAGAAATCCACGGTAATGTTTTCAGCCATGATTTATCAGATGTCACCTATCAACAAGCAGCCAAAAAGTGTTCACCGGTTTCAAAACTTCCAATTATTGGAAAATTAGTTGACTAATATTAAAAGGCATGAGAATTGATTTGCGTTCTCATGCCTTTTATAGTTCCAATAACTATTCTGCATCAACAACGGTAATTCGTTCACGATGGTGGCGTGGTGCTAAAATTTCATTGACCACTAACTTTGCCATTGTTCCTGCAGTTACCTTTGATTCATTTTGTTCATTAAATAATAATTCATCCTGACCAAGAATATAATTAGTCGCAACTCCAGCTTCAAATACTGCCGATGGTGAAATTCCTAGCCAGTCAATATCAGAAATAGTTTCAAGATACTGTAATTCTTTTAACTGCTGGCGGGGTGTATTAATCCATGTCTCAGCACCAGGCATCTTTTCAATATCATCAACAAATAGATGCTTATCCTTACCAGTTTTAAGGCTTCCGGCACCGAGGATGAAAATTAAACGGATTTTATGTTTTCGGGCTAAAACTACTAATTTCTCAGCCAGTCTTACTTGCCGATCCGCATTCTCTGGACTAGTACCATATGCATCAACAATTACATCAAACCGCGACAACAAACTATCACTTAAGGCAAAAATATCACCACTGATCAAATTGGCATCATCACCAAGGATCTTTCTGGCCTTACTCTCATTTCGAACAATTCCAGTTACATTCAAATCTTTTTTCGTCGATGCTAATTTATAGATTGCACTGCCTGCCATTCCAGAAGCACCAATTATTCCAACTCTTATCATGACTATCCCTCCTTGGACTATATTCCCTTCATGAATAACTCTATCACGAGGAGGTATTCTTGCCAAAGAAAAGGCTTTCTATTCGTTACTAGCTAAAGAATGGCGAATATTGCGAATGCACTTATTGAACTCAACCCAGTCATTAAAATTCAGGTCAAGGTCTTTCACTTGATAGCGATCAGGTGGCGTAATAACTGCTCGTTCTTGTCCATGATATTTAAGAATTAGTTGTGCGTCTACTTGTTCTAATGTATAGCCACGTCCATGAAGCCAATTTTGAAGTGCTTCTAAGGTTGCTGTATTCATTGCGTTTCCTCCTCATCCTTATTTTATTATAAAGACTTTTCTAACAAATAGCTAAATCTGACCAAAAATGCCATAATTAGAGAAAAGCTTAGAGAGGAGTTTTATATATGCAGACAGTTGTTATTAGTGGTGGAACCTCTGGGATTGGTCTTGCCACTGCTGATATTTTTCTTAAAAATGGATGGAATACGGTACTTATCGGTCGTGATACCGAAAAGGGGATGCAAGTTAAACAACAATTAGGCGAAACGTATTCCCCGACACAAGTTGCTTTTATTCAAGCCGATATTAGTAAATCAAGTGAGGTTGAACATGCTAAGCAAATAACCCTCAGTAAATTTAAAACCGTTGATGCGATTATCAATAATGCAGGAATCGTTATTCACGGCGAGGTTCATGAAACCAGTGAAGAAGATTGGGATAAAATCTTTGATGTTGATGTTAAGGGAACTTTCCTCGTTAGCAAAGCCTTCTTGCCAACAATGATTAAACAAGATCATGGTAGTATCGTTAATATTTCCTCTGTCTCAGGAATGGCTGGTGATCGAGCAATGGTTGCTTATAATGCCGCCAAGGGAGCGATTATTAACATGACTCGGGCAATGGCAATTGATTACGGTAAAAATAATATTCGCGTAAATGTTGTTGCACCTGGTCCGACTAATACCCCGCTTTTTCACCAAGATAAACAAAAATTCGCAAAAAACAGTCCATTAAATCGGATTGTTGAACCCGAAGAAGTCGCCGCTGCAATTTATTTTGTGGCTAGCCCAGCTGCTAGTGCAATCACGGGAGAAGTAATTCCTGTAACAGCCGGCTTTGAAATCTCAACTGGACAACCAATGTAAATAATAAAGCCACTAGTATCATTTAATATGTGTTACTAGTAGCTTTATATCATTATTTATGACTGGACCAAAGTTTTTGCATCATCTTTTTTAACGGGGACATAAATTTTTATCTAATAGCTATAATCAGTAAGTTTTCTCACTAATTACTCTAAACAAGATTTGGTAAAATCACTGAATAATTTTGCTTATCGATTATGCTATCCTAAAGTTAATCTACCAATTAAAAGGGGTTTTATCATGACAGACAAACTAACACATTTCAATGACCAGGACCGAGCCCGCATGGTCGATGTTACCGCTAAAAAGGTTACCTTCCGTACCGCTACGGCTCAAGGACAAATCCATATGCAAGCAACCACCCTGCAACGAATTGAAGATGGCCAAATAAAAAAGGGCGATGTCCTCGCTGTCGCCCAGGTGGCAGGAATCATGGCCGCTAAACGGACTTCTGAAATGATCCCCATGTGCCACCTCATCCCCCTCACCGGTGTCGATATCCACTTCCACAATAACGGTCAGGATACTATTACTGCAGAGGCAACCGTTAAGACCAAGCACGTCACCGGCGTTGAGATTGAAGCCCTCCTTGTCGTGCAAATCGCCCTCCTCACCATCTATGATATGTGCAAAGCAATGGACCGGGGAATGGTCATTAGTGATGTTCATCTCGTTGAAAAAGACGGTGGTAAAAGCGGCCACTTCATCTTTGACCAACAATCTAAATAATAATATGGCGTCCAGTTTTCAATCACGAAAGCTGCACGCCATATTTTTACTTATTCATGAATTCCCAGGGCAATCTTAGCATAGCGAGTCATCATGCTTGGACTCCACACTGGTTCCCAGACCAAGTTAATCTTACATTTTGCTACACCATCAGTTGCCAAAGCTTGTTCAATTATTTGTTGACTCAAGACGTTACTAACCGGACACCCCATTGTCGTTAGCGTCATGGTAATCACGCATAATTGTTGGTCATCAACTTGAACATCATAAATCAACCCTAAGTTAACAATATCTACCCCTAATTCTGGGTCAATTACCGACTGCAGAGCATCCATTACCCGGTTTTCCGTCGGCGAAAAAGGAGCGCCAGTATTTTGATCAGCTGCCATTTTTACCCACCTATCTGACTCATATGCCGCCACGTTGGCGCTGGATTAATAATCTGATGAACATTTTTCATTGCCATTTCATGATTTAACGGCTTATTATTTAGCGCCTTCTGCACTACTTTCTTAAATGTCGCAAAGTCATTGATGACCGGTCGGATATCCAGTTCTTCATTCCAATATAAGCAGGCTTTGACGTAACCATCGGAGGTAATTCGCAAACGGTCACAAGATTCACAAAACCGCTCTGAAATTGGGTGAATCAAACCGAAGCTACCTCGGTAACCCTTAATTTGATAGTTATCGGCAGGACCATTACCGGGCAATGATAACGGTTCATATGTTAACCCCGCCTCGCGACACTTATCAAAAATGCTGGTTAGCGGAACATATTCTTTTTTCCAATCGCTAATCTCTTGCCCGATTGGCATGTATTCAATAAAGCGCACATTGATCGGGTGGTCTTTCGTATAATTAATAAAATCCATGACTTCCTGGTCATTTTCGCCCCGCACGACTACGGTGTTGACCTTAATAATCTTAAAACCCTCTCGTTCAGCTGCCGCGATCCCTTGCAGGACATGCTTGATATTTCCGCCACGGGTCATCTTTTTGTATACTGCTGGATTAAAAGTATCAAGAGAAATATTAAGGCGATCAAGACCCGCTTCCTTCAATTTCTTTGCTTGATACTTCAGGGCCGTCCCGTTCGTCGTAATTGAAATGTCGTTAATTTCAGAAATTTGCCGAATACGCTGGATAATCTCGGGTAAGTCCCGCCGTAATAATGGTTCGCCACCAGTTAGGCGGACTTTCGTAATCCCCATTTTGGCGAAATTTTGCACTAACTGAATAATTTCATCTTGGGACATAATTTTATCTTTAGGGAAGAACTTCAATCCTTCTTCTGGCATACAGTAAACACACCGTAAATTACACCGGTCTGTTATTGATAATCGTAAATAATCAATTTTTCGTTGAAACTGGTCATAGAGTTGTTCCACTAACCTTCACCTCTCTGTTTTTCAAACGACCTACTATAATTGATTATCACAAATCACCACTCCAGATTGAATTAGCCTTTTCCCTAAATTAAAAAATCCCCCATCGCTAACTTATAGTCGATGAGGGAAATAACTATTAATCCTTAAAAATATCTTGAACTTCACCAGTTAATGTAATCTTATCAAGCCCATTATTGCAATTTTCATAAAATTGAAAATTACAGTTCGGATTTTTTACTGGAAGCTGGGAAAATATTAGTTGGTGGATTATAGAATGAAGT
>NZ_LN887446.1:0-739 GCF_036621895.1 Limosilactobacillus reuteri subsp. porcinus
ATAGTTAATTCCCAGCCTCCTTTTGTTAGAAGTTGGGCATACTGGTCTCGAACCAGTAAATTATGGATTCAGAGTCCACTGCCTTACCAGTTTGGCGAATGCCCAATAAAATAAACTTACAACGATATATACTATACATGGAAGTGGCTTAATAGTCAACTCTTTTTTATCATTTCTCTTCAGCACGTAATCGTTGGTGTTGGCGGGCACAACGCCATTTTGTAATCAAATCGATAATGGGATGTTTTTTAGAGTCACACCAATAATCAACATCAGCCCAAATTTGCTTTTGCGTCCATTTATCATAATCATGATGTAAGAAATTATAGTTTTTTAAGGCCGATTGCTTTTTCCAGATGGTTGCCATTATAAATTGACTACGTGTTCGTTGCACATTTTCTTTAACCTGTGACGGATCAACTGCTTCCACCCCTACTACTTTTGCCGTTCCAATTGGCGGAATGGGCTGACCACTTGGCAAATACGGCGCTAAAGGAACATTGATCAACGCATCAAGAATAACCTCTTGCCAATCTTCTCGTGTCTCATAACGATGCATTAACCCCGGCTCAACATCATTAGCAATTAAATAATCGCACGTTTTTCCCCAGCTTAATCGAGTATGAATTAAAAATGCAGTTGCCATTTTAAATACTCCTCCATCATTTTTATTAATATTTTACCGCAAAATCCTTTTACTTTGTGCAGAATATAACAAAAGTATCTGTCAAGTTTTCAT
>NZ_LN887447.1:0-34824 GCF_036621895.1 Limosilactobacillus reuteri subsp. porcinus
CGTGTCAATATGGACTGCTTACCGTTATCAAGAAAAATTAGACAGCTTAACACCAGTACAATACCGGCATCAAGCTGCCTAAGAAACTTTGTATAATTTATTACCTAATTGACAGGACCTAGTTCAAACTTACCGAACATTGAAGGTCATTGTTGTTTGCGAAGGCTCTCAGAGGCTAACTTCGCGGCGAAAAACGAAATTATAAGTAACTTCGATCTTGCTCTCGCTGTTGATATTTAACTTATTTCCACTTCATTACACACACTGGTTCTGGACAACTAACATCTTTTTGAAGAAGAGTTAACTTACCAGTTGATGGGTTTCGCTTATAAAGAGTAAGGTTATCAGAGTTCTGATTTGAAGCTAAAAGATAATTTTCATCTTGATTTAGATTGAAATCACGTGGAAAATCTCCTTCAGTTGAAATAGATTGGATATGTTTAACGGTAAAGTCTGGTTGTACTTCAAAGACAGCAATAGTATTTTCACCACGATTTGAAGTATAGACAAACTTACCATCATTTGAAAGTCGAATAGCAGCTGCTCCATTGTGAGCTGTCCAGTCTTCAGGAATTGTTTTGAGCGTTTGAAGGTGCTTAAATGATGCATCCTTACTATTATACTTGAGTACTTCTAGTTTACTGCTTAGTTCACCTAAAAGATAAGCATAATTGCCATTTGGATGGAAAGCTATATGACGGGTACCAAAGCCATCTTCACACTTATAGCGAGAGACAGCAGTTAATTTACCATCATCAGAGACATCGTAAACCACAACAAGATCCATTCCTAAGTCACATACAACTAGACGATTGTCAGGAGTTAGATCGGCATAATGAACATGTGGAGCCTCTTGTTCAGGTTTAGGACCAGTTGCTCCTTCATGAAGGACAGAATCAGTTTGTGTCAACGTTCCATCTTCGTTGATCTTAAAAACATCTATTTTTGCTGTATGATAATTAGCACTGAATAATAAATGTCGTTTGTTATCAACGCCTACATATGCAGGAGGAGCACCGGCGGCTAAGACATCGCTTAGCATCTTAGCATTATCGTCACTTAATGAGTAAGAAGCAACGCCCCCCTTGTCATCTACTTGTTTGATTGCGTAAATACGACCATCTTGACCAACTTGTAAGTAAGCTGGCTTTTGAGATGGAATTGCTAATTCAACGTTCGTTATTTTTTCTTGGTCAGTATCGAGGGTAACTTTGTAGATCCCTTTACTTGTTTTTTTAGTATAAGTTCCAATTAGAAATTGTTCAGTCAAGGCAATTTCCTCCTTTTTGAAAATGCTTACCTATATAATAGCAATTTGCCCATCGTAATTCTAGCTGTGATACACTGTTATTAGTAATTTTTAGTTATTAATGGAGGAGAAAAGTTGAAAAAAGTTGAACGTCAACGAGAAATGGTAAAAAATAATCTTGCCCTTTTTCAATGCCCTGTTTGTGAACAGCCAATGGAGAGAGTTGAAGGAAACAGTATTATTTGCGGAAATAACCACCAATTTGACTTTAATCGGCATGGTTATCTTCACTTTTTCAATGGGGCTGCTAATACTGAATATGATCGATCAATGTTTGAATCTCGTCGCCAGTTATTAAATGCAGGACTCTTTAAGCCAATTATTGAAAACATCAGTAAATTCTTACCTTCAAAATCTTTAAAGATCTTAGATGTAGGAACTGGAGAAGGAACCCCATTATTACAATTAGGAACAATCCGTGCTAATTATAATGATACGATGATTGGCTTTGATATTTCGAAACCAGGGATAACACTTGCTACTCAATTACCGTTAAAGGCTTTTTTTTGTGTAGCTGATTTACGTAAATTACCTTTCAATGATGAGAGTTTTGATTGTATATTAGAGTTGTTTTCTCCATCTGATTATCAAGAGTTTAAACGGGTGTTAACGAAAGATGGAACCCTTATTAAGGTAATTCCTAACGCTAACTACTTAGTCGAATTACGTCACCTCTTATATGAAACTGGAGAGCGTAATTACCACTATGATAATTCACGAGTAATCGAGTTATTTAACCAACATTACCCTCATAGTAAAGTTGAAACGGTAACCTACCAATTTAGAATTCCAGACGGTTTACAACAGGCAATGCTGGAAATGACGCCTTTACACTGGGGAGCAAACGCTAAAAAATTATCTAAAGAAGAATTAATCCAATTAAAAACAATTACGGTGGATGTCAGCTTATTAATTGCGAAAAAAGCTAATTAATTATTGCAACATTACTAAATTAGTGCTAAATTATTATAAGAAATCGTTTGATAATTGACATCGAATATAAGTGTTTCGTTGGTAATTATCAAGGAGTACTTCATTAAAGCAGCGTTTCGCCGTGCCCACACCGAGACCCTGCTTTTTTTATTTTATTAAGGAGATTTTATTATGACAAACCATATTGTCTTGTTTGAACCATTGTTTCCAGCAAATACGGGAAATATTGCGCGAACTTGTGCAGGGACAAATACTGAATTACATTTAATCAAGCCATTAGGATTTTCAACTGATGATAAGCATATGAAACGGGCTGGATTAGACTACTGGGATAAAGTAAAGATCACGTATCATGAGGATTTACCTTCATTTATGAAGACTATTCCTGATATTAACCGTTTATATATTGTTTCTAAGTTTGCTACCCATGATTATAGTGATGTTGATTATACGGGTGAAGGAGATCATTATTTCCTATTTGGAAAAGAAACAACTGGCTTGCCCGAACGTTTTATGCAAAAATATCCAGAAAATGCTATCCGGATTCCACAAAATGATAATAATATTCGGGCCCTAAATTTATCAAACAGTGCAGCGATTGTTATTTATGAGGCATTGCGGCAACAGAGTTTTCCTAATTTAGCACGCGTTCATAAATATGAATTCGATAAATTAAAGTAACCTTAAGGAGGCAATAATGCGATGGCGAGAAGAAAAAAGGCATCATCCCGCCGGACAAGAGGGAAAAAACAACAGTATCGATTAATGGATAATCTATTAGGAATAATTGTTTGTCTCTTAATGTTAGTTGGCTTATTTAATTTAGGAGCATTAGGAACCTTTCTCGATAACTGTTTTAAGATTTTTGTAGGGTCATCCTTTCCAATTGCAATGATTATTGTTTTTCTTTATGGATTATGTTTTGCATTGTATGGGCATCGTCCGCATTTCAAAAAACGTTGGATTGCAGGAACTATTATTGCCTATATTGGTTTATTAATGTGGCTTCAGACAGTAATGTTTCAGCGTCTGAATCTTCATGCAAAGGTAATCGAAACTACTTGGAATAGTCTTAGTAAAGTCATTTTTAACGGTGATTCGACTGTTCCGGTTGGTGGAGGGATGATTGGCGCTTACCTATATAATGGAAGTAATATTTTAATTTCAGAAGTTGGAACAGCGGTATTGTCATGGTTGTTAATGATTATCGGAATTATTGTCTTTTTTGCATTACCGTGGCGCGAATTTCTAGTAAAATGTGGAATTGGTATTAAAAAATCTGGAGCAGCAATGGCTAATGCTCACGATCAATTAATGAAAAAGAGAACTGAGAGAGCAACCAAGGCAACTACGGTACCATCAATTAGCGTGCCCCTTGCTAAAGCATCAAGGCAGGTTAAAGATTTTTTTGCTGACCAAGAATCAGCTGAGCCAACGTCAACGCCGCCAGTTTCTCCAGCGATGCCTGCTCAAGATCCTGTTGAACCAACTATTAGGGTCGCAGGTGAAAGTCAGGTGGAAGAAACTCAGAGTGGACGCAAGGATGATCAGGACTCGAACCAACGTGATGATGCGGAAATTAAACTTGCAGGGATTGACGCTAAAGAAGACAATGATTATCAATTGCCGCCAGTCAGCCTGCTAAGTCAAGTAAAAGCAACAGATCAGCAGGAAGATTTGAATAATATCAAAAAGAACACCAAAACGCTCCAACAAACTCTAAAATCTTTTGGTGTGGATGCAACAGTTGAAAATGTTAATTTAGGTCCTTCCGTTACCAAATATGAGTTACGCCCAGCAGTAGGAGTAAAGGTTAGTCGAATAACCCATTTGGCTGATGATTTGGCACTGGCACTTGCGGCTAAAGATATCCGGATTGAAGCGCCGATCCCAGGGAAATCATTAATTGGGATTGAAGTTCCGAACCAGCAAATTGCAACAGTTGGTTTTCGCAATATGGTCGAAAATGCTCCTAGTAATGATAATCCCATGGAAGTTCCTCTTGGTCGCAGTGTCACTGGGGATATCAAAATGGCTGATCTAACTAAGATGCCACACCTTCTTATCGCTGGGGCAACTGGTAGTGGTAAGTCTGTTGCAATCAATGTTATCATTACAAGCATTTTATTAAAGGCTAAACCGCATCAGGTAAAGATGTTAATGATTGACCCTAAAAAAGTCGAATTGAGTGTTTATAATGGTATTCCCCATCTGCTCAGTCCGGTAGTTTCTGAACCCAAAAAAGCAGCTCGGGCATTAGGAAAAGTTGTTGCAGAAATGGAGCGTCGTTATGAATTGTTTGCAAAATTCGGTGTTCGTAACTTGGATGGATATAATAAGTTGGTCAAACAACAAAATGATGACCATCCTGATGAAGTTCAAGCTAACCTACCATTAATTTTAGTTATTGTTGATGAATTAGCCGACTTAATGATGACTGTTTCTCATGATGTTGAAGATGCAATTGTCCGGATTGCACAAATGGGGCGGGCTGCTGGTATTCATATGATTTTGGCAACTCAGCGTCCTTCTGTCGATGTTATTACAGGGCTTATTAAGGCTAACGTTCCTTCTCGAATTGCCTTTGCGGTTTCTAGTGGGGTTGATTCGCGAACTATTATCGATACTAATGGGGCAGAAAAGCTCCTTGGTCGAGGTGATATGTTATTTGAACCAATTGATCAAAATAAGCCAGTCCGGATTCAAGGTGCATTTATTTCTGATCATGATGTTGAATCAGTAGTAGACTTTATAAAAAACGAGCGAGTAGCTGAGTATGACGATAATATGGTTGTAACTGACAATGAAATTGAGCAAGAAGAGCAAGCTGAAGAGGAAGATGAATTATTCCCCGAAGTATTAGATTTTGTGGTTGATCAACAAAAAGCATCAACTTCGCTAATTCAGCGGCGATTTAGAATTGGTTATAATCGTGCAGCAAGAATTATTGATGATATGGAACAGCGCGGTTTTATCGGACCAGCTAATGGCTCAAAACCACGGGAAGTTTATAAGCAAAAAAGTGAGGAATAAAAAAGACCGGAGAAACTTTTCTCCGATCTTTTTTATTCCGATTACATGGATGTTTAATAGGCTAAATTAAGTTTAAGGATGCAACTGCTCCAAAGATTAAAGAACCAAGCATTGCAATTAACATGAGCCAAATAGCAACCATGGTAATTTTTTGGAAACGAGTTTTCTTTTTTCGCTGCATTATTAACCATCCTTCCATTTTTATCAATAATAGTAGTGTAACGCATCTTTAATGCCTTTTTCAAATCTAGTTTTAGATTATGTTAAACTTAAATTACTTATTTAAAGAGAAGGGGACTGAAAAGGTTGATGGTTAGTATTCAAGTTATAATTTTAGAGATTATTTTATTATTAGTGATTGGGATAGTAGAACGATTATTAGTACGAATATTTCATCATCCTAAAAAAACAAAGCATTTATGGTGGGGATGGACAATTATTTTATGGATTCTGATAATCTTTAATATTGGATTCTATTGGCCAGCTTATCCTATTGCCTTATGGATGATTCTAGCTCTGTTATTAATTGCTTTACAAATTATTCACAATCATGAATTCATTTATCGCCGTTACTGGCCAGTATTTTGGCGGTATTCGGCATATTATGCTTTAATTATATATATTGGTAGCTTAATTATTTCACCATGGTTACCGTTGATATAAAAATATTGAGTGAGTTGGAAAATTAATTTTCTGCTCACTTTTTTGCCTATTACTTTTTGGTAAAATTCACAAAATTACGTGGTGAGAAGTGGGGGATTGTGGTAGACTTGACCTATAACGTGGTAAAGGAGGACATTAGTCGTGTTAATGGGAGAATTTACACACACTATTGATTCCAAAGGCCGACTAATTATTCCTGCCAAATTTCGAGAACAATTGGGGGCACACTTCATTGTTACTCGGGGGTTAGATGGATGTTTGTTTGGATATCCATTAAATGAATGGGCGATTTTAGAACAAAAGCTAAAGGCGCTCCCATTAACAAAGCGTGATGCACGTGCATTTGTACGCTTTTTATATTCCGCTGCGACAGATTGCGAAATTGATAAACAAGGACGGATTAATATTCCGATAACATTACGAACTCATGCTTCACTTGAAAAGAAATGTGTAATCGTTGGTGTGTCTAATCGCTTAGAAATCTGGAGCGCTGAACGGTGGAATAAATTTACAAGCGAAACAGCTGATAATTTTGATGAGATTGCTGAAGATCTTAATATTGATTTTTAATGGAGGTTTTAGTTGATGGCAGAATTTAAACATGTAACGGTACTTTTAAAGGAGGCCGTAGCAGGATTAAATGTGCAACCAACAGGTACCTACGTTGATGCAACATTAGGTGGTGGTGGTCATACGCAAGCTATTTTACAACAGCTCGTCGATGGCCACCTATATTCATTTGATCAAGATCAGACGGCAATTAATTACAATAAAGAACAGTTAAAAACAGCAATAGAGCAACAAAAATTAACATTAATTGAAGATAATTTCCGCAACTTAAAAGCGGAATTGGATAGCTATAATGTAAAACGTGTTAATGGAATTTTATATGATTTAGGTGTTTCATCTCCACAGTTCGATGATGCTAAAAGAGGTTTTAGCTATCAGCATGACGCCCCCTTAGACATGCGGATGAATCAGGAACAAAAATTGTCGGCAATGGAAGTTGTTAACGAATGGTCATATGAACGGCTCGTTAAGATTCTTTACCGATATGGAGAAGAAAAATTTGCCAAGTCAATTGCTAGAAAGATTGAACAACGCCGAAAGATAGCACCAATAAAGACGACATTTGAATTAGTTGATGTGATTAAAGAGGGAATTCCAGCAGCAGCTCGCCGTCATGGTGGTCATCCAGCGAAAAAGAGTTTTCAAGCTATTCGGATAGCAGTTAACGACGAATTAGGTGCTTTAGAGGAATCGTTAGAGCAAGCATTAGACTTGTTGGATGTTGGAGGACGAATAAGTGTTATTACCTTCCAATCCCTAGAAGATCGGTTAGTAAAGACAATGTTTCGTGAAAAGACTTCATTAAGTGGGAATGTACCGCAGGGATTACCAGTAATACCAGCGGGAATGGAACCAAACTTCAAATTAATTAATAAAAAGCCGATTGTAGCTAGTGAGGAAGAATTAGCGGTAAATCATCGTGCGCATAGTGCCAAGTTGAGGATAATCGAGAAAATTAGAGAAGGAAAGTGACAGAATTATGGTTTCAAATGCGGCAAGGCAACTGGCGGGAGAGCAACAACCGCAGCAAGCGCCAAGAAAAAAGACTTATCAACAACTAAAAATTTCTCCAAGTCCGGTTAGATGGTCAAAATTTGAAAGATCTTTAGTAGCAGTAGGTAGCTTAATTACGCTATGCTTAATGATTAGCTTACTTTCTACAAAAATTAGTATTAATAATCAGCAACGGCGCTTACAGGATACCCAAACTCAAATTACTAAGGCAAAAAGTAGTAATACAAGTTTGCAGCAAGAAATCGCTGAATTGACGACTCAATCGCATTTGAAATCAGCAGCACATAAATATGGATTATCAGATAAAAATTCAAATGTAAGGAACGTTAATAAATAATGAATAAGAAGCCACAACGAACGAAAAATAGGGGACATAGAGAAAACCGAGGGACCTTTGGCAAATGGCTCTTTCTAATCACGGTTGGATTGTTTACCTTATTTATCGTTCGTTTTGCATATATCGCAATAAATAAGGATGTTCAACATGTTAACTTACGGTCACAAGCGGAACAAATTTATACCCAGCAGCGAATTATTCAAGCGCGACGGGGTGGTATTTATGATTCAGAAGGAAATCCCTTGGCAACTGATACAAGTAAATATACCCTCTATGCGGTTTTGGATCGAACCCAAAAGTCTTCTGATGGTAAACCGTTATATGTAAAAGATCGAAAAAAAACTGCCAAGGTATTATCACAGTATATTGACCTGACACCAAAGCAAATTGAAAAGATTCTTAAACCAAAAGGGCAAGCCTACCAAGTTGAATTTGGAAATGCTGGAAGCAACCTTTCTGTTTCAACAATGCAGAAGATCAAGAACCGGCACTTGCCAGGAATTAATTTTATTGCGACTCCAGCACGTCAATATCCAGAAGGCGAATTTGCTTCTCAAATAATTGGGATGGCAACTCCTAAAGTTAAAAATGATAATGGAACTGAAGAGACCAACTTAGTGGGACAATTGGGCTTAGAAGGCTACTTTAATAAACAACTGACAGGAATAAACGGGTTGAGAAAAGATAAACAGGACGTCTATGGATACCAAATTGCTAATTCTAAGCAGGTAACTAAAAAAGCCGTCAATGGAGATAATATCTACACTACCCTTGATTCACAAACCCAACATTTTCTCGAAAATAAAGTTAATAAAGTTTATAAAAGTTCTAACGCCAATGCAATGACTGCAGTTGTAATGGAAGCTAAAACAGGTAAAATTATTGCCGCTACGCAACGGCCAACTCTTCATGCAGAAAATAATCCTGTTTGGCGGAATATGTTAGTTCAAGATGCTTATGAACCAGGTTCGGTAATGAAAATTTTGTCATTAGCTGCTGCTATTGATACCGGACATTTTAATCCTAATGCGACCTTTAATTCGGGAACATGGGCTATGGGTGGCGGAAAAATCACTGATTGGTCAAATTCTGGTTGGGGAACAATTTCCTATAAAGATGCTTTTGATATGTCTAGTAATGTTGGGTTTGCTCATGTAGAGCAGGACATGGGAGCAGAGACATGGATGAAGTACATTAAACGATTTGGCCTGTTAAAAAAAGTTAATGTTATCGGAATGAGTAACGAGGTTAATGGTTATACTTCATTCAAAGGGATTCTTGCTCAGGCAAATACCGCTTTTGGACAGGGAATTACTGTAAATGTCATGCAGATGATGCAAGCGTTCAGTGCTATTGGCAATAATGGTAAAATGATGAAGCCTTATATTGTTAGCAAAGTTGTAGATGGTAATAGCGGAAAGACGATTCAAAAGGTTAAGCCTAAAGTTGTTGGACACCCAATAAAAGCATCGACAGCGAAAAAGGTCCTTGGTTACATGCAAGGCGTTGTTTATGATCAAAAGGGCCTTGGCCATGATTACCAAATTAAGGGTTACCGAATTGCTGGAAAGACCGCAACTGCACAAATTGGTGGTGCTCATGGTTATTCAACTGGTGATACAAACTACCTTTACTCCTTTGCAGGGATGGCACCAGCTAAAAATCCAAAGTATATTATGTATGTCACCCTTCGCCAACCGCAAAACCTTAAAAAAACAGCAACCAAACAAATTGCCAGCGTCTTTAATCCGACAATGAAAATGTTGTTGAGCCAACAAAAAGTTGCAGAAAAGGTCAAGAAAAAGGTTATTACAATGCCTAATGTTGTTGGTCAAGCAAGCGATGAAGCTAATAAAGAATTATCAGGTAAAGGAATGCAGGTAATTGTTGTAGGTTCTGGCAAGAAAGTTAAACAACAATCAGCAGTTCCAGACGAACAAGTGTTAACAGATCAACATGTTATTCTTGATACTGGTGGCGAGTATAAAATGCCAGATATTTCTGGATGGAGTTCTGCGGATGTTCAACAATTAGCTAAGGTCCTTAAGCTAAAAGTAAAAGAAAATGGAAACGGCTATGTTACTCAGCAAAGTATTTTACCTGATACAACTATTAAGCGTGGAACAACTTTAACCGTTCAATATGAAGCTAAAAACTAGCAGAGAAACTAATTGGAGGTAAATATGAATTTCTTAAGTGCAGTTTTGACTATTCTTAGTTCATTCTTAATTACGTTTTTATTGATGCCCTCGTTAATTAAATATTTTCGGGCTAAAAAAGAAGGTCAGCAAATTCGTAAGGAAGGCCCTACCTGGCATGCTAAAAAGGCTGGGACGCCAACAATGGGAGGATTATTGTTCATCTTCTCTGCAGTAGTAACAATTTTATGGGTTGCTGCTTGGCAAGGGTTAATTACGAATACGCTGTGGGCACTCCTCTTTGTCCTGGTTGTTTATGGCCTGATTGGGATGTGGGATGATAGTATTAAAATCTTCCACCATCAAAATGAAGGATTTAAACCATGGCAAAAGGCGCTATGTCAGGTATTAGCAGCAATGGTCTTTACAGTTATTTACCAACATGAAGGTTTTCAAATGGGCTTTGGAACAACTCAAATTGGTTGGCTTTACGGTTTGTTTATTATTTTTTGGATCGTCGGCTTTTCAAATGCTGTTAATTTAACCGATGGACTTGATGGCTTGGTAAGTGGTCTTTCCATTATTTCTTTTGCGGCTTATCTAATCATTGCTTTAGTAAATCTCAATCAACCAGGTTATCCTGAAATTGCTCTTTTCTGTTTAGCAATGATCGGAACTTTACTAGGTTTCTTCCCTTATAATCATAAGCCCGCTAAGATTTTCATGGGTGATATGGGATCTTTAGCAATTGGGGCATCCTTAGCCGCTGTTTCATTGTTATTACATCATGAATGGTCCTTATTAGTAATTGGAATTGTTTATGTTTGTGAAACTGCTAGTGTTATTCTTCAAGTGGCTTCATTCAAAACAACTGGTAAACGAATTTTTAAGATGACCCCAATCCACCATCATTTTGAAATGAGTGGGTGGAGCGAATGGAAAATTGATATTGTGTTTTGGCTTGTAGGGTTAGTGGCTGCAATTATTGCCGTTACAACAATCTTATTAGTTGGTTAGGAGTAAAGAGAAATGAAAAAAATTGATGAATATCAAGGTAAAAAAGTTCTTGTAATGGGTTTCGGAATTAGCGGCATTAATGCGGCCCACTTATTGGTAAAACTTGGTGCCAATGTTACCGCTAATGATAAAGCAACTCCTAAAAATAATGATATTGTTGATGATTTAGAAGCTGATGGAATCAAGGTAATTACTGGTGATAATCCCATTTCATTAGCTAATGAAGGTTTCGATGTTGTAGTAAAAAATCCTGGAATTCCTTATGATAATCCATTAGTGGCTGCATTTGTTAAGCAAGGGACCCCCATTATTACAGAAGCAGAATTAGGATGGCAAATTTTTGATGGTCACCTTGTAAGTGTAACCGGAAGTAATGGGAAGACTACTACAACGACTTTAACCCAACTAATGATTGCTGAAAATGCAAAACATCAAGTAAAATATGCAGGTAATATTGGAATTTCCTTTAGCAAAATTGCTGAGGATTTAGGGCCAGACGACACATTGGTCACGGAATTATCTAGTTTCCAATTATTAGGAGCACCAACAATTCATCCGCATATTGCAATTATTACTAACATTTTTTCTAACCATTTAGACTATCATAAGACACGAGAAAACTATATTAATGCAAAACTTAATATTACCCGGAACCAAACCAAGGATGATTTCTTAGTTATTAACTGGGATCGTGATGAATGGCAAAAGATTGCCCAGCGTAGTCAAGCTACCATTGTGCCATTTTCTCGTCTCAATAAGAGTCATGAAGGCTCTTATGTAGAAGATGGAATGATTTACTGGCGTGGGCAAGAAGTTATGCCAACCAAGGATATTCGATTGATCGGTCCCCAAAATGTAGAAAATGCATTGGCAGCAATTGCAGCGGCAAAATTAAGTGGTGTTACAAATGATGCAATAAAGAAAGTTTTAACAACATTTAGTGGAGTTCGTCACCGCTTACAATATGTGATGGAATACCAAGAACGACTTTTCTACAATGATTCAAAATCAACTGATATTGAAGCTACTGAAGTTGCCTTGCAAGGCTTTGATCGTCCAGTAATTCTTTTAGCGGGTGGCCTGGATCGTGGTTACACCTTTGAACGGTTGGTTCCTTACTTTAAGAAGCACGTCAAGGCAATGATTGTTTTTGGTGAATGTAAAGATAAAATGAAGGATGCGGGAAATCAAGCTGGGGTTCCAGTAATTGAAAGTGAAAATGCAATTACTGCGGTACCAGAAGCATGGAAGCTGAGTGAACCAGGAGATGTCATTCTCCTCTCGCCTGCTAATGCTAGTTGGGACCAATTCCCGAGCTTTGAAGTTCGTGGTGATAAATTTATTGAAGCAGTTGAAGAATTAACAGGAAAGAAGGAACAATAAGATGCGGTTATTGGTATCAGGTGGTGGAACTGGTGGTCATATCTACCCAGCATTAGCATTAATCGAACTCTTAAAGCAGGTTGAGCCAGATACTGAAGTGTTATATGTTGGAACAACTCGTGGCCTTGAAAATAAAATTGTACCGGATGCCGGAATTGAGCTTGAAACAATGCATATGCAGGGCTTTAAGCGTTCTCTTTCTCTTGAAAATTTTAAGACAATCTATCTTTTCTTAAACTCTGTCCATCATGCTAAAAAAATTATTAGTGAGTTTAAGCCTGATGTTGTTTTAGGGACGGGAGGATATGTAAGTGGAGCTGTCCTATATGCTGCCGCAAAGAAACATATCCCAACCGTAATTCATGAACAGAATAGCGTTGTTGGCGTAACAAACAAGTTTTTAAGTCGCTATGTTGATCAAATTGCAATTGCATTTGAAGCTGCACGTAGTCAATTTCCTGCTGATAAAGTTACAATGGCAGGTAATCCTCGTGCTCAACAGGTAGCAGCTAAAAAAGATAGTGACTTTTCATGGACCAGTTATGACTTGAAAGATGCTGTTCCAACTTTAATGATTTTTGGAGGAAGCCAAGGAGCACCGAAAATCAATAAGACAGTTGTCGACGCTATTCCAGAGTTCAATAAGCGTCCTTATCAGGTTATCTTTGCAACTGGTCAAAAACGGTACGATGATGTAAAGAAGCAACTAGCAGAAAGTAATATTAAACCAGCTGATAATGTTAAAGTTGTTCCTTACATTAAAGATATGCCGGCTAAAATGCCTCGGGTAGCGGCTTTGGTATCGCGAGCAGGGGCAACCACCATTGCTGAGGTAACAGCACTCGGAGTTCCTACAATTCTAATTCCTAGTCCATATGTTACCGCTAACCACCAAGTAAAGAATGCTCAAGCTTTAGTTAAGAACAATGCTGGTCTAATGATTACTGAAGATAAGTTAGATGCCCGGGCATTGCTGACTCAAGCAGATAAGATTATGGAAGATGAAGAAGTACGTAAAGAAATGGCCCATGCTGCTGAAAAGATGGGACGGCCAGATGCTGCTGATAGACTAATTAAGATCTTGCATAAGGCAATTGACGAACACGAAAAATAAAGTATAGATTAGGAAGGGGGAGAAAAGATGTTGGATGATAGATCAGCAATTGAGCATCATAAATATTCACAGCGGCTAACTGAATTAGAAAAGCGAAGTGCTGCTGCTCAACAGCGACAACAGCAAAGAAAACCTTCGAAAACTCATGTTGGTAATAAGATTCGCGGAATTAAGATTAAGCGCTATGTTTCTAATGGCGAGCGAGTCTTAAAATTAGTTGTATTATTCAGTGTTATTCTCCTCTCTATGCTTTATATTATTTCTCCCTTGAGCAAAATTACTACGCTTCATGTAACTGGTAATCATGATTTAACTAAAGAACAAGTAGAAAAAAACACAAACATTTATCCAGGACGGTTTATTTGGGGCGTTTATCTTGCTCGTCATCAACTCACTAAACAAGCTATTCGCAAAAATCCTCAAATAAAAGATTTAAGGATCAAGGTAACCGGTCCCCAGTCTCTGCAAATATCTGTAAAAGAAAATGCGCTTTTAGGAACAGCGGTGATGAATAATGATACATACGCCGTTTTAGCTGACGGCCAATTACAGCGGACAAAAACTGCTGATAATGGTATTGCTTATAGGTGTTTTGATGGTCATAAAAAAGCTCTTGCTACGACGGCTGCTCAGCTAGGAAAGCTGAAGCCGGCAATAAGGAATGGTATTTCAAGTGTGAGTTATCAACCAACTAAAGAATATCCAGATCGCGTTATTATTTATATGCGTGATGGTAATACAGTTTATGGCGACTTAAATACTATCGGTAATAAAATGGAATATTATCCTGCAATTTCAGCAAGTATGAAAAATAAGGGAATTATAGATCTTCAAGTCGGAGCTTATTCTTATGATTATGGATCTAAGGATAAATGATTTTGTGAAAAACCTTGATAATTCCCTTTTTTGTCATTGTTTATCTGTGGTAAAATTCTTATATAGGTTAAAAATACAATTAATTTAATTAATGATAGTCTTAGGAGGGTTCCTTTTAGAATGAATAATTCAGAAGTATACGTTGGATTAGATATTGGAACCACCTCGATCAAGGCACTGGTGTGTGAAAGTGTTAAGGGTCAGTTGAAAGTTATTGGTGTTGGTGTAGAACGATCGGCAGGGTTAAACCGAGGAGTTATTGTCGACATTGATAAAACCGCCCAGGCAATTTCGGCGGCGGTAGCACAGGCCGAGGAAAAGTCCAACGTAGAGATTCAAAGTGTTGTAGTTGGCTTACCGGCAAATTACTTACAAATGCAACGAGTACACGGTATGATTACGATTGCAACAAGAGGACAATCAAGAGAGATTGTTAACCAAGACGTAATTGACGTTGCTCGTGAAGCGTTGACGCAAAGTATTCCCCCCGAGCGGGAAATAATTGATTTAATTCCAACAGAATTTACTGTTGATGGCTTTTCTGGTATTAAGGACCCCCGTGGAATGGTTGGTGTCCGTTTAGAAATGAAGGCCACCTTGTATACAGGACCTAAGACCATTATTCATAATACAAAAAAGGCAGTTCAACAGGCAGGATATGACATTAAAGATTTTGTTATTACGCCGATCGCAACAGACTTTAACCTCCTTAATGATGGAGAGCAAGATTTTGGTACTGTTGTTATTGATTTAGGTGGTGGTCAAACAACGACCAGTATTATTCATGATCATCAATTAAAGTATACTTATGTTGATCCTGAGGGTGGGAAATACATTACTAAAGATATTTCTACGGTCATGAATACATCATTAAAAAACGCTGAACAACTTAAGCTAAATCATGGATATGCTATGGCATCCTTAGCCGATGAAGATGTTCAAGTTGACGTTGATGTTGTTGGTCAAAATGATCCTGTCCAATATTCAGAGCAGTATTTATCAGAAATAATTGAAGCACGAGTAAGGCAAATTTTTGATCGTATTCAGGATAAACTTAAGGCTATTCATGCCCCTGAATTACCGGGAGGAGTAGTCTTGATTGGTGGAGTGGCTGCTCTGCCAGGAGTTAAGGAACTTGCTGAACAGTACTTTACTGGTAATATTAAGGTGAATGTTCCAGAACAAATGGGCATTCGTCACCCTCGCTATGCGGTTAGTTTAGCTTTGGGGATGTATGAAAATCAGTTATCAGATATTGATCGATTAATTAAGCAAACTGTTCAACGAATTGATACGATTAAGAGTCCTCATGAAGAAAAAAGACAAGTTGTTAATCAGCCACGTCAACAATGGACTGAAAAATCTGATAAATTACAACGTTCACAGCGAGAAGCACAGCAGCAACCAGTTACTGAAGAGCCAGCGCCAAAGAAGAAAAAGCAAAATGGCCTAAGTAATCGGTTTAAAAACATTTTTAATAATTTATTTGACTAATTTGGAGGAATACTGCTATGGATAACGAAACGTTCGCTAACGACAACCAATTTGCGGAAGCGCAAATCAAAGTAATTGGTGTTGGTGGAGCTGGCGGTAATGCCGTCAACCGAATGATCACTGAAAAAGTACAAGGTGTTGACTTTATTGTTGCTAACACCGACCTACAAGCATTAAATAATTCTCAAGCAACAACTAAGATCCGCTTAGGACCTAAATTGACAAAGGGATTAGGTGCTGGTTCAAATCCAGAAGTAGGTGAAAAAGCTGCCCAAGAAAGTGAAGAACAAATTAAAAAAGCTCTTGAAGGCGCAGATATGGTCTTCATTACAGCCGGAATGGGTGGTGGAACTGGTACTGGAGCAGCCCCAGTTGTAGCTAAGCTTGCTAAGGATAGTGGAGCATTAACTGTTGGTGTTGTGACTCGTCCGTTCTCATTTGAAGGACCTCGTCGAGCACGCTATGCTGCAGAAGGACTTGAAAAGTTAAAGTCAAATGTTGATACTTTAATTATCGTTGCTAATAACCGTTTATTAGAGATGATTGATAAGAAGACGCCAATGATGGAAGCATTTAAAGAAGCCGATAATGTTCTTCGTCAAGGTGTACAAGGTATTTCAGACTTAATTGTTACCCCAGGTTACATCAACCTTGACTTTGCTGATATTAAGACATTGATGTCTAATCAAGGTTCTGCCTTAATGGGGGTTGGTGCTTCTACTGGTGAAAACCGTGCTACTGAAGCAACTAAGAAGGCTATTTCTTCTCCATTACTTGAAGTGTCAATTGATGGGGCTCAACATGTCTTGATGGATATTACTGGTGGTAAAGACTTATCAATGTTTGAAGCTCAAGAAGCATCAGATGTGATTAAACAAGCTGCTGGAACTAATGTTGATATTTCATTTGGTATGTCCTTAAATGAATCAATGGGCGATGAAGTTCGCGTTACTGTAATTGCCACTGGAATTGATAAGAAAAAGAAAATTCAACAACAAAAGCCAGCGGAAAAAGAAGCACCACGAGTAACTCGGTCTATTCCACAAGAAGAACAACCAAAGCAACGAGATCCTTTTGATGGTTGGAATGATCCAACAGCCGATACAAGTAACCAATCAAGAAATTCTGATAACGAATTTTCTCACGTTACTAAGCCAGAATTTAACGTATTTAACGATGATGCGGCTAATACGGATGACAATGATGATACTAACTTATCGACTCCACCGTTCTTCAAGAATCGTCGTAAGTAAATAATTTAGCAAAAAGGTGGATTTTTTAATCCGCCTTTTTCTGTTTAGACCTATTAAGGAGGGTAATACAATGGCAGCAAATTTTTTAAAAAGCCTATTTGGTGAAGAAGACATTGATGAACAAGATGGTCTCTATGAAACGAGTGAACAAGTTTCAACGCCAGCAAACACAAGCAACAAAGTAGTTTCAATTAATAGCGGGCGTCTTAACCAAATGAGTCAGATTTCCTTATACGAACCCCGTCTTTATGCAGATGTAAAGCAGATCGCATCCCAATTATTAGAAGGACATGCGGTGATCGTTAATTTCACTCAAATGGATACAAATGTTGCCGCACGGTTAGTAGACTTTTTAAATGGCACCGTTTTTGCAATTGATGGTGAAATGAAACGGATCGGAAAGGAAATTTTCCTCTGCACCCCTAAAAACTATGAAATCTCAGGTAGTTTAACGAGTAATCTAAAAAATGATGGTGATAAATTTTAGTCACTAAAAGGAGTTAACATGATCGCATTTTTATTATGGGCTCTTAATCAATTAGTTGATGCTTATATTTTAGTAATAGTTGTGTGGTGCATTATGTCATGGTTTCCAAATGCACGTAATTCACGACTCGGTGATATTATCAATCGGTTGGTAGAACCTTATATGCATTGGTTTGACTTTATTCCTCCAATTGGGGGGATAAGTTTTGCGCCGATGATCGCTATCCTTGTACTATATTTTGTTCAAGCAGGATTAGCACAAATAGCAGCAATCATTTAATTAATACTAAGAGGAAGTAAATTTGAGCGAGGATAATATTAAACAACATTTTCGTCCGGATGAAGCCACCCTTATTAACCAAGCAAATGACTGGGTAGCCACTGCAGAAGGCCAATATCGTCCTGTCCTCACTCCTTTTTTAAATCCACGTGAACGTTTTATTATCCAAACGATTGTTAATCGAAATAACAATGTTAAAATAACAATGTATGGTGGTTGGCAAGGCGCAGAAATGCAACGAGTTCTAATTTATCCGCCTTATTATGAACCCTCTATCGAAGACTTTGCTTTACAGGCTTTAGAGATAAACTATCCTGTTAAGTTTTCAGAACTTCACCATCGGCAAATTATGGGAACATTAATCGGTGAAGGGATGGAGCGGAATGCATTTGGTGATATTTTAACTGATGGAGCGCATTGGCAAGTGATCGTAACGAAACCAATGGCAGAGTATTTACGGAAAAACGTTGAGCACGTTGGCCAAATTAAGGTTAAATGGATTCCGATCGCAACAGAAGCAGTGGTAACACCTAAAGAGGAATGGGTACCGATAGTTACAACAGTTTCATCACTACGGTTAGATGTTGTGATAGCTGCAGGCTTTAATTATTCACGAAACCGGGCAAAGCAATTAATAGAGCATGGTCAAGTTCGATTAAACTGGGAAGAGATTGATCGTCCAGATTATCAAATTGTGGTTCATGATTTGATATCTGTGCGTCATGGTGGTCGCCTCAGAATCGATATGACCAATGGGAAAACAAAAAAAGATAAAGAAAGAATTACCATTTCAGTTGTAAATGCGTAATTTGAATGGAGGAATTTACTCATGAGTTTGACGGTTGATCAAATTAACAATAAGCAATTTAATACTAAGATGCGGGGTTATAATCCTAAAGAAGTTCAAGAATTTATTCAGGAAGTTTCACAAACGGTCCAACAATTAATAACTGAAAATAATAATTTACAAGAACAAGTACGGGCTAACGATAGCAAGATTAAGTACTTTGCTGACTTGAAAGATTCTTTAAATAAGTCAATTTTAGTTGCTCAAGAGGCCGCTGATAAGGTTAAAAATAATGCTAAGCGTGAAGCAGATATTATGATTCGTGAAGCGCAAAAGCAAGCAACTGATATTGTTTCGGAAGCTAATGATAAGTCAAATCAAGTAATTGAAGACGCTGCTAATTCTACTAAGAAGTTAACAAGTGAAACTAATGATCTTCGTAAACAGACTCGGATCTTCCGTCAACGGCTTCAAGTCATGCTTGAATCTCAATTAGAAGTCATTAAGAGTAATGAATGGGACAAGCTTTTGGAAAATGATGACTTGAGTAAATATGACGAAATTGAAAAAATTTTAGGTAGTCGTCTTGACAGCAGTTCACCAACCAGTGTAGAATCAACTGCAACAACTGCTAGTGAAGAACAACCTGTTGAATCAGAACAGCCAGTTGCTTCTGCTGAACAAACAGAAGAAGAGAGTACACCTGTACAACCAACAGCTGTTAACGATGACAAAGGATCAGATGCACCTGAAACTGTTGTTGTCTTCCCTGATAATAACAAGTAAATCACTAGAATCGTATTTTAATAAAATCGTTGAAGAGAATTGGAATAATTATCATAACGTTGAAGCGAGTCAACAATTGGTGAGAGGTTGATAATGTTTAACTATTCCTGATCATCTCGGAGTACCTCATTTGAGTTAGTTAGGATGAGGCGGTTCATTATCGTTATCTAATGACATGAGGAAACTTTAATCTTAAAGTTTTAAATCCGGGTGGTACCGCGAAGAAGCTTCGTCCCAGTAATGGGAGGAAGCTTTTTTATTATTAAAATACAAGAATTAATGAAAGGGGTAGTTACAATGCGTGTTAAAGATACGTTAAACCTTGGCCGTACTAAATTTCCAATGCGCGGAAAGTTACCTGTAACTGAGGCACAACGGGAACAGCTATGGGAAGAAAATAAAGTTTATGAACTACGACAAAAACTAAATGAAGGAAAGCCTACTTTTGTTTTACATGATGGGCCTCCATATGCTAATGGTAATATTCACATTGGCCACGCTATGAACAAGATTTCTAAAGATTTTATTGTGCGCTATAAGTCAATGTCTGGCTACCGGGCACCTTATGTTCCTGGTTGGGATACTCACGGATTGCCAATTGAACACCAATTGACTAAGTCCGGTTACGACCGTAAGAAGATGAGCTTAACTGAATTCCGTGATCTTTGTCGGGAATATGCCCTTAAGCAAGTTGATAAGCAACGGACTGACTTTAAGCGGTTAGGTGTAAGTGGTGAATGGGATCATCCATACCTTACCCTTGATAAAGAATTTGAAGCTGCTCAAATTCGGGTATTCGGTGAATTTGCTAAGAAAGGTCTATTATACCAAGCTAAGAAGCCAGTTTACTGGTCATGGTCTTCAGAATCAGCCTTAGCAGAAGCCGAAGTTGAATATCATGATGTTGTTGCTAAAACAGCCTTCTTCGTAGAGCAAATTAAAGATGGCAAAGGCCGTTTAGATAATGATACATATTTAGTTGTATGGACGACAACACCATGGACTGTTCCTGCTTCTGAGGCAGTTGCGGTTAATCCAAAGTTTGATTACTCTGTTGTAAAGCCAGCAAATGATGACCGGAAATTTGTTGTTGCAACAGACCTGCTTGAGAAATTAGCAGAAAAACTTGGGTGGGAAGATTATGAAGTTGTTGATCATTTAATGGGTCAAGAACTTGAAGGGATGACTACTCAACACCCATACCTTGATCGTGATCTTCTTGTTGGTTTAGCAGATTATGTTACTGCTGATGCTGGTACTGGCCTTGTTCACACTGCTCCTGGATATGGGGATGATGATTACAACTTTGGTAAAAAGTATGACTTGCCAATTTTTGCCCCAATCAATGATCAAGGTGTTTTAACTAAGGAAAACGGTGAAGGCTTTGAAGGGGTATTCTACCAAGATGCTGATGATGTATCTCTTCAAAAGCTAGAAGAAAACAATGCTCTACTTCTTCAAGAGCCATTACAACACAGTTACCCATTTGATTGGCGGACAAAGCAACCAATCATCTTCCGGGCAACTGATCAATGGTTTGTATCAATTGAAAAGATGCGCCAAAATATTTTGGACGCCTTAGAAGACGTTAAGTACCACCCAGAATGGGGAAAGGTTCGTCTTCGCAATATGATCAAAGACCGTGGTGATTGGGTAATTTCTCGTCAACGTGTTTGGGGTGTACCTCTACCAATCTTCTATGCTGAAGATGGCACACCAATCATGGAAGAAGAAATAATCAACCATGTAGCAGAATTATTTGCTAAGTATGGTTCTAATGTTTGGTTTGAACGTGAAGCAAAAGATCTTTTGCCAGAAGGATACACTAATGAACATTCTCCTAATGGTAAGTTCACTAAGGAAACTGACATTATGGACGTATGGTTTGATTCTGGTTCATCACACCAAGGGGTATTAGCTGAACGTGATTATTTAACATACCCAGCGGACCTTTACCTTGAAGGGTCTGACCAATACCGTGGTTGGTTTAATTCTAGTTTGATTACCAGTGTTGTATGTTCAGGACATGCGCCATATAAGGAAATCGTTTCTCAAGGGTTCACACTTGATAAGCGCGGTAACAAGATGAGTAAATCTCAAGGTAACGTTATCGATCCAAATAAGGTTGTTCAACAAATGGGTGCGGAAATTATCCGGTTATGGGTAATGAGTGCTGATACTTCAGCTGATGTTCGTGTATCGATGGGAACATTCCAACAGATTTCTGAAGCATATCGTAAGTTGAGAAATACGTTCCGCTTCTTACTTGCTAATACTAGTGACTTCAATCCTGAAGAAAATACCGTTTCTTATGAGAAGTTACAATCGGTAGACAAGTACATGTTGGTTAAACTCAACCACTTCTTAAAGACAATGCGGGAAGATTTTGATAATTATGATTTCCTTGATGCTTATAAGGCATTGATCAACTTTGTAAACAATGATCTTTCAGCTTTCTACATGAACATTGCCAAAGATGTGCTCTATATTGAGGCTGAAAATTCAGAAGTTCGGCGGTCAATGCAAACCGTCTTCTACGATATCCTTTTGACACTTGTTAAACTTCTTACGCCAATTCTCCCTCATACTACAGAAGAAGTATGGAGCTACATGAATGAACCAGAAGATTTTGTTCAATTAACTGAAATTCCAGATCCACGGACATTCGCTGGTGAAGAAGAGCTATTGAGCAAGTGGGATGACTTTATGGAAGTACGTTCACATGTTCTGAAGAGTCTTGAAGAGGCACGGAATGCTAAGCTAATCGGTAAATCACTTGAAGCTCAAGTTGATCTTTACTTAACCGATGATCAAAAGCAATTACTTGATAGTCTTAATGAAAACATTCAATTATTGCTAGGGGTTTCTGCTCTTCATGTCCATCCAGCTGATGAAGCGCCTGCTGATGCTGACCAATACAACGATGGGGTAGCAGTTAAGGTTACAACTGCTAATGGTGAAACTTGTGCTCGTTGTCGCATGGTTAAGGAAGATGTTGGCAGTGATCCAGCATATCCTGAATTATGTGCTCGCTGTGCTGCGATTGTTCGGGAAAACTTCCCTGAAACAGCAGAAGATGGTTTAGAAGAATAATCTCTAAAAAAACTGGTTTTCGTTATCCAGTAAATGACAATTATTTTTAAGCGGTGTAAAATACCAAGTGACACTTGTTGCTTGGTATTTTATTATGGAGTTGGTAAAAATGCTCAAAGGAAAAGTAAAAAGTTTTGACGAACAAAAAGGATGGGGCTTTATTACAGTTCCTCACGAAGGAGAAATTTTTGTTCATTATAGTGGAATTGAAGGAACGCGTCGTCGTATCCTTCACCCTGATGAAGAGGTCTCATTAGTAATTGTTCAAGGACAAAAGGGACCACAAGCAGCACATGTTCGTGTTTTAAGATAAGGATGGGTTCTAATGGAATTTGAAGAGCGACCAATAAGTAGTAAAACAGTTTTTCACGGCCATTTAATCGATGTTGAAGTACAGCAAGTTATCACCCCACATGGTAATAAAACACAACGAGAAATCGTCCACCATGCACCAGCAATTGCGATTTTGGCTTTGACGGCTGATAATAAAATGATTCTTGAAAAACAGTGGCGCGCACCAATTGCGAAAACAACCCTTGAAATTCCTGCGGGGAAGCTCGACCAACGGGATGCTGATAATGCTCTTCATGCGGCTAAACGTGAATTAAATGAAGAAACAAGGTATGAAGCAACAAGTTTAAAAAAGATTTCTTCATTTTATACTTCTGTTGGTTGTATGGATGAATACATGACTCTTTATTTGGCCACGGGATTAAAACGGGTTAGCAACGAGCTGCCGCAAGATCAAGATGAACAATTGATGTTAAAAGAAGTAACTTTACCACAAGCGCTTGAAATGATTGATCAAGGCGAAATTGAAGATGCTAAGACAATCATGGCAATCTATTACTGGCAAGGAATGAACAACCGTGGATAATAAACAACAAGATGAGCAACAATCACGTATGTCACGTAGTCAATATCGTCAACAGCAACGTCAGACTGAACAACCTAATGAAGCGGCAGAAAATACAACTGATCGACCTTATAGTCGCGAAGCAGTTGCTAGTCAGCGTCATGACGAAACAGTGGCAGAAAAAACAGCGCGCTTGAAGCGTCGCTTAAATATTGCAATCATTGCTTTGATTGTGGCAATTATTATTGTTTACTTAATACTATTTTATGTTGGATAAAAAGGAGAAAAATATGCGATTTGGAATTATTTGTGCAATGCCTGAAGAAATTAAAGAATTAACTGCGAAGTTATCTGATAAACAAGAAAAGGAAATCGGGGGTAAATCCTACCTTTTCGGTAAGATCAGTAATCAAGACGTTGTATTAGTAGAATCTGGAATTGGTAAAGTGGAAGCTGGGATTACTACTGAACATTTAATTACCGATTGTGAGGCAGATGTTGTGATTAATTCTGGATCAGCTGGCGGGATTGGTGAAGGCTTACATGTTGGGGACATTGTAATTTCAACTGAAACGGCCTACCATGATGTCGATGCAACTGCATTTAATTACCGTTATGGTCAACTCCCAGGGAAAGAACCGCGCTTTAAGGCTTCTGATCAATGGGGACAAGCCTTAGAAAAAGCCGGCGAAAAGACTGGTTTAAATGTAAAACGAGGATTAATTGTTTCTGGTGACCAATTTATTGCAAGCTCAGAAGCAATTACAAAGATTTTGAATAATTTCCCTGATGCACTTTCTAGTGAAATGGAAGGGGCAGCAGTTGGACAAGTTGCCACTGACCACCAAATTCCATATGTGGTAGTTCGGGCAATGTCTGATACAGGTGATGAAGATGCCGGCGTTAGTTTTGACGACTTTATTATTGATGCCGGAAAACGCTCTGCAAACATGCTTCTTCAGCTCTTTGCAGATTTAGATAAGTAAATGGAAGGATGAAAAACTCGTGAGTGAGATTTATTTGGATAATGCAGCAACAACCCCAATGACCCCAGAAGTGATTGCGGAAGTGACTAAACAAATGCAAGAATCATGGGGAAATGCCTCAACTGGTTACTCTTATGGGCGTCATGCCAAACTTGTAATGGAAGATAGTCGTCACGTTCTTGCCCAAAGCATTAATGCTGATGATAATGAGATTATCTTTACCAGTGGGGGGACTGAAAGTGATAATACTGCTATTATCCAAACTGCTTTTAAACGGCAGAATCTTGGTAAGCATATTATTACAACTGCCATTGAGCATGAGGCAGTCTTAAAACCTCTCCATTTTTTAGAAGAACATGGCTTTGAGGTAACCTATTTGCCAGTTGATGAAAATGGTAATATCTCAATTGATGATTTTAAGGCCGCTCTTCGTGATGATACGATTTTAGTAACCATTATGATGGAAAACAATGAAGTGGGTAGTCAAATGCCTATCCATGAGATTGGTGAAATTTTGAAAGACCATCAAGCATGGTTCCATACAGATGCAGTTCAAGCATATGGACTGTTGCCAATTGATGTTAAAGCTGATCATATTGATATGCTTTCAACATCGGCCCATAAGATTAATGGGCCAAAGATGATGGGATTTTTATATCGTCGTGATGGCATTAGTTTTCCAAGCTTTATTAAGGGTGGGGACCAAGAAACTAAACGCCGTGCGGGGACTGAAAATGTACCTGGAATTGCCGGTTTTGCTAAAGCGGTAGAATTAAACACGCCGGAGGTAAAAGAAGAACGCCGTGATCGTTATTATGCCTTTAAGCAAAAGATCGTTAATGCGCTTAAGGAAAATAATGTTGATTTTGAAATTAATGGACAAATCAACAAAACCCACGTGCTTAACTTATGGTTTAAGGGAATTTCAACTTATGTTATCCAGACAGACCTAGACCTTGCAGGCATCGCAGTCTCTGGTGGTTCTGCATGTACAGCGGGTAGTATTGAACCTTCTCACGTTTTAACAGCGATGTTTGGCGCTGATAGCCCCCGAATTAGTGAATCAATTCGAATTAGTTTTGGTGGGTTAAATACGGAAGAAGATATTGATCAGTTAATTGCTACGATTGTTAGAACCGTTGAAAACCTAAAGAAAATTAATGGGGACAATTAAAATGGAATTTACAAAAACAGTACAAATTTCTGGTGATAAGGATAAATACACAATTAGCCCAGAGATAAAAAAATATGCTTTACTTGATTTGGGATTTGAACAGACTAACCGGGGAAACTTTGAATATTTAGGAAGTCTCGATACTGATAACCCATTTAAACCGGTTGCCCGTCTTCGGATTTTAATTAACAGTGATTTAGACGGTTTTAAAATGGAGACTCTTTCAGGAAATGGTTTAAGAAAAATTAATATTTTTAATCACCAACGCGCAGCTGAATTTATTCAACAATATCACTATATTTTAGATGAAATGGTTGCCCGGCAAATATTCACTAAATAAAAACTGTGCAGGGATTGAAATACTCTGGTACAATGGTTATCACTGGATGCATGCGACCTTCAATCGTAGATTATTCCAGAATCTATACGAAATGATGGTGATAATTAATGGCTGATAATAGTCATACACGTGTGGTGGTAGGAATGAGTGGAGGAGTCGACTCTTCAGTGACGGCTCTTCTCTTGAAACGTCAAGGATACGATGTTGTTGGTGTCTTCATGAAAAATTGGGATGACACTGATGAAAATGGTGTTTGTACTGCCACTGAAGACTACAAAGATGTAGCAAAAGTTGCTTCTAAGATTGGGATTCCATACTATTCTGTTAACTTTGAGAAGGAATACTGGGATCGGGTTTTCAAGTATTTCATTGCTGAGTACAAGAAAGGTCGTACACCAAATCCTGATGTTATTTGTAATAAAGAGATCAAGTTCAAGGCTTTTATTGAATATGCTAACCAATTAGGTGCTGATTACGTTGCTACTGGACACTATGCTGATGTAAAGCGTGATGAGAACGGCCGGATGCACTTGATGCGTGCTAAAGACCAACACAAGGATCAAACTTACTTCTTAAGTCAACTTGATTATAAGCAGTTGGATAAGGTAATGTTTCCATTAGCTGGCTACACTAAGCCAGAAATCAGAAAGATTGCTGAAGAAGCAGGGCTTGCTACTGCTGATAAGAAGGATTCTGTTGGAATTTGCTTTATCGGTGAGGATGGTCATTTTCGTGAATTCTTGAGTCAATATATTCCAGCACAACCAGGGAATATGGAGACCCTTGATGGTAAGGTCGTTGGTCAGCATATGGGCTTAATGTATTACACCATTGGTCAGCGTCGTGGGCTTGGCCTTGGTGGTAATAAGGAAAGTAATGAGCCATGGTTTGTAATCGGTAAGGATATGAAGAAGAACGTTCTTTATGTTGGTCAAGGATACGAAAACAGCCATCTTTATGCTACTCATCTTGAAGCGAGTGATATCCACTGGGTTGATGATGTTGTAAGTCGTTATGGGCGTGATTTTCATTGTACGGCCAAGTTCCGTTACCGTCAGACAGATGTTGGCGTTACTGTTCATTTGTCAGAGGATGATCAAATGGTAACAGTTGGATTTGATGATCCTGCACGGGCCATCACTCCAGGTCAAGCGGTTGTCTTTTACGATGGAGAGGAATGCCTTGGGAGCGCGATTATTGATCGTGCTTACAGTCATGACCGGCAGCTTCAATACGTTTGATTCATATTTTTAGACCTTAAAGAAGGCAGGGGTAATTTCGCTTTTGCCTTCTTAAATATACATAAAGTAATAACTCTGTGATAAACAATTGCCGCAAACTCTGGTAAGATAGTAAATAAAAGGGGTAACGACAGAGATGACAAAAGTTTATTTAATCCGGCACGGAAAAACGCAATGGAATTTAGAATCCCGTTATCAAGGTGCCAATGGCGATTCACCGTTATTAAAGGATAGTTATCGTGAAATTGAATTATTAGCAAGTTCTTTACAAAGGATTCCGTTTGAACACGCTTATACTAGTCCTTTAAAGCGTGCGCGCGTAACAGCTCAGGCATTATTGAACCATTTGAATCCAGAAATCCCATTAACAATTGATAGCCGGTTAAAAGAATTTAATTTAGGCAAAATGGAGGGAATGCATTTTGAAGATGTTGCGGCAAAATGGCCTGAAGTCTTAAAAAACTTTCGTCATCATCCTGATAAATATGATGAATCATTAGTAGAAGGAGAAAGTTTTCTAGAAGTAATCGCTCGTTTCCGTGCAGCAATTGAAGAGTATTGTCGCCAGTATCCTAATGGTAATATTCTCGTGATTTCACATGGAGCTGCCTTGAATGCTGCCATTAATGCATTGATTGGAACACCGCTTGCTCACTTGAAAGATCGTGGTGGACTAAGCAATACATCAACGACGATTCTTATTACTAATGATGGTCGTCATTTTGAACTTGAAAAGTGGAATGATACATCTTACCTTCACAAGAGCAAGGTTGATCCGACTGATACGATTTAAGAGGTGATATTAATGACAGAGAAAAAAGGTTTTCGTGATCCTAAGAAAAAAGAAACAGAAAAATTAGTTCATAAACTAGTTGAAGCAATTGATGAGCACCCAGATAAAGTAAACAATTATTATGATTTAGGTTCTTTGCTAACCCGGTTAAATGACTATCAACAAGCAGAAGAACTCTTTATGAAGGCTTTGGGGATCTTTGAGGCAAAGGGTGACAAGGATGCTATGAACCTCTTAAACTATGGTCTTGGTAACCTTTACTATGAGATTGGCAAAGTTAATGAAGCAATTAAGCTTTACAATAAGATTGATGATCCCAAACTCAAAGCTGATTCTTATCTTATGTTAGCCCAAAGCTATATGAAAAAGGGACAATACAAGCAAGCCGTTGCTTATGGATTAACTGCCCTTGAATTACGTCCAGACGATCCTGAAATTAATCAGGTAATTGGTGATTCATTATTAGCATTAGGTGAATTTAAACAGGCTAAGGCTTATTATGATGCAATTCTAAAGTATCATCCGGGCCGTGCTGATACGCAATTTAACCGCGGAATTGTAGCGATGGTTCTTGGTGAGCCATACAAAGACTACCTTGCGCAAGCTAAGCAGTTAGATCCTAACTACTACCATAAGAGTGAGCAACGACTTAATGATATTGAAAAAGCGCTTCAGGCAACGCAAAAGAAAGATTAGCAACATGAAAGGATGACTTCTATGGCTGAAGAAATCGACCTATTTAAGACGCCAACGGAGCCGTCTTTTTTTATTGGTCAGGTACAATCTGAGATTTTTACTAGTCCAGATTCGTTTTTTAAAGTTTTAATTGTCTCGGTTGAAGAAGCAAATTTTGATTGGCACGAGCCGGAAATTACTGTAACCGGAAGTTTTGGTGATCTTAGTGATGATCAGACTTACCGCTTTGAGGGAAAAATTGTTGAGCATCCACGATATGGACAACAATTTCAAGCTACTTCTTATCATGTCAACCGTCCTACAAGCAAGGATGGGTTAGTTGATTTCTTGTCTGGAAAACAATTTACCGGAATTGGAAAAAAGACGGCTGAAAAAATTATCGACAAGTTAGGAACAGATGCGATTAATAAAATTATTGCTGACCCGCATGTTTTAGATAAATTAAAACTCCGCAAAGCAGTTAAGGATTCATTAGTTGATAATTTACGGGCAAACCAGGGGATGGATGAGATTATTATCGGCCTAAATGATCTCGGCTTTGGCGCTAACCTTAGTAGTGCAATTTTTGACAAGTACGGGGAAGAAACTCTACATATTATTAATGAAAACCCCTATCAACTCGCCGCTGAAATAGATGGAATTAGTTTTAATCGTGCTGATCAGGTGGCACAAAAATTAGGAATTGCCACGGATGATTCACGCCGGATTGATGCAGCAATTATCCAGACACTTGATGACTTGACAATGGAAACTGGTGATACATTTACTACAACAAAACCTCTTCTGCAGCAAACTATCCAGTTGCTTGCCCAAGGAAGTGGTGGCCGTGTTTCTACAGATTTAATTGCCAACCAAATTGTTGAGTTAGAGAAAAATCAAGCAATTAGTTACGCTGATGAAAAAATTTATCCAACTGCCCTTTATAACGCGGAATGGCAAATTGCTGATCACTTACATCGTCTTCTTACCGTTGACCAGGAAAAATTACCAGCAACGACTATTGAAAAAACAGTTACGGAAGTTGCTGATCAATCGGGGATAACCTATGACCAAGTTCAAAAAGAGGCTATTAAAACAGCCTTAAACAGCAAAGTCATGCTTCTTACGGGAGGCCCAGGAACGGGAAAAACAACAATTATTAAGGGAATTGTAGCTAGCTATGCGAAAATTCATAATCTCTCATTGGATGTAAATGAATATAAGGAAAAGTCTTTTCCTGTTTTGCTAGCTGCTCCTACAGGCCGAGCTGCTAAACGAATGAGTGAAGCTACAGATTTGCCAGCAAGTACAATCCATCGCTTGCTAGGACTTAACGGTCGGGAAATGCCAACTGATATGAATGCCCGCGATTTAGAAGGCTCGTTATTGATTATTGATGAAATGTCGATGGTCGATACCCTCTTGTTTAAGACTCTTATTCAAGCCGTCCCTACTTCTATGCATGTGGTTTTAGTAGGTGATAAAGACCAATTACCATCTGTTGGTCCCGGGCAAATTTTCCATGATCTTCTTGACTTTGCAGAACTGCCCAAAGTTGAACTAACCAATATTCACCGCCAGGCTGCTGATTCAACAATTATCCCATTAGCTCATGCTATCAAAGAGGGTAAGTTACCATCAGATCTAACGAATAAAATGCCAGATCGATCATTTATCTCATGCCATGCTAACCAAGTGCCAAGTGTGGTTCAACAAATTATTGACCTTTCTAAAAAACGAGATTATTCCGCAAATGATATTCAAATCTTGGCACCAATGTACCGCGGACAGGCGGGAATCGACCGTTTGAATGAACTTGCACAACAGGCATATAATCCTCCAGCTAATGGAAAGCAAGAAGTCGATTTTAGGGGACTAACTTTTCGTGTTGGAGATAAGGTTCTGCAACTCGTTAATGTTCCAGAAAAGAACATTTTTAATGGTGATATTGGAAAAATCACAGCAATTGAAAGCGGTAGGACAGTCGGTAAGAAAAATGAATCAATTACTGTCGATTTTGATGGTAATGAAGTGAGCTATAGCCGCATGGAATGGAATCAATTACGGTTAGCTTATTGTATTTCAATCCATAAAGCACAGGGAAGTCAGTTTAAGATGGTTCTTTTGCCTATTGTTCAGCGGTTTAGCCGGATGCTTCAACGAAATCTTTTATATACGGCGATTACCCGTGCCGCAGAAAAGTTAGTCTTGATCGGTGAGCCGTATGCGGTTGTGACTAGTGTAAAAAATGAAGCAGTTAACCGGAAAACTTCTTTGGTCGATCGTCTTGATAAGGTTTGGAGTAAGCATGGTGAACTAAAATCAAAATTGGATCATCAAACGGATTCGTTAACCAAAGAACTTTCTAGTCCGCAACCTGTTCAAAAAGAAAATGAACAGTTAATAAATAATGATGCTCAGCAATATATCCTAACAGCTGATCTCATTAATTCAGAGACAATTGATCCGTTAATCGGAATGGAAAATATTAGCTTACAAAGTTTGCATCAAGCCAAATAATACTTGCTTGAATAGTAATTTGTTGTCATAATAGTTATGATTATTGTCGAACTTTAAAGGAGTATAAAAATGACCCAGATAAAAAATGCCGATAATGTGCGTTTATTTTCACTAAATTCAAATCCAAAACTAGCTGAACAAATTGCTCAACGCGTGGGGATTCCGTTGAGTAAAGCTTCCATTAGTCATTTTGCTGATGGGGAAATTAAAATTACAATTGACGAAAGTATTCGTGGCTGTGAGGTCTACGTCATCCAGTCAGTTTCTGATCCAGTTAACACTAACTTGATGGAACTATTAATTATGGTTGATGCTCTACGGCGGGCAAGTGCGGCCAAGATTAACGTAGTAATGCCATACTATGGCTATGCACGTCAAGATCGAAAAGCACGAAGCCGTGAACCAATTACAGCTAAATTGATCGCCAACCTTCTTGAAATGGATCAAATTAGTCGACTAGTAACGATTGACCTTCATGCTCCTCAAGTTCAAGGTTTCTTTGATATTCCTGTTGATCATCTTCAAGCAACCAGTCTTTTTACTAAATATATTGAGGAACAAAACTTGGGTGATGATATTGTAGTAGTTGCCCCTGATCATGCTGGCGTTAATTTAGCGCGGAAATATGCTGAACGAATTAAAGCTTCCATTGCGATTATTGATAACCGTAACAATGAAGTTCGGGAACGGACTGAACAAGAAGTACCGGAATATGTAATCGGGGATGTAAAAGGAAAGACTGCGATTATTGTTGATGATATTGTAGATACAGGAGTACGGATGAACTTATCTGCACAAGCATTAAAGAACTTTGGTGCCGCTAAAGTTTACGGAATTGCTACGCATGCAGTATTATCAGCTGATGCGGTAAATACGTTACAAAATTCTCCTCTTGAAAAAATGATTGTAACAGATACAATCCACCTACCAAAAGAGAAAGAATTCCCTAAGTTGGTTCAATTATCAGTGGACGATTTATTAAAAGAAGCAATTGTTCGTATCCACAATAACCAATCAATTGATACATTGTTTAATCGTAAATAAATTAAAAATCGATGAAAATTCAGAGTTGAAACTGAATTTTCATCGATTTTTATCTTTTAAATTTTTTTAGTTTTCAAATTTTAAGGAAGGTAGTGAATTAACAAAAGCCAAATATGCTTTGTTTTCATCCGTTTCAACGCTACTGCTTTGAAGCTCATCAAGATTTTCTTGGTGAATTGTTGACTCCTCTACAGTAATAATATGAGTAAACGTAGCATTACCGATTAGTTCGACCCAGTAGTTGTAGTCATCACGGTGAAGAATTGTCTTAACCATGCCACCAGGATTATAAACACTAATTGGTTCATTAAATGATGCTGCGTCTGGATGAGTGAGGGCTAAAGCGAGACTAGTGGCAGACATACCTGTCCCACAAGCATTTGTAAAGCCGACTCCTCGTTCAAACGTTTTTACAAAGAGTTTGTTATGACCGAGAATATGGCCAAAATTAACATTTACCCCGTCACTGAAGTAAAGATTATCACTATTTAACCGTGTACCTAATTCTTCAAGTGCTGGGCCATTTAGCTCTTCCATACTAACAAAACTAATTAAGTGGGGGTTAGGAACAGCAAGGGCTGAAAAACGGAGGTTAGGATATAACTCAGGGACGAGGGTGTCTAACAGGCGCTCATGGCCAAGATTATCAAATGGCAAAGCAGTGCGGTCAAACTTTACTGGTGAAATTTCAACCGCAAAAGCAGGAACTCCAGGTGCAAGGTCTTCATGCTGACGAACACGAAGACTAGCATTCATTGTATCAACTTTAAAATCGGTTAAATTATCACGTTCTGCTACATAACGAGCAACCGTTCTCAAACCATTACCGCACATTGAGGCTTCGCTGCCATCTGCGTTAATTACCCGCATTTGTGCTACCGATCCTGGTCTAGTTGGATGGTTAACAACTAAAACGCCATCAGCACCACCGAGAACGCCATTTTGTGTATCAGTTACTTTTCGGGTAAATGAAACTAGTTCTTTATCGGTAAGGGGAGTAGTCAATTGTGTTTGGTCAAGAATAAAAAAGGCATTTTGTGATCCGTGTACTTTTAATAATTGCACCATAAATAGTTCCTCCTAATTTGCGAAAAAGCGATGGTAAATAGCTCGAACGGCATCATCCGCGTCTTCGTTGTATGTTCCGATCATAATTGCAATTCGTGAAGCTCCTTGATTAATCATGGGAACCGCAATGTGTTTTTCGGCTAGAGGCATTAATATATCATCAATTACCCCCGTGCGATTACGCATACCTTCACCAACAACCATGGTAATTGCATAATTATCAATCCATTCTAAACGGTCAGGATTAATCTCCTCTTGAATTTCATTGCAGATGGTATCGATTAATTGGTCATTAATTGCATTCCGATCAAGGATAATTGTTATATCATCGATTCCGGAAGGCATATGTTCGTATGAGACGTTGTGCTTTGCGAGAATTTCAAGGATCCGAAGAGTAAAACCTGCTTGCTTGTTAAGAAGATATTTGTGCAGGTAGAGGGCTGCAAAGTGTTTTCCACTCACGACCCCCGTTATAATATCGCTTGGTTGAAAATCTTTATCAGGGACAATCATTGTTCCCGGCTTTTCAGGATCATTAGTATTACGAACATTAATTGGAATATTTCCTTGAATAGCAGGAATCAATGCTTCATCGTGAAAGACGGAGAAACCAGCATAAGATAGTTCTCGCATTTCCCGGTAAGTCATGGTTGTAATTGGCTGCGGATGGTCGACAATTTGTGGATTGGCTGAGTAAATAGCATCGACATCGGTGAAATTTTCATAAGTTGAAGCGTGAAGACCGCGCGCGAGAATTGCACCGGTGATATCAGAACCACCACGGGAAAAAGTAGCAATGTGTCCAGCAAGAGTTAGGCCATAGAAACCAGGGAATACTAATAATTCGTTCTTATTAAACGTAAAATGACTCAAGTTTGCATATGTTTCTGGAATAACGTTAGCATTATTGGGTGTTCCAGTAACGATAATACCAGCTTCACTTGGTGTCACAAAACGTGCTTCATAGCCTAAATGCTGCAAAAGGATAGCCATTAGTTGAGCGTTTAAGCGTTCACCATGAGCTTTGAAAGCGGCCAAGAGATAGTTATCATTTGGATACGTATGGTTAGGAAGACCTTCCAGTCGTTCAACTAGCGGAATTAATTTATCTGCTGGTAAGCCAAAATAAGCGGCAATCTCTTGATATCGATTTAAAATTTGTTCAACGATTTCTTGGGGATTTTGGCCTGCAATTACTGCTTGGGCATATTTAATCAGTAAGTCAGTAACTTTAATATCATCGGCAAAACGTTTACCCGGCGCAGAAGTGACAATTACCCGGCGTTGGGGGTCAGAGGTAATAATATTAATTGCATTTTGAAAGGCTTCTCCATTAGCCAGAGAACTTCCACCAAACTTTACAACTTTCATACTTAAATACTCCTTTGAGAAAATTAGGGTTGTTAATTTATCTCTAAAATAATTTAATCGAATTCTAACACATTAAGGAAGACATGCAAGCCTTTAAGTTGTATAACTGAAACTTGAAAGCCCAATATTGCGGTAATGTACCGTGATATCGGGCTTTCTTCCTTAAAAAATAGAAAACGCAAGAACTCTC
>NZ_LN887448.1:0-5666 GCF_036621895.1 Limosilactobacillus reuteri subsp. porcinus
ATTAAATCTAACGAAATTGGGACAATCAATTAGTCGATTGGAGACTAATTTCATAAATAATTTAAAATCCGGACTACGATTTTTGAATCAATCAAAAATCGTAGTCCGGATTTTACTGTTAGAGAACCAAAAATTAATAGTTAATTCCCAGCCTCGCCTTTTTATAAGCTTTTTAATTAGAGCTATGATTTTTTACTATATTGATGTGGGCGGTATCCATTATAAAATTGAAAAATCGCAAGGACAATGTTAGTCCAATTCATCAACCGAAACCAAGGAGCAATTCCGCCCCCGCCATTGCTGGCAGCGTAAAACGTCCAAAAACCAATTACTACTGCCACTACATTTATCCAGGCAAACGTTCTTGACATCATCCGATTATTAAGGCGCGCAATTGTCCAGACTAGATTGACAATAAACCAAAATGCTAAAACCCAAAATACTGCACTAAACATAATAATCACTTCCCTTATATGTTAGCCTACTTTTGTTTCTTCATAGTCATGATATAACAAAAATTATAACATTATCAAGAAATATAGTTTTCTGCATTTCGTGTTACAATTGCATGATAAGGAGGCGTTCAATATGTCTGAACAAGAAAAAAGTGCTGCTCAACAGCGAATTGACAATGCTGTTTACGGTACACCAAAAATCAAGCCCGATGAACAGCGAAAATATCTCGGAACATTCCGTGAACGCGTCTGTCTAACAATTAGTGTTCAAGAACTACAGGAACAAGATTGGACAAAGGCATTAACTGCCGAGTTAGATCGTGGAATTGGCAACCTTGTTTTTATCAACGGTAATCTCCCTCACGACGAAATTCATCCATACATTCAAACTGCTGCTAAAGATAATGCTCAATTTACATTGAAAACTGATCCAGAATATAAAACTGACCCAGACTCATTAGCAGTTGTCGTGGCGGCAAAAACAGCTGTTTACCAATCACCAGTCGACGTCAAAAAACGATATCCTAATCTGGTAAATTCAAATAATAGTATGACTGAAAAAAACAATGATCAACATCAAAGTTTTTTCCACCATCTCTTCCATAGAAAGGATCGTGGCTAATATATGCAACAACCACTTGCTTATCGAATGCGGCCGCGAACGTTAGATGAAGTGGTCGGTCAACAACACCTTGTCGGACCAGGTAAAATCATCTCACGCATGGTTAAAGCAAAAATGCTTTCTTCAATGATTCTATACGGCCCTCCCGGAACTGGTAAGACCAGTATTGCCAGTGCGATTGCTGGTTCAACTAAATATGCTTTTCGAAAACTAAATGCGGCAACTGATACAAAAAAGGATTTACAAATCGTCGCAGAAGAAGCTAAGATGAGCGGAACTGTAATCTTACTACTCGACGAAATCCATCGATTAGATAAAGTAAAACAAGATTTTCTTCTTCCGCACCTCGAAAACGGACGAATTATCCTCATCGGGGCGACAACAGAAAATCCATATATTAGTATTAATCCCGCCATTCGCAGTCGGACGCAAATTTTCCCAGTTTACTCACTTTCAACTGATGAAATGAAGACCGCTATCCAGCGTGCATTAGTTGATAAAGAACGTGGTCTGGGTAATCTACCATTAGTCCTTGAAGAAAACGCTGAGGACCAACTAGTAGCAGCGACCAATGGTGATCTTCGAAGTGCCTTAAATGGATTGGAACTTGCTGCCAAATCAACTGATCCAAGTGAAGATGGGAAAATTCATCTTACGCTACCGATTATTGAGGAAAGCGTCCAGAAAAAGGCGTTATCCGCTGACAAAGATGGTGATGCTCATTATGATGTCATTTCGGCCTTTCAAAAGTCTATTCGCGGGTCAGATACTGATGCAGCCCTCCACTATCTTGCTCGTTTAATTGAAGCTGGGGATCTTCCTATCATCGCACGACGTTTAATGGTCACGGCCTACGAAGATATTGGGCTTGCGAATATGCCTGCTGTGCAACGAGCTGTTACGGCAGTTCAAACTGCAGAACGAGTGGGCTTTCCGGAGGCACGAATTCCCTTAGCAGATGCTGTCATCGAATTATGCCTGTCACCAAAATCCAATTCGGGAATTAATGCAATTGATGAAGCTCTTGCTCAGGTCCGCCAAGGTGGCTTTGGTGACGTTCCAGCTCACCTTAAAGATGCCCATTATAAGGGAGCTGCTAAGTTAGGTCACGGGATAGATTATGACTACCCCCATGATCATCCCCAAGATTGGGTAGCTCAACAATACTTGCCTGATCGAATCAAAGATGCCCAATACTACCAACCCAAAAATAATGGTCGTTTTGAAGCTAGTTTAGGCCGCCAATATTGGCAATTACGGAAGGCTCAGCAACATACTTTACGGGGTAAACATCATCCGAGTAAATAATTGCACCAACCACTTAAAAATGCTATTATAAAAGTGAAAATTCTGTAGTGTACGCGTTGTCTAAACGCAGGTTTGCCTTACAGTCTTATTACTTTGGGACTAGTGCATTGCCTTTTGGACAACATGCCTTTACACTTGGTAGTTGAATATTAGGCAGCCGTGTCCCACCTGTCTTAAACACAGGTCAACACTGAATGACAATTAACGGCACCAACGGAGTTTTCGTACATATTTAGTGAGGGTGAGAAAGATTTTTGCTTTTTCTCACCCTCATTTTAATTTCATTATAGATAGGATAGATTTTTTATGTTGTTACCACTTCTAATGACCCTGTTTGGTTTGATTGCTCTTTTTGAAGGAATCTTTCTCTTAACCCACATCCATAAGCCATTTCTTGTTTTTGACCCTACTAAAAGCAAATATCTAGCTCCGCAATTAAAAAATTGGGGAATTGTGATGACTATTGTCGGTATTCTAAGCATCATTTCCGGATGGACAAACAATACCGGATTCCTAGTTATTATGGTAATCATCGGCTGTGTCAGCGAAACATTAATGGCTTTCGCAATTACTGCTGATTTTCGCGTAAATCATCGCAAGTAATGTTTCGTAGGCGCTTTACGCTCAATAGTGAAAAAGTGTATAATAAGTATACAATATAAAGATTTCAGGAGGGCACTACAATTATGGCACAAGAATACAAACACATTTTAGTTCCTGTTGACGGTTCTAAAGAAGCTGAATTGGCTTTTAAGAAAGCTGTTGCTGTAGCAAAACGTAATGGTGCAGACACTGAATTACGTTTACTTCACGTTGTTGACACACGTGCATTCCAAAACATTTCTAGTTTCGATACCTCAATGGTTGAACAAGTTACAGAAACTGCAAAGAAGACTTTAGACAAGTACATCGACTATGCTAAAGAGCACGGTGTTGAAAATGCTAGTTACTCCATTGAATATGGTGCTCCAAAGACAATTATTGCTCGGGATATGCCAAAGGAAATGGGTGCTGACCTCATTATGATTGGTGCTACTGGGCTAAACGCGGTTGAACGAATTCTGATCGGTTCTGTTACCGAATTTGTTACCCGAACAGCAATTTGCGATGTTCTAGTAGTACGGACCGATTTGGATAACAAGCCAATCGAAAATCCAAAGAAGCGTCGGTTCTAAATATCAAGATAAAATCAATCAAATGCTTCATAGGCGTTAGCAGGTTGCTAATTATATGGAGCATTTTTTATATATTCAAAACTACCTTTATTAAGATAGGAGCGCAAAGCATTGGAAGTGAAATATGAAACAGTAAAGCAAACTTTACGAAACGAAATTATTGATGGAAAATATAAAATCAACGAAAAACTGCCAACTGAAAGTGCCTTAATGAAACGTTTTAATGTGTCCCGTTATACAATTCGTCGCGCTGTTGGGGACCTTGAAAACGAGCACTATATTTACCGTATTCAGGGTGGTGGGATGTTTGTTCAAGACTGGCAACGCGATTGGACAAAAAGTGAAAAAAATAAAATCATTGGGGTAATCAGTACTCATATGGCTGACTATATCTTCCCTCCAATCATTTCCGGAATTGATAGTGTGGTAACAGAACAAGGTTACTCAATGATTGTTGGAAATACGCTTAATGACCATAAACGCGAACGCCAAACAATCTTAAATATGTTGGATCTTCAAATTGCTGGATTAATTATTGAACCGACTGAAAGCGCCATGCCAAATCCTAACTTAGACCTTTATCGGCAAGTCCAGAAATATAAAATTCCAACAATCCTATTTCACTCTACTTATCCTGGCTTTAATTTTCCTTCGTTACTGACAAAAGACCGGGAAGCAGAGGAGGATTTGGTGAAATACCTCTTTAGCCTCGGACATACTAATATTTTAGGAGTATTCCAAATAGATGATCAGCAAGGCGTTGACCGCATGGCTGGAATGATCAAAGCCTATCAAGATAACAATATCCCCACTACTAAATCAAACGTTATTATGTACCAATCAAGCGAAGACTATGAAGATATTATCAAAAAAGTCGACATGATGCTTAATAGTAATAATGATATTACGGCGATTGCCTGCTATAATGACCGCCTTGCTACAAGAGTTATTAGTCATCTTCAAAAACAGGGAAAACAAGTGCCAACTGATATTTCAGTAATAGGTTTTGATAACTATGAAATGGCGCAAATTATCTCCCCCAGCCTTACTACAGCCAATCACCCCAAACGTCAACTAGGTGAAGATGCTGGGGAAATGATCTTAAAAATGATTGCAGGCGAAGAAGTCACTTCAAAAGTTTATACCCCAACAATAATTAAGGGACAATCGACTACTTCGCTTATTACAAAGGAGAATATCAATGAATAATAAGGTAAAACAATTATTGCTTGCTGATGGTCAATCAATGCCTCAAGAAGGATTTGGCTTATATAAAATTACTGATCAAAGTACGATTACCTCCGCGATAAAGTATGCCTATGATGCTGGCTATCGTCTTTTTGATACTGCGCAATTATATAAAAACGAAGCAGAGGTTGGAAACGCCTTACAAGAGCTTGGTTTACCTCGTGAGGACCTTTTTATTACCACAAAAGTATCTGAACCTAATCAAGGGTTTAAGCAAACAATTACCTCTGTTAAAGACTCCCTCCAAAAGTTGAAGCTTGATTATGTTAACCTTTTACTTATTCATTGGCCAATTGAGCGAGCTTTCTTTGATACTTGGGCAGCCCTTGAAGAATTAAAAAAGGAAGGTCTGACCCGTTCAATCGGTGTTAGTAACTATCAAATGATTCACCTTCAGTATCTTGCTACTCAAGCGCATGAGATGCCCGTTATTAATCAAATCGAACGTCATCCTCGCCTAAACCAACAGCCCTTGCTCCAATACGATAAGGAACATGATATTGTTACCCAGGCGTGGAGTCCGCTTGGGCGTGGAACCATCCTCGACAATCCAACCCTCAATAAGATCGCTGCTAACCATCATAAGTCTGCTGCTCAAGTTGTCCTCCGCTGGCATTTGCAAAGCGGGGTCGCCTTCATTCCGAAGTCAGTTCATGAAGCGCGAATCAAGCAAAATATTAACATCTATGACTTCACATTAAGCGACGAGGAAATGACTGCTATTAATAACTTAAATAACTTTACACGCGTAGGTAAAGAACCAGCACTAGTTTACGAATATAACCTTAAATATTAAGAATCGAGTAGGAGATAATTGATTAGTTCAATTATCGACCTCTCACACCACCGTACGTACGG
>NZ_LN887449.1:0-2382 GCF_036621895.1 Limosilactobacillus reuteri subsp. porcinus
TCACAGCTCCATCAACCAATAATCAATTGGTCAGTATTATTTATTTGAGTCCAGTGGCTAACTTATTCTTGAAATTTAGGTTTAATATAAGTAATGTAATAATTAGGAAAAATAAGGAAGGAGTATCGGACTATGCAAACAGTTGTAATCACAGGAGGGACTTCCGGAATTGGTCTTTCAACTGCTGACCTTTTTCTAAAGAATGGTTGGAACGTAATGATCATTGGCCGCGACGAACAAGAAGGAATCGAGATTGAAAAGCAATTAGGACAAAAGTATTCTCCTGCTCAAATTAAATTTGCTCAAGCAGATATTAGTAAGGCAAAAGATGTTGAAAAAGCCAAGCAAATTACTCTTGATGCTTTTAAGACTGTCGACGTCCTTGTCAATAATGCCGGGATTGTTATCCATGGCGAACTTCACGAAACCAGTGAAGAAGACTGGGATAAGATCTTTGCGGTTGATGTAAAAGGTACGTTTCTCGTTAGCAAAGCTTTCTTGCCAGCAATGATTAAACAAGATCACGGAAGCATTGTTAATATCTCATCTGTTTCTGGATTAGCTGGTGACCGGGCAATGGTTGCCTATAATGCTGCTAAGGGTGCAATTATTAACATGACACGAGCAATGGCAATTGATTATGGTAAAAATAACATCCGTGTAAATGTTGTTGCTCCTGGTCCAACTAATACCCCACTCTTTCACCAAGATAAACAAAAATTTGCCAAAAATAGCCCATTGAATAGGATTGTTGAACCGGAAGAAGTAGCCGCTGCAATTTACTTCGTTGCTAGTTCTGCTGGTAGTGCAATCACTGGCGAAGCAATCCCGGTTACAGCAGACTTTGAAATTTCGACTGGACAACCAATGTAGTATTGCAGATTAAACAAAAAGGGTTCTTAGGGGATGTGACATAAGTTCCCTTATATAGACTAAAAGTTAACAGCGCGGTACATAAATGGGCTCCAGCATTCGGAAATTCCGAACGCTGGAGCCCTATTTATGCTCGCGGGGGCTCGAATACGAAGTCAAAATGACTTCTGTCTCGCGCCCTAAGAACCTTTTTCAAGATCTGTATTTATCTTTCTCCAGCTAATGCAGCTGAACGACTTGCTTTAGCAAAGTGAATAATCAGGCCAAGGATCATCCCAATAATTCCAAAACTTAACCAGCCAAAGCCGAGTTTAAAGAATGGGAAGTATTGGTTAGCAAACGCCAGCATTGCCTTGATTGCAGCAAGGTTGCTTAATGGTGCTGGTAGTGCATTTGCCATATCGAAGAAAGCAGGAATCAAAGTAAATGCCGTGGTGATCTTGTATACGATCGCATCGTTGTTAAATAGTGGCGATGTGATTCCGAGAATAATCAGGGTGATTGCTAATGGGTAGAGGAACATTAAGAACGGTGTGGACCAAGTAATAATTTGGTTCAAGCCAAGATTAGCAAAGAGAAATGATAAGCCGCAGTTAAATCTCAAGAAAGTTTTGTAAGAAATCCGTGGGAAGCGTCTATGGAAATCTTGAGAAAAGGCAACAACAAGTCCCATTGCGGTAGTTAAACAAGTGATCGTTGCTAATGTTGCAAGGATTGCATCCCCCGCTGTTCCGAGGTAGTAGTGAGCAATTTGTGCCAATGTTGTCCCACCGTTATCAGCAATTTTGAAGTGATGTAAGCTAGTCGCACCTAACCAAATCAGGCACAGATAAATAATTGCAACTCCAGCAATCCCAATCATTCCACTTTTTGCAGTAGCTAAAGAAACATCGCGTTGCCGCTTGATGCCAAGTGCTTTGATTGAACTAATAACAGTTATTCCAAATGCCAGTGCGGCCAAGCCATCCATTGTGTTGTACCCTTGGAGGAAGCCATTGCTAAATGCGTCTTGAGCATATGCAGCAGTTGGTGCGATTGTCCCTGTAGTACCAAGTGGGCTAATAAATGCCAACATGAAGATGATAAATAACATTAATAGAAATAGCGGGTTGAGGATCTTCCCAATCAAGGTCGTGATCTTCGCTTCACGTGATGAGAAGTAATATACCAATAGGAAGAAAATGGCGGAATAGATTAATAGACCGATTGTATTCGCCCCTGAGGACAAGTGAGAAGCAATTCCAATTTCATATGGAACTGTTGCGGTCCGCGGAGTCGCAAATAGTGGACCCAACGTTGCGTGAATTAGGATTAAGAAAATAAGTGCATAGTAGTGACCATTTGGCCGTGCTAAATCGTAAATTCCGTTTGAGCGGGTAATGCTGATTGCTAAAAGAGCCATCAGGGGGATTAAAACTCCAGAGATTAAGAAGCCACTACTCGCTGTTAGCCAGTGAGATCCGGCTAATTGTCCTAAGTGAATCGGGAATATTAGGTTTCCTGCTCCAA
>NZ_LN887449.1:2493-4182 GCF_036621895.1 Limosilactobacillus reuteri subsp. porcinus
GCGTCCTTCTAAGCTAATTTGCTTAAAAGGACGCCTTTGCGTGTTACCACCTTTATTCATCCTGTTATCACTAACAGAACCTCACCCCGTACGTAGGCCAACCTAGATACGTTGACGCTATAACGGGCGCACCCGGCTAGAACTTCATAAAGTCACCCTAGCCACTCCTAGGCTACTTTCGATCTAAGACTATCATCCCCACTCTCACTATCCTGGGTTCGCTGACTGATAATCAAAGATCTAATCTCCTATTCTCAGTGGTTACTTTTCTCGATTACTTGTTGTCCATGATTTTACGGTAAAAATTATAATTTGTCAATAGTTTTATCATTATTTTTTAATTTTTATTATTGTTCATTTCTTTTTCAAACCTGAACATCCCAGTTAAATTGCCTCCAGCGTATGTCTCTTCTTCCCCTGACTCCTTATGGTACTTGTTAAAAAATTCAACCGCGTGAAAGCCCAGCTTATTAATATAAAAATGAATGTTACGTTGATCAAAATATGGTGTGCAAGTTTCCCATGATTTAGTTTTCGGGTAGAGTTCTTCAATCTTATTCCAAATTTGCTGACTGATTTTCTTACCCTGATAACCATCCTTAACATATAAGAAGTCTAAATGGTTGTGTCCTGTTGCATGATCAATATTTAAGATCGTTCCACCAACCATCTCTCCATCCATCATCGCTTTATATGCAACCGCACCTTTGGCATTCAACGATTCTTCGATATCCTTTTTCGGTAAGACATCCTCTTTTTGCCCAGAGTAATATTCTGCACCCTTATTAAATGCTTCTTGCATATCAGCTTCAAATTGTTCAATGTCGTCTGAAGTGAGTTTCACTAATTCAAATGCCATTTCTATCACCTATTCATTTTTGCTTATTGTATTGATTACTGGTATCTATCACCATGAAACAAACTAAAATTTTGAATATTTTTAAGTTATGGAATATAGGAAAAACATCTAAAGTAACCAGTCTTGTCCGGTTTCCGGACCGGAAAGTCTCTGAAAAATAATTAGGAGGCTTTATTATGTCAAAAGAGAATATCTCAGAATTGGTTAATTATGTTAGGGAAGATATTGAAAGCCATCTTCAATATAAGCTTAACGATGAACAGTTAGATGAGTTGCGTCTAACTGTTCGCGTGGGCATTTCGATTAGCGCTTTTGCCCCATATTTCTATAACTTGGCGAAATATCTACACACCTCGCCTCGGAATAATTGTTGGACAATTGGTCTAAATACCATTAGCTTGGACTTGGAAATCAATCTGCAAGGATCCTCAATTGAACTTTAGACCATATTAAATTTTATATCTCCTAATTATTTGCACTGAAAAGCCTTTATAATCACACCTAATCACTCTAAACTAATAATATTTTTTAACTTCTATTCCTAATTGATGTAACTCAAATAGTATAAAAACTGTAACATTTGATGATTATCCTCTAAACGGGAATCAAAATCAAAGAGAGTATTAGCATATTCTAGTCCAATTGTGTCATGACTTTATGTTAGATACATATGGTCTACTTAACAGCATCGTCTGAATTTATATTTATGTAACATTTCTTTTATTGTTGCAAGATCTTATATTGGTAGATTATAGAATGAAGTTAGCCACCCAGTTGGTGGTAAATAAAAAACGCCATTCGGCGTGACATCAGGTATCATATTAAGTGAA
>NZ_LN887450.1:0-349 GCF_036621895.1 Limosilactobacillus reuteri subsp. porcinus
TTAAATTGACATTTCGGGATATAAATAACTTTTCAGATTTTATTACTAGTTGTATGATTAATAACAGTTAAATAAAGAAATTGAGGAATTATAATGAAAGCATTTCGTGAAGCAATGAGTTGGATTATTCCCATTTTAATCGGGTTAATAATCGCATTAGTAATTAAGCAGTTTTTCTTTCAAATTGTTCGGGTTGATGGACCATCCATGCAACCAAACTTACAAAATAATGAACGAGTATTTTGTTTGAAAACTGCCAAGATCCATCATGGAAGTGTCGTTGTATTTGATGCTAATGGCGTTGATCCGCAAGTATCAGTTAAAACCGATTATGTTAAGCGAGTAATTG
>NZ_LN887451.1:0-22793 GCF_036621895.1 Limosilactobacillus reuteri subsp. porcinus
TACGATCCTGAACTGTGTCAATCGGTAATTTAACTCTGCGAAGTTGCATTAGTTCCTTACCGATCGCAACCATTTCGTTATAGATAAAGCGACTAGCGTCACTATTAATTTTAATCAACTGCTTTTGTTGGTCACTAGGATAGCAGCGCATTTTCAGACCATAATGATATTGCATTTTTGCCATTGACTTCATTTAATTTCACCTTCTTTGTTGATATAATGACATTATATCATATGTCAATGATGATAAATATAGAGGTAAATAAAATGAGTAAAGATAAAATCAAGGATGCAGTATATACCAGACGATATATCTATAATTTCCATTTCCATCTAATTTGGGTTACTAAATATCGTCATAAAACTTTTACTACTGATGAGTTATCAAACGAAATGAAGGAGATCCTATGGCAAGTAGCCGAGGATAACGAAATTGTAATCGAGAAAATGGAAGTTATGCCTGACCATGTTCATGTCTTAATTAGCTTTCCGCCTAGCAAGGCACCGACTAGTGCCATCAAAGCGCTCAAAGGCAGAAGCGCCTTTATTTTCTTACGTCGACACCCGGAAATTCGGCAGTCCCAATCCTGGAGTGGTCATTTATGGTCGCCTAGTTACTACATGAGCACGTTAGGTAATATGAGTAAAGAAGTTGTCGAGAAATATATAAACGATCAAAAATACAATGAAATGAACAAAGCTCCTTACGGAGCTTGATAGGGCCTTCCATCCCATGACTAGAGTCACGGGATTTCCGGCTGAATATCATTAAATTTAGAGAAAAGGAATGAGTGATTAACTATGAGCTCAATTAAAGCAGCGTGTAAAACCTACTTGGTAATTGGGTCGCTAATTTTTGGAATGTTATTTGGGGCAGGAAATTTAATTTTTCCTGTGCATTTAGGACAATTAGCCGGTAACCAGTGGATAGCAGCAACGGGTGGATTCTTGCTTTCTGGTGTTCTTTTACCGCTATTTGCATTACTAGCGATTAGTATTACACATGCAAATGGATTATATGAACTAGCTTTACCAAATGGGAAAAGGTTTGCTCTTATTTTCCTTGTCCTGGTTCAAATAATTATTGGACCTTTATGTGCAACCCCGCGTACAGCAACTGTTCCTTATACGATTGGAGTTGCGCCATATTTAAGTAAAGGGATGCAAGGTTGGGGATTATTAGCCTATACCGGAGCATTTTTTCTAATTGTTTACTTTTTTGCAACGCGTGAAGGAAAAATCACCGAAATAATTGGTAAGGTTTTAAATCCGATTTTCCTTATTATGTTATTTTTGATCTTTCTTCTCGCCTCCATTCATCCAATGGGAAGTACATCTACTCCCCAACCAACTCCAGAATATGTTAATCATGCCTTTAGTAATGGTTTTATACAGGGATATAACACTGTTGATGCATTAGCAGCATTGGTTTTTGGCGTTACGATTATTACCGCAATTCGCCAACTTGGTTTCAAATCTCAACAATCAGTTTCACTCGCTACTACCAAGGGTGGAATGATTGGAATTTTGGGAATTGGGATTTTATATATTGGACTAATTTATTTGGGGACAACGAGTCGGCACCAATTCACAATCGCAGCTAATGGGGGAACAACATTAAATCAAATTGCTCATTATTATATGGGGGATTTTGGAAATGTATTATTGTTAACCCTTGCGACAATCACGTGTATGACAACGGCGATGGGGTTAGTAGTCGCTTTTGCCCAGGACTTTCATTATCGTTTTCCCCAGATTTCTTATAAAGCCTTTTTACGGGGCAATTGCCTATTGTCATTTCTAGTTGCTAACATGGGATTAGATCGGATCGTTTCATGGTCGATACCAGTTTTAATGTTCCTTTATCCATTAGCCATTGTGTTGATCCTACTAGGTATTTTTTCGCCCCTATTCAAGGGAGCTTCGTTAATTTACCGAATCACGACAGGTATAACAATGATTCCTGCATTTTTTGATATGGTAAATGCTTTCCCACCGGTTTTACGGGATACCACATTTAGTGTGTCATTAATTCATTTTGCAGAAAAATACTTTCCCTTGTATCAACTTGGCTTTAGTTGGTTGCCTTTTACCCTGGTGGGCTTATTCATCAGTATTTGTATATGGTACCCTCAGCAGCGGAGTCGTGTATAATATAAGAGAGATGAGGTGAGGAGTTATGCAACGACAGTATTTGAGTATTGATATTGGTGGGACAGAGATAAAGAGTGCGTTAATTGATCACTCTGGTAATATTTTTGAAAAAAATCATGTCCCAACTCCTCATCAAAAAGAAGCATTTCTGGCTGCAATCTTTGCTGTTGTGGAGCCGGTTTTAGACAGGGTTACTGCGATTTGTGTCAGTCTTCCAGGAGTCGTTAATCCGACGACTGGAGAGGTAAAGTTTACTGGTGCCCTTGGCTTTATGGGGACCTTTAACTTTGCGGCCTATCTGGAATCACGAGCTCATTGCCCAGTATATGTTGGTAATGATGCTAATTGTGCGACATTGGCGGAAATGTGGCTTGGCAATCTCAACGGTATCAGTAATGGCGCTGTAATTACATTAGGAACTTCAGTTGGCGGCGGGATTGTTATTAATAACCAGCTCTTGCACGGACCACATTTTCAGGCCGGTGAATTAAGTGCCATGATCATTGATAATGATGCGCCTGAACTTCACTATTCGACAATGGGGGCTACTACTTCAGCAGTTAAGATGATTGAAACCATGGCTGATATTTGTGATATTAAGGATAAAACTGATGGCCGGCGAGTATTTAAAGAAATTAATCGTCATAATCCAGTTATTTGGTCCTTATTTGAAGGATTTTGTCGGCGAGTAGCTGTTTTGATTTTAAATATCCAGACAGTTGTTGATCTTGAACGTGTGCTCATTGGTGGTGGCATTAGTACGCAAAAAATTTTAATTGATGAAATAAAGAAGCAATTTATGATTCTGCAAAAGAGTGATTACCGTCTTCATGATGATGTCACGATGCCAGAAATAATGACCGCAAAGTTTGGCAATGAAGCTAATTTATTAGGTGCATTGTATGGATTGCTATTGACAATTGAATGAAAAATAAAGAGGGGTTAGAAGAAATTTTTCTTCTAGCTCCTCTTTATTCATGGCAATATCAACAACCTATTTTCTATACGGATAATGCGCCATTGCTGGGACTTCATTCCATGGAACGGGGAAACCAGCACCATGCGCACAGAAGACGGAATCGGGAGTGTTTTCTAGGTCAGCAACCGGATCATAATTAACATTTCTAATAACATCTTCAGCATTATGACATGGATAATAGCCAGCAACAACAAGCTCGAGCTGACCCTGGCCATGAGTATAGGCGCGAACGCTTTGGGCGTAGTCGCGCATGCCCACAACAGGAGCGGTTCCCGTAATCAGGGTTAGGGCTTGACTATTAGCTTCATCAAGCTCGAACGTACCATGCATTTGTTGAATGTCATTAATTGCGCGTCCTACTTGGTCATTCGGGACTTTAAGATGAAAAGCATACCAAGGCTCTAATAATTGACATTCGTTTTGTCCCTTTAATTCCATCAATCCTTGGCGAACCGCTCGCCAACTAGCCTGACGAAAATCTCCACCAACTGTATGTTTAATATGGCCGCGACCACCAATGAGGGTGATTTTGACATCGGTAAGGGGAGCTCCTGTAAGAACCCCTAAATGTTCTTTGGCCTGTAAACTAGTTAAGATCTGGTGTTGCCAATTGCGATCCAGGATATCAAGACTGCAATCACTGCTAATTGTAATTCCAGAGCCTTGTTTTCCCGGTTCTAAAAGAAGGTGGGCCTCGGCATAGTGACGTAATGGTTCAAAGTGGCCGACCCCTTCGACTTTGTTAGTAATCGTTTCTTGATAAAGAACGTTTCCTTCATCAAATGTAACTTCCAATTGGTAACGTTCTTGAAGCAATTGTTGCAGAATCTGAAGTTGAACTTCTCCCATAATCTGAACGTGAATTTCTTGGATGTGAGGATGCCAAGAGATCTGTAGTTGTGGATCTTCATCTTCAAGCTCTTTTAAGGCGTTGAGACAAGCATGAAGGTCCTCTTTATTAACTTTAACAGCATAATTTAAGACCGGTTTTATGACTGGCGCCGGGAGCGGCTTTGTTTTACCAAGACCAAGTCCAGGGGCTGTGGAAGTTAATCCAGTAAGAGCACCGACTTGACCTGCGTTTAAAACCTGAGTTGGGGTAAATTTAGCCCCGTTATATATTCGGATTTGGTTCACTTTTTCTTCGTTTAGTAAAACTGATTTAGCTGGAATTTTGCCACCGAATACGCGAACCCAACTAAGTCTGTTGCCCTTGTCATCATGGGAAATTTTAAATACCCGCGCCGCAAACTCATCAGAAAACGCAAGCGTAACTGTCCATTTCTCAAGTCCCTTTAAGAAATTAGTGATTCCACTTAACTTTAGGGCTGCTCCACGATAACAAGGGAACACTTTACGTTGTTTAATCAATTGCTGAATTGTTTGATCGCTAAGGCTGCCAGTACTGAGGTAGTTTTCTAAAACTGTATCATCCTGCATGGCAATTGTTTCACGAACTTCATCAGTTAATGGATCAGCAAAATTAAGGCAAGCCGGCGAAAATTCTTTTTGCAGTTGCTTGATAACACCGCTAGGATCAGCGCCAATCACGTCATCTTTGTTAATGAAAATGAAGGTTGGGATATCATAACGCGCAAGAAGATCCCATAATGTGCGCGTGTATCCCTGAATGCCGTCAGTAGCTGAAATTACAAGAATTGCATAATCAAGAACTGGCAAAACTTGCTCTGTTTGACTAGCAAAATCGACGTGTCCCGGGGTGTCGAGAAGGGTAAGCGCAAGGTCATTGTAGGTTAGCTCAGCTTGATGGGTAAAAAGAGTGATTCCGCGCTGTTTTTCGAGCGTATCAGGATCTAAAAAAGCATCCCCATTATCCACGCGGCCTAGTTTTCGAATAGCGCCGGTTTCATACATGAGGGCTTCGGTTAAAGTCGTTTTTCCAGCATCGACATGAGCAACGATGCCAGCAACAATTTGTTTCACCGTTTTTTCACCTAGTTAACATGGTCGTTTTTGCGAACAACAAGAACATCACATTTTGCCATCCGACTAGCATAGTGGGTAACAGAGCCAAGAACAAAGCGTTCAAGACCAGATACACCAGTCGCACCGAGAACAATCAAGTCGGTGTTGTGATCTGACGGAAATTCATGGGCAATAACACGTTTTGGATTTCCAAATCGGATATGAACGTTAACGTCTTCAACCCCCGCATCGACCGCACGCTTTTTCAAGTCATCGAGTCGTTCCTTGGTGGTTTTAACAATATTATATGTTTCTTCGTTACTAAGGGCCGCATTGCTATAGCCATCTGTTAGTTGCGTTACTTGAACGATCCGTAAGATATCAAGGCTAGCATGATTCCGTAGTGCAGAATCAATGGCACTTTCTAAGACGTTACTAGTAATTTTTGAGCCATCGACAGCAACTAGAATGTGTTTGTATGGATAAATTTCTGTCATAATAGACACCTCCGAAAGTTTATACCTTTATTATAAAATGTTTTCGCCCTAAAAAGATGTAAAAAAGAAAGTATTTTTTACTTTGTAGATAATATGTTGCAAACGCTTACTAAAAGACGTACACTACAATTGGATGACTAAATGACAAAAGTAAAACTTTAGTCTATTTATGTTGATGTTTTTATAAGAGGGTGCTAGTTATGCGTTATGTTTCAATGACTTCTCATAATATTGGAATGAATTTAGCTACAGAACAATATTTAATGAATAATAAGGATTTTGGGAAAGAGCCTTTAGTACTATTTTATTATGAAGAACCATGTATTATCGTGGGCCGGAACCAAAATACGCTTGAAGAGATTAATCATGATTATGTAAAAGAACACAATATCCGAGTAACCCGTCGTTTATCAGGCGGTGGCGCTGTTTATCAAGACTTAGGGAACCTTTGCTTTAGTTTTGTAGTCCCAAGCGATAGTGAGGAATTTGGTGACTTTAAATCGTTTACCCAGCCAATTGTTAATGTTCTTCATCAAATGGGTGCTACCAGTGCAGAGGTTAGCGGTCGTAATGATATTTTAGTTGATGGTAAGAAATTCTCGGGAAATGCGATGTATTCACGTAATGGAAAGACATTCTCCCATGGAACATTAATGCTTGACGTTGACTTAAGTGTCGTCACGGATGCCCTTCATGTGGCAAAAGATAAGATTGCTTCAAAGGGGATCAAATCCGTTCGATCACGGGTTACGAATCTCCGCCCATACTTGGATGAAAAGTACCAAGATATTGATGTGCCGACATTTAGGGATGAATTGCTTAAGGGTCTCTTCCATGTTGACGACCTTGAGGAGATTAAGGATAAGCAATACGTGGTTACCCCCGAGGATCAAAAAGAAATTGATAAGATCTATGAGCAGTACTATAACAACTGGGATTGGGTCTATGGTAAGTCGCCAGAATTTACGATTAAGCGGCGGAAACACTTTGATATGGGGACAATTGATGCCCGCTTTGATGTTAAAGATGGCGTAATCAAAAACGTAAAATTCTATGGCGATTTCTTTGGCCCGCAGGATATTAACCAATTAGCAGAAAAGCTCCAAGGGGTTAAGTATGACCATGATGAAATTGCTAAAGTCCTTGAAGGGGAAGGAACCCAGCAATATATTACGGGAATTCCAACCGCTGAAGTAGCTGATTTACTCGCATAATTGAGCTTTTTAACTTAATTTAGTAAAATGAGGAGTGTAATTGATCGTTACATTCCTTTTTTCGCTAAGTGGGGATGTAAAAATAGCGGTTATCCGTGGGGATAGCAAAAAAGAAAGTTGGCAAAATAAATGAAAAATAATAAAAAAGTTGTTATTGTAACATCAGTAGCAGCAGTAATTGCATTAGTCCTTGATGCTTTTATGTTTGTTCAGCATGGTCACTCGCTGACATCATCATCTGTATGGCCGCGGCTGCTCCTCTTTATCGTTTTAGCAATCATCGTTAACGGATTATCGTTTTTAAAGATGCGCTTTTGTGGATATGCAACGATTTTAGTAAACCTTTATTTTGCAATCGCTAGTTTAGCCGCATTTCAAATGGTAAGTCCACGAGAAAGTGCCTACGGATTATTTATTCAAGCACTAAGTATTGTTGGAATTTTAGTAGGAGCTGCTGGTGTTTATTATGGTGCAAAACAGCGTGCAGACTATACAAAAGCTAAAATTGAAAAAATGAAGGAGCAAATGAAAAAATGAAGATGTCAGTAGCTGATTATTTGTCACAGTTGACGAGCGATCAGGTTGTGACAGAAGAAGTTGAAAAAACTGCTGCCCAATCACAGCAAAAAGCAGTATTAACAACTGCAATTAACTTTATGATTGAACAGCTTGATACGGGACACCTTGGTCAATATAAGATGAATATTAAAATGAAAAAAGGTGATCCAGTTAGCTTTCGCTTAGAAACCAACCTAATCAACATACCGATGGATGAGGCAGAGCGATTAGATGTTAAATTATTGGATAAAGAGATCGAGTACCCTGTTAATCTTTATTTAGTAATGGAGAGTGAAGATATTAATAAAACGGGATTGCGGATCGATGAATTAGCAAATGAAACCGATCAAGGCGGAAAGACAACTGATTTGGTTACTAAAGCTCAAGAATGGGTAGCCGAACACCTTGCAGATATAATGGAAGCAAGAGCATAATAGTTGCATCAATGGGGCAAATATGCTAAATTATAGTTTGCGATGAGTCGAGAGGTCTGGTAGCGACCCTAAAAGCTACCATTGACATTTTGACAAGTGGGGCACATTAACTCACCGGATTGTGAGGTGTCCAGTTAATCAGCCATGTGGACAGTGCTGATTGACTTGAGATAATATCAATACACGAAAAAGCCGGAATACTTAGTATGTTTAGTACTAGGTATTCCGGTTTTTTTAATTGATAAATTTTCGGTAGATAAAGCCAAGCCAAGGTAACAGCGTAATAATCGCAGTTACAAATAGTAGCCCAAGATGACTAACTGATAGATGATCAAGGTCGGCATAAAGGTAATAAGTTGGAAATAGCTTTTGAACATTAGTAAAAAAGTCAATAAAAGAATTAGCTGGTAAGAGGTGTTTCCACGGAATAATAAAAGTTGCGATTATAAATAGGATTGGGGTTCCAGCGGCATCAACAGTCGGTGCGTCAAAGGAAAGACCAATTGCAAACCCGATCACACTTAGATATATTCCGATGATATTGGTTAACAAAATACTGGTGATAGTAATGAAATTGAACTCGATAGTATGAAGAAAAATAGCAAGAATCATAATTACGATGGTGATGAACAAATTGATGATGACTTGGGTAATTAATTGCGAAAATAAATAGTTCCACAGAGAGTAGTGAGTAATGTGCGATTGAAGAATGTAGAAGTCTTTATTACTGCAAATCCGTTTGCTGAAAGTAACGATTGAATTACCGAGTATTCCAATCAGGAGAGTAAGCAAGAGTAAAGCGAGCCGGAAGTTGCCAGTGGCGGGGAGGGATGTACTAGCAACTTGAATCATAAACACATACCAAATACCTGGCAGCAGAATAGTAAAAAGAAAGAAACGACGATTGCGCAAAACTTGTTTTAGTTGAATTGCTATGATACTCATAAAAAAACTCCTAACGATTGTGTTGACGATACCATTGTTCGATTGTCTGATTATGTTGGTGGATTTCCTTAACAGGGATGTCATGAGAGATTTGGCCATCTTTAAGGAGCAGAACACGGGAAAAGAATTTATCAATTTGATTGAAATCATGAGTAATAACTAAAATACTTCCCGAAACCTTTTCAATAAAATGCCAAAAATAGTCAATTGATTCTAAATCCATCCCAACAGTCGGCTCGTCTAGGATCAAAAGCTTGGACTGACGGAGGACACTAAGCAAGAGCGAAAGGCGACGTTTTTGTCCACCTGATAATTTCGCAATAATTGTATTTTGCTGGGATGATAATTTAAATTGATCAAGAAGATAATTGATTCGTTGTTTTGAATCAACCTTAGTTATGGCGGCTGTCAAGATAATCTGCTCTTTAACTTTTAGGGTCGGAATTAAAACATTTTCTTGGGACATGATATTTAAAGAATCATTTTTATTAAAATCCCATTTAACAGTACCTTCGTTGGGTTTCAAAGCACCTTCAATTATCTTTACTAAAGTTGTTTTACCAGCGCCGTTACTACCAAGGGAGGGCAATGCGTTCATTATTGTGAATAGTTAAATCAAGGCTGTTGAGAACTGGTGAGTTAAAAGTTTTAACAATATTATTAAGTTTTACCAGTGGTTGATTAAAGTCGTTTGTTCCTAGGATGAGGCGGTCTAATGAAACCTTAAAAACTTTAGCAAGCAAAATCAGCTTATCGATGCTTGGTTCAGCATCCCCATTTTCCCATTTGGAGACGGCTTGGCGGGAAACGAATAGACGCGTAGCCAGTTCAGCTTGTGATAGTTGTTTTTCAGTCCGCAATTTGAGCAGTTGATGCGGGAAAGAGTACGACATAGCAAAAAGCTCCTTTTCAAAATCTATATTTAGAATTTAATTGGATCTGCTTAAAAGGTCAATAGAATCCTTAGATAACAACAATTGCTCACCTCGCTACTATTAGTTGCATATAAATTTCCCGGGAAATAAAAAAGCACAGATAGAAAAATCCATCTGTACTCAAAGTTAAGATTAATAATTGCGCATCCCCGTATATTTTTTGCTCAGGACGATGACTAGTATTGTTGCAAGAAGCCCATAGACTGCGCCGACATAACCGAGGTTTTTCATGGCAGTGAAGTTGACAGCCTGAGAGGCAGTAAAAGAGCCCAGTGAAATACCAATATTAGCAAAAATCGAGTTTAAGGATGAAGCTAAGTCAAGTGATTGAGGATATTGTTTTTCGGCAATATCAAGGAACATTAATTGGGTGGAAGAACCATAGCATGAAAAGGCAATACATAAGACAGCCACAATAATAATGGCGCCCCACTTGAATGGTAAGACGGGGCCAAAGATGAGGAATAAGACTGTCATTGCCGCGTAAATCCCACTGAGCCGGTGGATTCCGCCACGGTCAGCCAAGTATCCACCAAATTTATTACCAATAATAAAGAAGATTCCCATTCCAAACAAGAGCCAGTTCAACCAGGTATTATCAAAGCCCATTTCGTTAGTGATTAAAGGACGAATATAGGTATAAATTGTGTAGTCAGCCGCACAAATAGCAACAATGAAACTAACACCGAGAATGATTCGTGAATCCTTAAATAACACAAACTGCTTGCTAAGGGTACTCTTAAATTGAGGCGTATCACGTGGGACGAGCCAGATCAAGGCGATAAAAACAATGATCGTAATTCCAGAAATCATCCAAAAACTGTCATGCCAAGTAAGGGTGGTGCTGATAACGGTTCCGATTGGAATGCCGATAACTGACGCGATACTAAATCCAGCAAAAACCCATGAAACCAGGCTTGCTCTTTTTCACGCGGCGCAACATAGCTCGCCATTACGAGGACCATTGAGATAATCGCACCGGCAACACTAGCAGTTAGAATCCGCGAAAGCAATATTGAAATAAAGTTTGGCGCCATTGCTGTCCACGTATTGCCGATAAAGAAGATGACCATGAGAACTAATAAAACATGATGTCGTCGCCACCGATTTGCCATTGAAGTAATAATCGGAGTGAAAATAGCATAAACCAAGGCAAATACAGTTACAAGTAGGCCTAACTTACCAAGCGAATCATGGTATTCATGGGCAATATCAGGTAAAACGCCGACAATCATATATTCGTTACATCCAAGCATAAAGGCAACGAAGACAAAAATAATAGCTTGTAAACTATATTTCATAAAATGTACCCTCCCTAATAGATTAAACTCATCATACTGTAGCAAATTTCTGAATAGATTTCTACAGCAAACGCAGATAAACCTTTTGCCTTGCTAAAAAGACCAGTCTTAGGGAAAATATAGGTAACAGTTTATTCAATGGAGGAGGTAAAACATGCTTCAAGAAGTTAATGCTATTTTTCAAACTTTTGGCGCGAGTGTAGTTGTCCCAATAATAATTTTTATCATTGCTTTATTACTACGAGTGCAGCCTAAGACCGCAATGATGAGTGCTTTCTATGCTGGTGTCGGTTTAACTGGTTTTACCTGGATTATCACAGAATTTACGCCAGTGGTGACTAAGATTGTCCGCCAAATGGTTGATAATACGGGGATTAAACTACCAGTGGTTGATATCGGCTGGCAAGCAGGGTCATTAGCAGCGTTTGGATCAACGGTTGGTTTATCTTTTTTTGTTTTTGGATTACTAGCTGAATTAATTTTATTTGCACTTGGCGTTACCAAAGTATTTCTGCCTTCTAATATTTGGAATAATTTTGGGTATATGATTTGGGGCACGCTAGCTTTTTATGTAACTCATAATTATTGGCTATCATTAGGGCTGGAATTTTTTATGCTCCTGTACTCACTAGTCTTAGCGGAGATTCAAGCAGACCGGTGGGCAGACTATTATGGAATCGAAAATACCACCGTCGACTCCTTACATAATATCGAGCAAGTGGTTCCAGCAATTATTTTAGATCCGTTATGGAATTTACTGGGATTTAACAAAGTGAAAATGACCCCTAAAGATTTTCAGAAAAAACTAGGTGTCTTTGGGGAACCAATTACAATGGGAATTATCCTGGGATTAATAATTGGGATCTTGGGTAATTTATCTTCACTGGGGAAAATAAGCGCGTGGGGACAGATTACTAAATTTGCGATTCAACTAGCTGCCGTTATGGCGATCTTTCCCCTTGTTACAAACGTATTTGCAAAGGCATTTATTCCCATCGCGACTGAAATTGATGAACAGCAGAAGAAACGGCATGGCGAAAATAAAAATAGCCGTTATGATAAAAAGCGGTGGTTCCTAGCAGTTGATGATGGCGTTGGCTATGGAGAATCAGCCACTTTAATTTCCGGAATCATTTTAATCCCGATTATGGTTTTAATTGCTTTTATCCTTCCTGGCAATAAGACCCTTCCGGTAGTTGATTTAATTGCAATTCCGTACATGATTGAATCAATTGTCGCGGTGACTCGTGGAAATATCTTAAAAGTAATTGCGACGGGAATTGTGTGGTTTAGTTTAGGCTTATATGCGGCTAGTTGGCTCAGTCCGGTCTATACTGCAGCAGTGGCCCACTATGGCGTTGCAATTCCAACTGGGGTGGTCTTGGTAACAAGCTTTAATTTAGTGGCACGCCCATTGAATGCATTGGTTTTTGCTGCCTTTATATCAGAAAATCCCGTTTGGATTTCACTAGCAGTTATCATTTATCTTGTGATGTTGTTCGGATTACGGAAATATCGTTCACAAATTTGGCACTACCTTAATAAGATGGCCATGAAGAATGCTTAGGCAAAGTGCCATAATAATTGTCATAAAATTAAGGAGAGCGAAAAATGAAAGCCTTAGTAGTCGAAAAAGCAGCAGATCGTTCATTGCAAGATTTGAATTTTGCGGAAGTCCCAGTTCCTACGCCGGCTAAACGTGAAGTTTTAATCAAAGTGCATGCTGCTGGGCTTAACCCAGTTGACTATAAAATTGTTGAAGGCGGCGTTAGTGCTTGGCAGTATCCGCATATCCTTGGATTGGACGTTGCTGGGGAGATTGTTGGTGTTGGTCAGGGAGTTACGAATTGGCATGTTGGTGACCGGGTATCTGGACATGGGGATTTAACGCAAAATGGTTGTTTCGCCGAATATGTGACTGCCCCGACTTATGAATTAGCTAAGATTCCGGATTCTGTTTCCTATGAAGTTGCTGCTAGTGCTTTATGTGGGGCTTTGACAGCTTATGAAGCAATAGAACGCAAAGCAAATTTATACCGTGTTGGTTCATGCTGGTGCGGGTGGTGTTGGGAGTATCGCTATCCAACTTGCTAAACTTCATGGCTGCAAGGTATTTACGACTGTTTCATTGAGTAAATATGACTACGTAAAGCGGCTTGCTCCAGATGCAATCATCAACTATCAAACTGAAGATGTGGATAAAGAGTTAGCCGATCTCACAGGTGGGCTTGGCGTTGATTTGATCATTGATACGGTAGGTAAAAAAGAAGCAGAACTTGATTTGCGACGGTTAGCTTACAATGGACGCTTAGTAACGATTGTTGACGTTCCTTCACTTGATAATGTTCCAATGTTTGATCGCGGTCTAGGGATGGATGTCGTTAATCTTGGTGGGGCGCATCTCAGTGGCAACCCATATCAGCAGGCTGATTTAAGCCGAATGAATGCGGAAATGTTAAAATTAATAGCTAATGGGGATGTAAAGCCTTTGATTGAGAAAGTGATTCCGTTTGATCAAATTATTGATGGTTTAATAGCAATTAAAAGTCATGAAGTAGTCGGAAAATTAGTGGCTAAAATTGATTAAATAAAAAGTTGAGGTTAAGAGAAAATTTTTGTTCTCTTTTAACCTCAACTTTTTTTATTTCGCTAGATAAATCTGTTCATCAATCAAATCAAACGAGTGCAAGTTAGCATTAACTTTCTGTAACTCATCGTCTTGACTCAATTGAGCTTCTTGCCAGAATTTCTTAGAGTTAGTTGCGCCATCTTTTTCGCCAATAACTAATAATTTGACTTCGGGGTATGTTGAACGAAGAAGTTGCAGAACATCCCAGTCAATTTCACCTTTGTCAGGAGCCCATGACATAATGACATATTCGACCTCGTTACCATACTTTTTGATTGCTTTTAGAGCGTCCAACTTCTCAATCTTAGTGACAGGGTGTTTGCCCGTTTCGTTTTCTTTTACCCATGCCTGACTATCGGTAGTATAAATCTTTTGGGTCGCATTGTTATTGCGTAATCCCTTAGAAATATAACCATTACCGGCCATAATCTCCAGTGTCGGCGCCCCGCCTAAATAATCAGAAAGTGCTTTGGCAAAAGGTGCATTTATGTATGACCACATTCCGTATGTTTCTTCGAGATAATCACGATAGTTGCGCAACGCCTTATCCAATTTTGGCAACGCCTCACTATATTTGTTCCAAAGTTTATCGCCGCGTGGATCACCTTGTGGGAACTGTTCATTAACCTTTTTGAAAATGGTATCTTGAATGTTATCCGGCAATAATAATTTTGGAAGAGGTTGCGGCAATAAGCCGTTTTTGAGTAGTCGATCACTTTCTAAAACATTATTAATGAGGTATTTTACAGGAGGAAAGTCATCGAATAGGTCACGGTAAGTATTTAGTTCTTGAATATATGAAGGCTCATTAACAATTTGATGAGCTTTTTTTACACGCTTTTTCAGCTGTTTTAATTTTTTAGGATTCATTACAAACTCCTTATTTAAGTTTTAAATCTAGTTGTTCTTGCTTACCATAGAAGGTGTCTGTATCCCGGCGATTATGTCGTCCCTTTAAGTAACCATCAATTAGTTGGAAAATTTCATATCGATCATCACTTGAAAGTACAGTTTGATTAAACGACAGGTTCTTACTAGAGAAAAATAATTTTGCTAGGTCAAAATCATCACGATCAGTTTTTCCGGTAAGATAGTCCAGACTGACATCAAAGAATTCGGCTAGTTTTCGTGCTTCAACGTATGACGGGGTCCGAATACCGCGTTCCCAGTTACCGATTTGCGAAGCAGTGTTTGGCTTTTCATTGGGGCCAAGGTTTTCATTGAGATGGGTAGCAAGCTCCTTTAAGGTTATCTTTTGTCCTTTGCGAAGTGCTCGTAGGCGTTCTGGAAACATTATTTCACTCCCTTAATATATCATTATCTATTTTAACATTAGCATAACAATTTTGAATGAAAAGAATATGCAAAATAACAGAAAGTGTGCTAAACTAGGCGCATTGATTAAATGATACGACATGGGGTTAATTATTTTGAAAACAAAGACAAAAAAGAAACAGTGGCATCCTTGGCGATGGCTCATTGGAATTGTAGTTGTAATCGCAGTGGCAATCTTTGCCGCTAGTAGCTATTTTTTCTCGGTGGCAATGGTACCGGGGCATAAGGATTTTATTAATAATTCAACTAAAATTTCACGAAATGATCCATTGTATGAGCAGAAAATGTGGTTTAAGCATGCCAAAAAAGAAAAATGGACAATTAAATCGGCAAGTGGAAATTATAAACTAGTTGCTGATTACATCCCTGCTGCTAAACCGACAACTAAAAATGTGGTAATTGCCCATGGATTTATGGGTAACAAAGAGAAGATGGGCGAATATGCCGCGCTTTTCCATCAGATGGGGTATAATGTTCTAATGCCGGATGCGCGTGCTCATGGTCAAAGCCAAGGGAAATACATTGGTTATGGATGGCCAGAGCGTTATGATATTCGTAAATGGATTAATAAACTTATTCGGCATAATGGGGAAGATAGTCAGGTAGTCTTATTTGGTGTTAGCATGGGTGGTGCGACAACAATGATGACTAGTGGTATTAACCTTCCGCCACAAGTAAAAGCATTTGTCGAAGATTGTGGATATACGAGCCTTAATGATGAATTGAATTATGAAGCTGGTAATTTATATGGGATTCCGAAGTTTTTACGGGTGCCATTAATAAGTACGATGAGTTTAATTAATCGAGTGAAGAATGGCTTTTACATTCATGAAGCTAGTTCCTTAAATATGTTGCGTCATAATCATCGCCCAATGCTATTTATCCATGGAGCAAAAGATAATTTTGTTCCAACTGAAATGGTTTATCGCAATTACCGTGCAACAGAGGGCAGTAAAGAATTGTGGGTAGTGCCAGGAGCAGCGCACGCAAAGTCGTATGCGACCCATCCCAGCGAATATCAACGCCATTTGACAAAATTTTTAGATCACTATATTAAATAGTTGGAGGAAAAAGATGCTTGCAATTATTGTTACGATGTTTGTTGCAATCGAACATTTAGGTATTATGGCCTTAGAAATCTTTGGTAACCCGGCACAGCAAGCCAAGGCGTTTGACTTACCGCTTAAGTTTACGCAACAGCATGAAGCCCGGGTTTCATTCGCTAACCAGGGTATTTATAACGGAGCCTTAGGAGCAGCTATCATCGCCAGTTACTGGTTATTTAGTGGGGCAACCTTAGTATTAGTATGGCAAATGCTCTTGGTTTTTGTGATGGTTGTTGCATTATTTGGTGCACTTACTGCAACCAAAAAAATTATTCTAATTCAATTTTTACCAGCGTTAATCGCATTTTTGCTGACATTTATTTAAGATAAAAAGGAAATTGCTGCAACATTTTGCAAAGCAATTTCCTTTTTTAGTCTAATGATTGAGTGTAAACCAATTCATCAGTCGAGATCTGTTCGTTTAATGCGTTTGCCAATTCTTGTGAAAATTGGTCATCAGCAAGTTGCATTTGAACATAACTATGTTCAAGCTGAAATGCCTCAATAAATAAAGAAGTAATGAGGTCGGTATCCATCGAAATATCGTGCAGGAAGAATCGTTTTCGTTGGAAGTACGTCCGTCGTACCATGGCAACTTCATTCGCGTTTTGTGGAGTTTCAATCGAATGAAGGTATTTATCGATTTCACGATTAATTATTTCTAGGATCTCAGCTGTTTCAGCGCGCTGTTCCTTGGTTAATTGATATTTTGGTCCCACATTATAGCGGGATCCTTTTTTGAGATGGCGGTAGCGAATAAAACGCCATTTTAACCGGTGCCATAAGATGACCCATAATTCAAGAAAGCTGTGTTTATTTACGCGGAAAATCGACCGCGTAACAAAATTAACGAGGAATTTGGCCTCCTTGTCAGAGATTCGGCCTTCTTCGTTAAATCGGTCTAAGGTAGCTAATTCAATTTGATGAGCTTTACCCATTAATTGACTATAAACATTACGATTAAATTCGTGGTATTGCGTCATTTGACTACTCAATTGGTCAATAACAACGGCTTTTTCTGGGGAATATTTTTCTGAAGTCCGTAGCTCATTAATAGCATATTGAACTGTTTTAATAAGTTCTTTTTGAAATTCACTCTTCGAATAACTCTTAGATTTAGGCGGTAAAATAATTGGATACCCAATTGCGCCGACAGCAATACTAATCAAAATAACAATTGCGGCAATCAAGATCATTGAATTACGGAAAGCAAATTGATGGTTGTTAATCAGAACTGGCAACGAGAAAGCTAATGCCAGAGTGATCGTTCCGTGAATTCCTCCTAACGCCATTAAGAGACTATCACGGTTGAGGTTAGTCGATTGAATGTTGACGAACGTAAACCGGACCCATAAGAATCTTAAAAGGGTTGTAATAATATAGATAGCAAAGGCTAAGGCAACGATTGCACCCAGATTTTGCCAAGAAGTCCTTCCAAGTACCGGCGGAAGCATCACCCCTAAAAGAACAAATACTAACCCGTTTAACGCATCGCTAATGATGTTCCAAATAGTGGTAGTAGACATTTGCACTTTAGTAGATGTAAGCCGCATTCGATCATAGAGGATACTATGAACAACTCCCGCTGCAACGACGGCTAGGATTCCTGAAAGGTGCAGTTCTTCAGCTAACCAGTAAACAACGATGGGAGTCATTACGTTGATCGGAATAACGATGGAGCCAATATCAACGTGCTTCCGCATCAAACTAGTACGGAGACTAATTAATAGGCTTCCTAGCACTGCCCCGAAGATAATTCCGCCGAAGAAAACATAAACAAAGATCCAGATTCCATGACTAAGCGAAAATTGTCCAGAACGGTATGTTTCCAGCGCCAAATCTAAAAGCACAATTCCCGATGCATCATTAAAGAGGGATTCATATTCCAGAGCACCATTAACGTTTTTCGGTACCTTCATATTAGTAGTAATTGACTTTACAGCGACCGCATCAGTCGGCGTAACAATCGCAGCCAACATAAAAGCGAGTGCTAAGGAGAACGTTTCTGGTTGAAGCCAATGTAAAAAGCTACCAGTAATCAAGACTGTTACAAGTGCTAATCCAACAGTCATTGATAGGATCGATTTGATATTGCTCGAAAGATAACGGAATGATTGGTTCTGCCCGTCATTAAACATTAAAGGAGCAATGATCACCATCATGAATAATTCTGGATGCATGGTAAAGTTAGTGGCCTCAGTAGGCAGGGATGCTAAAAGAATTCCTGCAATAATTTGATAGATGGATAGTGGAATCTTAGGGTAAACAAGATGAACAACATTAGCTGCAACAACAGCAGTCAATAGAAGAACAATGCCTAAAATCATTTCCATCGATTAATCACCTCACTTGATATTTTGAATAAAAAATTGAGGCTGGAAAAATTTGTTTTTTTCAACAGCCTCTTTATTTATACGAACATTGTTAAGATATCGTGGAACTAGCTTCGCGTCGCCACAAGGCTCGAGGCTAAGTCCGAACGATAATCAGCCCGTGCCGTGCTAATCACCGTTCTATCCTTAGCCCACCGCCTTGTCGAGGAGGTTAATTCCCACTTACTACTCTCTTACTTAAGCTTACTCACGGCCAATCAGCATTTTCACGGCCATGGCAATATTATAAATAAATAACAAAAGGGCTAATAAAAGAGCAAATGTTAGGAGAATTCCAAACAATGCGCCCCCGTGGAAGTTAGCGGGGTTTAATGAAAAGACACTAAAGACTAAAATTGCGCCTATTACATATAACAATGGGAAAATTTGACTCCAAAATGCATAGCGAGCGTTTTTAGCAATAGTTGGTCGATCACTGCTTTTGGCAATTATCCACACGATTAGTGGAAAGATAACTGGTAAAAATAAGATGCTTAAATAGGATAAAGCATTAACGATCCGGTCCGTTAAATTATTATCGTTCACTATATCAGTCCCTTCTTTTTATATTATTATCGCATGAAAACTCAAGGGAACGCAATTACAATTATCTGTACAAGGCAAATAATACTTAAAAAAGAAAGCCAATCGTGGCTGGTAATCGGGATATTTACGGTAGCTGTTCGTGCTTGTCCTTCTACGAAACCGCGTGATTCCATGGCTTGCGCTAATTGATCCGACCATTGAATAGCAACCAGAATCGCTTTGAAGTAGAGCGTTGGTGACCACCAATGTAAATTAACACCCCGCATTTGTCCGGCCGTATAAATAGTTGTAACGGCTTGTTTCATTTTCGGAATCAGATTAAGAGCGGCGAGCACCCCATAAGCGTATTTGCTAGGAAGGTGACAATTTTGTTCTAATGAGCGAGCAAGCGTTAAGGTATCGGTTGTAAATGTAAAGACCGTTCCAAGGCAGACATAAACGTAAAGTCGACTAAAAAGAGCAGTTCCATCAAAGAAACTGTGACTAGGACTGAAGAAGACAATTGTAATAAAAATAGCTAGTGCCGGAAAGAGGGGGACAAAAGCCAACCAGCAAAATTGTCGCCAGTGAAATCGCTGATGAATAAGGATTAGCAAACACATTACAATGACAATCAGATTAATCCACAGCTTAGTTACAAAAGTCAGCTCAAGTGAAAGCAAAATAACAAGTAATAATTTTAAACTAGGATTCATAACTCCCTCCAACATAATTAAGACGTTGATGATTCATTGCAAGATGATAATCAATGAAACCATCAAGTCCGCTTAATTGATGACTAACAATCAACAAAGTTTGTGGCTTTTCTTTTTGGGATGCTTTGATTAGTTGCAGGACAGTCTTTAAAGATGTTGGATCTAAACCAGTAAATGGTTCGTCAAGCAATAAGGTTTCTTGTCCGCGCATTAACATCAGCAGGATTTGCAGCTTTTTCTTTTGACCACCACTTAAAGAATAAACAACTTGATCTTCTCTTCCGTTCAGACCAAGAGCTGCTAATGCTTCGTTGACTTGTTGTTGATTAAAATAGGGGTTCTGGCAAGTTTTAAAGCCTAATGCCAGTTCTTCGCCAACGGTTACATTTAGGAATTGATCGTTTGCATGTTGAAAAATTAGTCCCAGATGCTTGTAATATTTCCCAAGTGATATTTTTTGAATGTTTTCCCCCTCATAGTCAATTTTTCCTTCATATTTCAAAAGCCGGGCAATTGCCTTTAGAAGGGTAGATTTACCAATCCCATTTGGTCCCGTTAATAAAGTTATTTTATTTTTAACAATGCCTAAATTGGTTGGTAAAAGTAAGGAATGATTATCTCGTTTTATTGCTAATTCATCAAATTTGATAATCGCGGGCAATGTTGACAGGGGAAGGACAGTGGTAATTTGGGGAGTAGCGCTCGCTGTCAAAAGTTGGTTTCTATTTTTACTTGAAAGCTGGGCAAGGCGCCCCTTAGTTAATTGCCAAACCAGTGGATGTAGTTGCTCGTAACCATGCAAATCGTGGTCAGTAATGATAATTGTTGTGTGATAGTCACTGCTGAGGCGGACTAATTGTTTAAGGATAAGTTGGCGGTTTTCTTCATCAATATTGGCAAAGGGTTCGTCTAATAAAAGCACGTTTGGTTGTATTGCCGTAGCAGCTGCTAAAGCCACGCGCTGCTGTTGCCCACCAGAAAGAGTGGTGATTAACCGATTAGCAAGATCATCAACTTTACCAAATCGTAAAGCTTTTTTAACACGTTCTGGGATTTTGTCGGTTGGTACTTGGCAATTTTCTAGGGTGAATTCTAATTCGTGGCGTGGCGTATCAAGGGCAAATTGCATTAACGGATCCTGAAATACCATCCCAATTTGAGCATCTGTTGGTACATCGACTGCTCCCGCAACTATTTCGCCACCATATTTAGGCAGGAGACCAGCGATTAACTTGAGAATAGTGGATTTACCGCTCCCCGAAACCCCGGTAAGTAAGTGAATCTTTCCGGCCGTAAATTCGGCGGTGATATTTTTAAGGATTGGTTGCTGATCAAAATTAAAGGAAAGATCATTAAATCGTATATTTTTCATAGTCTTAGTGCTTGATTAAGTGGGCTCGTTGGAGAAGGTTAGAAATCAATTTAACCAGAATTCCAGAGAAGACAAACATTGAAATGAAACGCGCAATAAGCATAATGATTAGCATTTGTCCGCTGAAGTGATTATAACCATTGCGGAACCAATCCCAGCCAAAGGTAACAAATGTAAGGGTGAGGGATGAGATGAGCAAGGTCAACCAGTTATACATTTTATAAAGCGTAAAAGTAAAACCTAACTCAGACCCGATACCTTGAACTGCTCCAGAAATTAGGTTGGCTGCTCCCCACTGATCGCCGAGAAGCATTTCAACGGCGGCTCCCAAAAACTCACCAAGGAAAGCCGCACCTGGGGTCCGTAGCAAAAAGCCGGCAAGCGGTCCAGCCATACACCAGATTCCCATTGTTAAATCGTTAGCCATTGGACCATAACCAATTGGGGTCAGTAGAACAGTTAGCCCGTTATAGACAAAGCCGGCTGCAAAATAAATTACACCAAAAATAATTCCAATTAGGGCAAGCAAAATAATGTCACGCAAATGTAATGAACGTTTAGTCATAATAAAACTCCTTAAGATATAAGGGCAAAAAAACTCCATGACAAAAAATCATGGAGTTAATCATTAAGTTAATATCACTGAATCTCCCTTCGCTGGTATTAACCAGAGCAGGTTCAATGGGTATTATCTCAGCCGTTTGGCACCCCAGATTTATTCTCTATTATCATAGCTAATATTATAACGGAATGCAAATCGTTAATTAGGTTACTTATCTTAGAAAAGTGGTTTACAATTAACACTAGCATTAAAAGGGATGGTTTAAAAAATGAGTGGAGTAGTTTTTGTTTTATTATTGCTAGGGATTGGGATTCTTTCGGGGATTATTAGTGCAGCCGCTGGTCTAGCATCATTAGTCTCGTACCCATCACTGCTTGCATTGGGGTTACCGCCAGTGATGGCAAACGTAACGAGTGCTTTTTCGACAGTCACTGGTAACTATAGTTCGGTCTTTTCATCGTTTAAGGAATTAGAGCATAATCGGCGGCAATTATGGATTATTTTGCCATTGGTATTTGCTGGTTCCATTATTGGGGCTTTTTTGCTATTTGCTGTCCCCAGTAAGTGGTTTGCGGAACTGGTGCCATTATGCATTGCGTTAGCCGGAATTATCTTGTTGTTTCCCCATTATCCGAAGCAAAGTACAGGGACGATGGCAGGAAACAGTAAATTATTTGGTAAATCACGGATCGGCCAATTTTTATCAATCATTGGTATTTTTATTGTTGGGATTTATTCCGGATTCTTTAATGCCGGTGCCGGAGTGTTAATGCTAACCTTGCTGACAGTGATCAATCGGCAAAAGAGCTTTGCAGTTAATAATGCGCTAAAAAATGTTGCGATGACAGTTACAAATACAACATCCTGGATAGTGTTCGCCCTTGAGACGACAATTTATTGGAATTATGTTATTCCGTTGATGATTGGAAATGTAATTGGGGGCTACTTAGGACCGATTATTGTTCGCCACCTGCCTGGCCGTTTAATGCAAATAATTGTCGGGATTGGATCGTTGATTTTGGCAGTTTCATTGGTAATTCGGAATTTAATGTAAAACAAAAGGGACTGTGACATAAGCCAAGTTATTTTCATAAAAGACAAATGGCGCAGTACACCAATGGCCTCCAACGTCCGGTAAAACCGAACATTGGAGGCCTATTGTTGCTTGCGAGGGCTCGAAAACGAAGTCACGAGTGACTTCTGTCTCGCTCCCTTTTCCTACGATTAGTCAAG
>NZ_LN887452.1:0-4448 GCF_036621895.1 Limosilactobacillus reuteri subsp. porcinus
CTTATTACCACATGACTTAAAACAGTAGTCTAAATAAGCGTTGACTATATTCTTCTTTCGTATCAAAAGGTCCAGCGGTTACACTAATTCCTTCACGATGTTTCCCTAAGAAATCTGTATCAAAATCACGGGCAATCTCGGGAGTAACACCAACCGCGATCACCCGACTAGTATCTTCATTCAAGTAGTCGCAAATATTACTATTAAGAAATACTCCATCTTCGTTTGAATCGATGGCGACCTTAACGTCTTCTTGCTCATCATTCATAAAGATATTTCCTGCTTTATTAGCTGGAATATAGCTTCGTTGTCCACTGGCTAGGCCAACATAAGCAGCATTATCATCGCTAATATGATTATCGATTGGTTGTTCACTTGCCTGTTTGTGGGCAAATGCAATTAATTTTGCCATTTCACTCCGGAGGTTCTTCCGGATAAAGACATTGTTATAGAAACAAGAAGAATCGTAAGGAGCACTTTCTGGCGCATTTTGTTGATAAAGGCGGTGGTAGTAAGGATCATTTTCAGCAACATTCGTATTGCTTAACCATTCCACACTGCCATTAATTAGGTTATGAACGAGAAGGACGCCCTTAGATTCGAGCTTAAGCGCACAATCCGATAATAGGAAATTGTTATCAATCAAGGTCACACCCATCGAATCCTTAATTTCAATATCTTCACCAAGGGCCGCTACTAAGTCCTCCCGATTTTCGTTTGTGACTTCAAATGAATCTGGCAGTGAATTGTTGTAGAACACATTCCGTGAAATTTGGGTATCTTCGACCTTGCCACCAAGCCAAATTCCGCGCGTGCAATCATGAATGCAGTTGCGTAAAATCTTAGCCCCAATCGCTGGCGAAAGGTTGATCGCACTGACATCATCACTGACAAGGTTTTGGCGGACGTTAATGTTGTAAATACTATTGTGTTCAATAATCGGCGATGGGTTGCCTTCAACACCGATAATTCCAGTCTGCCCGCAATCATGAATCGTATTGTTCTTAATCCGGTGTGGATAAACCTTATCATCGTCAATGGTTGGAACAATATTTCGACCAAGGGAGATCCCAGAACACTTAGCGTGAGAAATGTCACACTTGGCAATCTTCCATCCCTGACCACGATTAGTACCAATAATCCCCTTATTATATTGCGAAGATGCCCATCGACAAGCAGCCTTCGTCATTGTAAAGCCCGATAGAATAAGGTGATTGAGTCCTGCTTTTTCTGGATAGAAACACGTCTCACGGAAAGTCAGTTCAACATGTTCATCATTAGGATTTTGCGCTTGAAAGTTTGCATAGATTACGGTTGAATCTTCTGCTGGCAACTGTTCGGTATACCAGGTATAGCAGGTAAATTTCCGGTCTCGGGAAAATTTGTTTTCACTTGGTATTTCAACTTTTGCTAACTGATCAACCTCATACATTGCTTTATTATTTAGGAAGATTTCACCGGCATGATTAAAGGTTTGATCAACTAAAACGTTGTATGGATTATAGTTACCAAATTCGGCATTAGGGAGTTTTAATTGCCATACCGGACCAGCAACATGTTGCCAGCCAGTAACACGGTCAGCGCCCGTAATGATTGCCCGATTTTGCTTAGCAGATGCATAAATAATCGGCTTATCACTAGTGCCGGAATATTGTGGGTGAACTTCCTCATGATATTCCCCCGGCATTACTTGAACATAATCCCCCGGTTGAGCGATATCCGCCGCTTGTTGGATGTACTTAAACGGAAACTCTTGTGAACCATTACCATTTTCAGAAGCATTAATATCAACAAAAATTTGCATTTTATTCAATCCTTTCTACCATGCATAACTTTCCACAGCTTGTCGTCCCTTACCCGTCGCGTTATCCAGGATTATGCGCTGTTCAATCCTTGCCACGTTCTGTTTGGTTTCTTTAACCATATCTGGATTAACTGAAATATAATCAATCCCTTGCTGAATTAAGAAAGATGCTAATTCAGGATATTCAGATGGTGCTTGCCCACATATTGAAACCGTCTTGTTATCTTGGTGAGCAGCCTTAATAAGGTGGCTAATCGCACGTTTCACCGCAAGATTACGTTCATCAAAGAGGTGGGCCACTGTATCATTATTCCGATCACAACCTAAAATGAGCATTGCTAAATCATTGGACCCAATCGAATAACCATCAACATATTTATTAAACTGATCTGCCAAGATGATATTACTTGGGATCTCGGCCATCATGTATACCTTAAAATCTGGACCACGATGTAACCCGGCAGCTGCCATTAATTTTGTAACTTTATCAGCTTCGGCAACGGTGCGGACAAACGGAATCATTACATTGAGGTTCTTTAACTGGAATTCTCGACGCACCTTTTTTACCGCCGCAAGTTCTAGCTTAAAAGCTTCGATATATTTGGGATCATAGTACCGAGAAGCGCCGCGCCATCCCAATAAGTCGGCAGGTTCATGGGGCTCATATTTATCGCCGCCCGTTAAATTACGGTATTCTCCCGACTTAAAATCAGAAAAACGTAAAACCATCGGCCGTGGAGCAATCGCCCGAGCCACTTTAGCAATCCCATCTGCTAACATATCAACAACTTTTTCGGGATGACCAGTTTCAATTAAGTAGAGGGGATGGTCATGAATATAAGTCGTCCAAAGAAACTCTTCTCGCATTAAGCCAATGCCATCAACAGGGAGTTCTGCATATTTTTCTGCTAGTTCTGGATCGCCTAAATTCATCATGACCCTGGTTGCAGTCGGCGCGTAATATTCTGCATGGTGACATTCCGTTGTCTCCTTTTCGCTGTTAAATTGTTCTGCAAGATCGCCTTGATAAACGACCCCATTTTTAGCATCAACGGTTACTTGTACGCCATCTTGAAGCATTTCAGTAACTGCTTGCCCACAGCTCTTGGTTCCAACGATACATGGGATCTGCATTTCACGAGAAACAATTGCGGCATGACAGGTCATTCCACCATTATCGGTGATGATTGCTGCTGCTTTTTTCATTGCTGGTACCCAGTCAGGAGAAGTCATCAACGTTACTAATATTTCTCCTTCTTCAAATACATCAATATCTTTCGGGTCAGCAATTACATGCACCTTTCCAGTGGAAACGCCTGGACTAGCTGGTAATCCTTTGACCAAGATTTTTTTAGTTTTGTTCATTGAGACAGTGGACTCCTTTGTTGCTTGCTTATTATTTTTATTCGACCAAACCGTTTCTGGACGGGCTTGCACTAGCCATAATCGATCTGTTCGTGCGTCTAGCGCAAATTCCATGTCCATGTAACAACCATAGTGCTCTTCAATTTCCTTTGCGTATCCCGCTAATTCATGAATTTGGTCTTCAGTTAGTGCCGCCTGGATTGCCCGGTCTGCTGGCACCAGTTCTTCATGTACTCCGCCACCAGGGGTTTGACACAATTCAATCGTCTTCGGAACTACCGAACGTTCTACTACTTGAAGGTTATTTTTATTAATCACAAAATGATCCGGTGTTACTTTTCCTAAAACAATGTATTCACCTAATCCCCAAATCGTATCAATAACAATTTGAGCATCATTTCCGTTCGCCACGTTAACTGAAAACATAACCCCAGAAGCTTTTGAGAAAACCATTATCTGAACGGCCGCCGATAAAGCCACTTTTTCATGAGGAAAATGTTGCTTATGCCGGTAATAGGTTGCCCGATCGGTAAACAAGGAAGCATAACATTCTTGAACCTTTGCTAATACCATTTCAGTATCACGCACGTTCAAATACGATTCTTGCTGCCCCGCAAACGAAGCATTTGGTAAATCTTCAGCGGTAGCACTTGACCTAATTGCTACAAATGGTTCAGTTTCACCCATTTTTTCTGATAAGGCTGCATAAGCTTTTTTGATTGTCATAGCGATCTCACTTGGCATCGGTGCTTCGACAATCATCTGCCGAATATGTGAGCAAACCCGATGAAGTTCATAAGCATTTTCATAGTCATTAATTTCAGCTAATAATTTATTAATTTGGTCGTTTAATCCCGTTTCCGCCATAAATTGACGATAAGCGTGAGTTGTCGTTGCAAAGCCATATGGAACTGGAATTTTCATTGCAGAAGTCATTTCACCTAATGAAGAGGACTTCCCACCAACGAGATTAACGTCAGAGCGATGCAATTCATCAAACCATAAAACATTCTTTTGTTCGCGTTTTTCCATTACTGCATCTCCTTAAATTCAATGTATCTCCTTCTTAGGTGGTTCCTAAAAAAGAGTCAAGAAATTTATTTACGGCAAAAAAATGAGCAAACGGTGGCATTCCTGTCCGTTCGCTCATCTATTTACTTAAAATTTATTTTAATTTAGCTATTTTTTACTGTCATTGTGTTTTTCTTAATTTCCTAAATTTCAAGAATAAGTTAGCCACTGGACTCAAATAAATAATACTGACCAATTGATTATTGGT
>NZ_LN887453.1:0-3047 GCF_036621895.1 Limosilactobacillus reuteri subsp. porcinus
TTTCTAATGGAATGTTGAGGTAACACCATTAAAGACCTTGATGGGTTTTTCTGTCCACTTAAATGTTCAACTTAAATTTTACAATCTGCCAAAAAATAAAAGGCATCAACCGTTTTATATTGGTGATGAGGTAAAAAAGTACCTTATGATATTACGGAAAAGAGAATTTCTTTTATACAAAATTGAAAATAGTAATTTTACATTGTTAAGAGTTTTGAGAAGAGCTTATTCTATACTTTTGCAATATAAAATGCATAAATTAGGAATTAAGTTAGGGTTTGATGTTCCCTTAAACAGAATAGGTCCGGGTTTTAGAATTGACCATTGGGGATTTTTAGTTATTAATAGTAAAGCAAAGATAGGAAAGGATTGTCATATTTTTGGGGATGTTACTATTGGCATAAAAAAAGATAATATAGAAGGTGCACCTAATATTGGCGATAATGTTACTATTGGAGCTGGATCTAGAATACTAGGACCCATAAAAATAGCTTCAAACTGTGTAATAGGAGCAAATGCAGTTGTAACTCATGACTTCCTTGAACCGGGCAGTATAATTGTAGGCATTCCGGCTAAAAAGATTGGCTCACTTTCAGAAAAGATTAATACTCATAACAATATTTGATACTGGTATAGAAAGTATATTCACAGTTCCAAAATAATCCTTTAAAAAGATCATTACGTCCACCGAAAAATAAGAATAGCAAATTGATAATTAATTCTAATCCATAGTTTTCGGTCATCACCATTGCGAGCCCATCAATGCTCTTTCTCATGTCTAATTTTCTACAGATTAAATAGATATGATCTGTATTATGCCAATTAACGAGCATAAAGAATAACCACTTTAGCGATATCTGAAGACAAAATAGAATTAGTTTCCACATTGATTTTTACGGCAGGGCATCTAGTAAAAAAATTGATTACTTATGATATTCTCTAGGAGATCTAGGGTAGGAAGAAGGGCTAGACATATTGACTGCTTACCTTTAATTTAGCTTCCAAACAAGGACTAACTGTGCTAAATGAGGAAAGGCTTCATTATGTTTAACGTTAATTTAGATGTTTTATTTACAAATAATTGCTTAAGTTCTGGAAAAAATTATTCAAGTGCAGTATGAAGGTGATTTAAACGAGGGTTCCAATCAGCGTTGAGCTGATTGTAGAACAGACTAAGCTCATGTAGCTGAAGATAGTCTTTTGACTAAGAAACTCTATTAATCGAAAAGTATTTTTCCTGGGTAGTGAGAGCAATCCGATGAGTTTCCTTCTGATAGGTCTCAACTCGTCGTAGACTTTCTGACTTTAAATGAAATTCTAGTGGATTAAGATGGCAAAAGTGGAGAATATTAGTTTCACAGAAGTGTTTGATTACTTGAGAATAAATTCTTGTCGCTTTAAAGTAAATTTAACTATGTTAAGAAAATCGGCAAAGCCTAATCTAGTATGAACTAGCTGAAGTTCCTTTACATACTGCATTATGCTGTTTTTACAGTGGTAAAGAGTTAACTTTAATTTTATTAAAATCTTGAATTTTTTCTAAAATTAGATAGAATTTAATTGCTGGTAAGATTATGTTTTACTTTTCTCCGCTGGATTCATTCATATTAAAAGGGCTTTCAATCGTTGAATACCCTTTTGATATAAATGAATTTACTTAATTCTCATAACTTTCTGATATAAATTATGTGTTTGACAGAATTAGGATTGTTTTGTGAAAATATAAATATTGTAGTTACTAGGAGATGAAAAGATTTGAAGCACGCAATAATGGTTTTAGGCTCTGGAAATGATGCCGAAATACTTCAAAAATTGATCAATCATTTTGATGATTCAGAAATAGACTTTTTTATTCATTGGGATCAAAAATATAGACTTCCTAATTTGAAATCTCAAAAATCACAAATTAAATTTGTACCTAGAATAAAAGTATATTGGGGAACGAGTACATTAGTATATGCTGAAAAAAGACTTTTAGAATGTGTTTATAATAGTCATAAAGAATATAATTATGTCCACTTAATTTCTTCTACTGATATTCCATTAATGACTAGACAATACTTTAAAAAATTTTTTAATAAAGAACTTTACTTAGGATTTGTTCCAGTAAATAAGAAGGATATTCAAAGACTATCTTTTTATTATCCAATAGATCACCTAAATATTAGGAATAGTGGATTTTTTATTGGAATTATCAAAGTCCTTAATATAATATTCCACATTAACCGATTAAAAGATAAAAATATAGTTCCTATGAAAGGATCCCAATGGTTTAGCATTCAAGGAAAGTTTTTACCTATCATTTTAAAATATAATAATATGGATATCTTTAAACATTCTTTTCTAAGTGATGAAACCTACCTACAGACAATTTTAAGCAACTATCGACCTAGCCAATTAATAGATGATAATGAAATGGCAGCAAGATATATCGACTGGAATAGGGGTACTCCTTATACGTTTACTGAAAAAGATATACCAGAACTAAAACAAGTTATTAATACTAAATTTGCCTTTGCACGTAAGGTAAGGGACGCCAGTTTGATTGATAAACTATTTATTAGTGATAAGTAGCAGTAATATTTAATTCTGAATGACTTAGATAGGTTAGAATTAAATATTAATTTTTAGCTTTCTAATGTAAATAGTCAACAGTATGAATTAAAAATGGGGTTACATATCAAAGCTTTATCTATCGGCTTTTCCCTAATGCCAACATTATTAATGAAGGGTGGATTTATTAGTGTAGGAAAATTACTTATTGATCTACAATCATTCAAATATAAAAAGAGACTCTACAAAATCTGGGTCTTCGTCAAGAAGTACTGATGAGAAAATAAAATAATTGGCTCTACGTCAAGTGGTACTGTACCCTGTCAAGTTTACACACTAAATAATAAAAATTAATTGGCTTTGCCGTAACGAAATTCCGTTGCAGTAAGGTTATTTCTTTGTAAGCAGTCCGTATCCACACGTCTAGCCATCAAAAACTTAGTCTCCTATACTAAAAGCAATTTTAGTACAGGGTAAGCAGTCAATAACAGTAC
>NZ_LN887454.1:0-306 GCF_036621895.1 Limosilactobacillus reuteri subsp. porcinus
TTCATGAAGAGAAACAATTAACATATTCCAATCATAAGGAAAAACTAGTGCAACGTCGGTTGCACGTGAAGCCTTTGATGGATAAATTCTATGCCTATTTAGAAAACATTAACTTTCCTCAAGGGCGTTTAAGAGCCGCCATTAACAATGCTTTAAAGTTAAAAACACGAGTGTATCGAATTTTTGAAGATGGCCGAGTACCATTAACAAATAATCCGGTTGAACAAGCGATTCGTCCATCAACTCTTATTCGAAAGAATAGCTTATTTGCGAAAAGCTCTGCTGGAGCTCAGGCAAATGCCATTT
>NZ_LN887454.1:416-653 GCF_036621895.1 Limosilactobacillus reuteri subsp. porcinus
AACAGAATGCCATAAATAAAAACGGGGTCATGAATTACCACTTTCGGTAGCTCATGACCCTGTTTTTTTCAATTCGTACTGTTATTGACTGCTTACCATCCTATGACGAAAGTTTTAATACCTTTGAAGCATTGAAGGCCAATCGATCAATATATCTATTTCTAGAACCACAAACGTTATCAGTAAGCAGTCCGTATCCACACGTCTAGCCATCAAAAACTTAGTCTCCTATACTAA
>NZ_LN887455.1:0-6762 GCF_036621895.1 Limosilactobacillus reuteri subsp. porcinus
TTAAATTTTACAATCTACCATATATTTAAAGTTTTATCTTAATCTAGAATTAAGCTTCTTCGCCGCCAACCTTAACAACAGCTTTTGAAACCTTACCTAATTTACCACTAACAAAGTCTTCAACACCATCAAGGTCTAATTCGTGTGAGAAGAGTGGTAGTGGGTCAACAACACCAGAAGAAAGAAGTGCAATTGAGTCTTCAAAAGTGTAAGGGTTAATGAAGGCCCCTTGAATTGTAAGTTGCTTTTGGAATACATCGTAAGTGTTTACTGAGAACTTGTCATCAGGGTTACCAACACCAAACATTAATACTTGAGCACCACGAGCTGCAGCTGCAAGTGCTTGTTCTTGAGTAGCTGGCAAACCAACCGCTTCAACAACGATGTCATATGCATCAGCAGGAATTTCTTCCTTAGTAGTGTTGATAGTCTTAACGCCGAAGTGCTTCCGGTTGTTTTCCAACTTTTCATCTGAACGACCAGCTAAAGTAACTTCGTGAATACCACGAGCCTTCAAGATTTGTGCAAATAATTGACCTTCAAAACCATCACCTAATACTAAAGCCTTTTGATATGGGTGAGTTTCAAGTAAGTCAACACCGTGCATTGCACATGAAATTGGTTCAACAACGGCAGCTGCTTTTAATGAAACATCATCAGGAATTGGGTAAACAACCTTTGCAGGAGCAGTAAAGTATTCTTCAAAACCACCGTTACGGGTAACACCAACAGCATCAAGGTGTTCACATAATTCTGGGCGTTGAGTCCGGCAGTATTTACATTGACCACAGTAGATGTTAGGGTCAACAGTTACACGATCCCCTGGCTTAACGTTAGTAACTTCTGAACCAACTTTTGTAACCACACCTGAGTTTTCATGACCTAAAACAATAGGAGGAACAGCTGATGCGGATCCTGGAAGACCGGCATAGAGTGCTTTATCAGTACCACAAATACCAGCGTAGGCAGTATGAATCAAGACTTCATCAGGCTTGATTTCAGGTTCTTTAATATCTTCAATTTCGAGTTGCTTTTTACCTGTTAAAACAAGTGCCTTCATAATTAAAATACCTCTCTTGTGAATTTAATCATTTGTCAAGTGATAGTATAGTGTGAAAACGCCTTAATTGTCAAACGTTCAACAATTATCTCACATTCTTTTCGCTATCATAAAACGTTAAACTCATCAAATTCGAACCTAAACAAATCCCGGCATAATAGCATTTCTTAAAAAATGCAATTTTTAAATATTTTTTTCTTCACTAAGTTTGGGCTGATTTTTTTACTAATACATAAATGGTTTTACTACTATTTCTTCGACCACATAATTTCACAAGGCTTCTAACCCCATTTAGCGTTTTATATCAAGAAATAAAATGCTTCTACATATAAGGTAATTAAATTCTAAATTTATATAGAAAATTTCTCCATCTTTTGGAAAGCGCTTAACTACCATTAGGCACGCCAAAACTTATCTCCAACTGCTCCTCAAGATCGCCTAAACTGCCGTTATAACGGCGATTTTCCATTGCAGGATATATTTTTTTATGTTACCCTAACAAAGTATTCGAACTTAGTTAATTATGATTTCCAATCTAATTAACAAAACTTAAACGAAAGGTGGATTTGGCGTGGACAACACAAAGAATCAACACCGGAAGCATAAACTTATTGAATATGCTAACGGTAAATCGCTAGAGGAAATCAACGGAACAGTTGAAGTTCCTCGTGGAAAAGGCTTCTGGCGAACATTATTCGCTTACTCGGGGCCAGGAGCATTAGTTGCCGTGGGTTACATGGATCCAGGTAACTGGTCAACTTCAATTACTGGTGGACAGAGTTTCCAATATACCTTAATGACTACTATCTTGATTTCAAGTTTGATTGCGATGTTACTTCAATACATGGCGGCTAAACTCGGAATCGTGAGCCAAATGGACCTTGCTCAGGCAACACGGGCACGTACCGGTAAAGCATTAGGTATTATTTTATGGATTATGACTGAGTTGGCGATCATGGCTACTGATATCGCTGAGGTTATCGGGGCTGCTATCGCATTAAACTTACTATTCCACATTCCGTTGATCCCAGCTGTATTTATTACTGTTCTTGATGTTTTAGTACTGCTATTATTAACCAAAATCGGGTTCCGGAAGATCGAAGCAATTGTCGCATGTTTGATTTTAGTAATCTTGTTTGTATTTGCTTACCAAGTTGCCTTGTCTAACCCTAACTGGGGTGGCGTATTTATGGGTCTTCTCCCATCTGCTAAAGCAATTGCTCAACATCCAGAAGTTGGTGGAATTACTCCTTTAACAGGTTCTCTTGGTATTATCGGTGCGACTGTTATGCCTCACAACTTATACCTCCACTCAGCAATTTCTCAAACTCGGAAGATTGATCACAATGATCTTGACAGTATTCGTCAAACAGTTCGTTTTACTACTTGGGATTCAAACATCCAATTATCCTTAGCATTTATTGTTAACGCCCTTCTTTTAATCATGGGGGTTGCTGTTTTCAAGACTGGTGCTGTACAAGATAGTTCTTTCTTTGGTTTATATGATGCCTTAAACAATACTTCTATGCTTAGTAACCCAATCCTAATTGCAGTTGCTAAATCTGGTGTATTATCAACTTTATTTGCGGTTGCTTTACTTGCCTCTGGTCAAAATTCAACTATCACTGGAACTCTGACTGGTCAAGTTATCATGGAAGGTTTCGTTCACATGCGGATGCCTTTATGGGCACGGCGGCTAGTTACACGAATCCTTTCAGTCGTACCAGTTATCGCATGTGTTGCTATGACGAGCGGTGAAAATACTATCCAACAACACACCGCCTTGAACCTTTTAATGGAAAACTCACAGGTATTCTTAGCTTTTGCCCTTCCATTCTCAATGTTGCCGTTATTAATGATGACTAACAGTGAAGTTGAAATGGGTGAATTTAAGAATAGTGGCTGGGTTAAGGTTTGCGGTTGGATTTCTGTAATCGCCCTTACTTTCTTAAATCTTTACAACCTTCCTGCAACTTATGAAGGTTTTGGTATTTGGGCAAAAGGGACATCTGACATTCTCGCTTATATCACAATTATTGTCATCCTTGCTCTTCTTATCTGGACTTGCGTTGAACTCTACAAAGGTGACAAGCGGTTTGCTGCTGAAGGTAAAGGATTCGGCCAACGTGAAGCTCAAATGAAAGATTCAGCTGTAGAAGATTAAAATAAAAAACTGGAAATTTGCTTCCAGTTTTTTTATTTTTGTAACGATTCTTTCACAAAATGTTCATACTTGAACGGTATAGTATAAACAATCCCTAATATAAATAAACCCCTATTTTTCTTCTATACTATCCCCCTCAAAATAGCTATGAAGAAATACGAAAAGTGGTCGGCCCATAATGAGTCGACCATTTTTTAATACATCTAGGCTCACCATGGTATAATAAGGAACTAGATATATTACTCATTAAGTATGAGGTGAAATCATTGAATAATAAAGATAATAATCAAAATAACAATAAGCGGCGACCTACGCGGGTTGAGCTTTATGACACTCCTAAGCCAGGAGAAGAAAAGAAAAAACGTTTATTCTTTAATCGTAAGCCTAAACAGACTACCCCTAACCATAAACATAAGACAGCATCCCCTAACAAGAAAAAGAATCCATATGGAATTTCACGTCGGATGTTCAAGGTCATTTTAGGCTGTCTATTAGTTGTCTTAATTGTAACCATTGTTATTTTCTTAGTTAAACAACAGGACCCTGTCAATGTTGATAGCAATGACACTACTGTCTCCACAAGCACTTCATCACGCAAAAAGCATAAAAAGAGCAGCAGTAGCAGTCATAAGCATCGTTCAAGTTCCAATGACAGTGATGACAATGATACTCAAGATACTTATAGTATTTCAACTCCTAGTCGTTCGAATAACACGCCTCAATCAAGTCATCCAACTAACCAACAACCAGCTGCTAACTCTTCCTCAACTCCGCAACAAAACCAACCATCGCAGGAAGAACACCATGATCAAGGCAACAGCCAACAACAATCAAATAGTCAGCAACCATCAAGTAATAATTCAGGAGCACAATCTACCCAAAGCAATCAAAATAATAACTCACAATCGAGTACGCAACCTGCTTCATCTCAAAATAATCAACATTAATTTGGAATAAAGGGGTTGTCAATTAAAGTGGGCGTGCTATAATCAAGACAATCGATTGAAGGATATGCACCTTCAAAGTCCTCTACAGAGAGTAAGTGCCTTGAGTGGAAGCACTTATGAGTGACAATGATGGTTGTACCACCTTCCCTTATTATTAGCCGAGATAAGGCTAGTCGGATCGTGTCCGTTACCGCACCTTAGAGAGGACATTACTAGTGTGTCCTAAAGATGGGTGGAACCACGCTAATTTTTGTTAATTGACGTCCCTGATACTTTCAACATTGAAAGTATCAGGGACGTTTTTATTTATATTAAAGGAGAGATTTCTATGGCTCAGGTTGCTGTTATGTCCCCAGACGGATCAGTTAAGAAGATCGATCGGGATTCACAAGAAGGTTTAGAAGCATTACGTAAGCTTTCTGCATTAATGTTAAAGGCTGCATTAAAACAAGAATTTAAGGGTATTCGACTTGGTGAAGCTGTCGCTGACGAAGATGGTTTCCACGTTGATTCTGATAAAGATAATCAACAAGTTTCTGCTGACGAATTACCAGCTCTTGAAGATGTAATCAAGGGAATGGCAAAGAACGATGTTAAGGTAGAATTTGTTGAAGTACCTGTAGAGGAAGCACTTGCTGAAGTAAAAGATGATCGTTTCTCAACTGAATTGATCAATGAAAATGCTAAAGACGGCAAAGTAGCAATGTACCAACTTGGTGATGTCAAAGCTGTTGCAGATGATGACATTCTTTTATATGGTAACGTTGTTAAAAACTTACGCCTTCTTTCTGTTGCTGGTGCTTACTGGAAAGGTATGTCTTCAAATCCAATGCTTCAACGGATTTACGGAACTGTCTTCTACAAGAAGGACGCATTAGAAGAAGACTTAAAGAAACGTCAAGAAGCTAAGGAACGTGACCACCGTGTTATCGGTAACCAACTTGACCTCTTCTTTGTTGATCCTAAAGTTGGTGCCGGTTTACCATACTGGTTACCAAAAGGTGCTACTATTCGCCGGACCATCGAACGTTACATTATTGACCGGGAAGTTGCCGATGGTTACCAACACGTTTATACTCCAGTCCTGATGAATCTTGATGCATACAAGACTTCTGGTCACTGGGAACACTACCGCGACGATATGTTCCCACCAATGGACATGGGTGATGGCGAAATGCTTGAATTACGGCCAATGAACTGCCCAAGCCATATTCAAGTTTACAAGCACCATATTCGTTCATACCGTGATCTCCCATTACGAATTGCTGAGCTTGGTATGATGCACCGTTATGAAAAATCAGGTGCCCTTTCTGGTCTTCAACGTGTTCGTGAAATGACTTTGAACGATGGTCACACTTTCGTTACCCTTGACCAAATTCGTTCTGAATTCGCTAAGATTTTGAAGTTGATCATGAGCGTTTACGAAGACTTTGATATTACTGACTACAGCTTCCGTCTTTCTCTTCGTGACCCTAAGAACGTTAAGAAGTACTATGCTAATGACGAAATGTGGGAAAAATCCCAATCAATGTTGAAGTCAGCAATGGACGATCTTAACCTTGATTATTATGAAGCTGAAGGTGAAGCTGCCTTCTATGGTCCAAAACTTGATATTCAAACTAAGACTGCTCTTGGAAACGACGAAACAATGTCAACTATTCAACTTGACTTTATGCTTCCAGAACGATTCGGTCTTTCCTACGTTGGTCAAGATGGTAAAGAACATCAACCGGTTATGATCCACCGTGGTGTTGTTGGAACAATGGAACGGTTCATGGCTTACTTAACAGAAATTTACAAGGGTGCATTCCCAACTTGGTTAGCTCCAGAACAAGTTCACATCATCCCTGTTAACGAAGATGCCCATGGTGAATACGCTGATGACCTCGCTAAGAAGATGAAGGCTGCTAACATCCGGGTTAATGTCGACCACCGGAACGAAAAGATGGGCTACAAGATTCGTGAAGCTCAAACACAAAAGGTTCCATACACTCTTGTTGTTGGGGACGATGAAAAGAGTAACAACGGTGTATCTGTTCGTAAGTACGGTGAAAAGGAACAAAATGAAATGAGTCAAGAAGCATTTATGAATGAAATTCTTGAAGATATTGCTTCTTACTCCCGTGAAAAGTAATTAAGACTAAAAATGGCTTTATCACAACTTTGTGAAAGCCATTTTTTTGTTTTAAATTTTATGAAAGTGAAATTTTTAGCATAACTTTAACCACCAAAAATAAATCGTTTTCGAAACATTCGTGAAGTTTTGGACAACCTAAAATTAGTGATTGACACTATTCATCAAAGGTTTTATAGTAATAAACGCTCGCTTCTGAGCCACTAAATATATTAATTAATTATTCTAAAAACAAAAACTATTTATTTTGGAGGTATAAGATATGTCTACTATGAACGATTTATTTAAAGCAATGGGTAAAGCTACTGAAGAACGTCACGCTAGCGGCCTTTCATTTGAAACTAAGACTGATACGCCCGCTGGTATTGGTCAAGGTATCCTTAACGTTCGCAAGTAATTTTAAAAGGTCATGATTAGGAATTTCCCGATCATGACCTTTTTTATGTGCGCCCGGCAT
>NZ_LN887456.1:0-397 GCF_036621895.1 Limosilactobacillus reuteri subsp. porcinus
TCATCGATTGTATTTGCCAATTCAGCAGCCTCTTTACTTGCATTTTCGTCCTTGTAATCCTTGCGGTTAAATGTATGTTGTGCTTGGTTCAAATTGGCACTCATTGGACGCAACAAAGCAATCAGTTTTTGCCATTCTTTAATCGGCACATTTACCTGTTGAATTGTCCGTTTTTCATCGTCAACTTGAAGCCGCATTCTCAGATAATTTGAGAGTGATAAATTGGCAATCTCCGCAGCGTTTTTGTACTTTGCATACTCCGCAAATGTAAGGTTAATCATCACTCTTTTATCGCGCTTATCCTTGCTTTGTTTTTGGTTCATATTATCCCTCATTTCTGGTTCGTACTTTATGCAACGTTTTTAGCAGTACGCGTCCCGACACATTAGATACATTA
>NZ_LN887457.1:0-43596 GCF_036621895.1 Limosilactobacillus reuteri subsp. porcinus
TGCCTTAGACTTCCTTCAGATTCCACCTCACGGTGGACACCCTTGTCCTCAGCTCATGGTTCCGACTACTACGGCCCATAGCGGACTTTCACCACCTAGCTAATACCCATGCCGGGCGCACTAAAAAAGAAAAAAGGCCGAATCCATTTCCAGCCTCTTTCCTAAATTATATTAGTTTAACTCCTTCAACATCTGGGTGTAAACGGACTACTTTTCCCTTTAGCCCCGCAGCATGTACTGCCTGTTCAAATAATCCGTAATCGTCATTATCGATAACTGTCATTACTGTTGGTCCGGCGCCGCTTAAATATGTTGCTAGTGCTCCATGTTTTTTTCCTAATTCACGAATTTGATCTAATTCTGGAACTAGCTCTTTGCGATATGGTTCATGAAAGCGATCTGCCTCCATTAATTTAAAAGCTACATCATAGTTTTTAGCAAACAAACTAGCAACAAAGGTATTAGCAACCGCGCTCGCATGAACAGCTTGGGAATATTCTAGTTGATATGGCAAGGCAGCTCGCGCATCAGCTGTTTTTAGATTATAAGGCGGGATATATGCAGCAAAAGCATAGGGGAATAAGGGCGCTTCAATCGCAGAAAAATGCCCATTAATATGTGTCCCCACTACTAATCCCCCTAGAATAGTCGGTGCGACATTATCAGGATGGCCTTCAATCTGGCTGGCAATCTCAACTTTTTCTTCCTTGCTAAGGTTCAGGTTCTTAAGCTGATTTGCTAATTCGATTCCAGCAACAATTGCGCTTGAACTACTTCCTAATCCATGTGCTATCGGAATTTCACTGACTACCTGCAGGTGCTGTGGCGGCAAATCCGGTGCAACACTTAATGCCGTTGTTACAATCATATTCGTCTCATCATGAGGGAGCTTCCCAAGCTGGTGATCAACTTGCCAGTTATCGCTTGGACCAAGGACTTCTAATTTTAAATACAAAGAGACTGCAATCCCAATCGAGTCAAATCCCGGGCCAAGATTAGCACTGGAAGCAGGTGCTTGAATAATCATTATACTTCCTCCTATCCCATCACTTTATAAGCCGCCGACAAGTTAATTGACTGATCATTAGCTACTTTAGTTAGTAATGTCTGTAATTGTTCTTTGCTCATCCGGTGAGTAATGATTGCAATGTGCGCAATTTTGCCATCTTTTGTTTGGGTTATTTCACGAAAACTAGCATTAATATCCGTCATCATCTGGGTTAGCTTCAACATTTGCCCAGGAACATCCGGCAAGGTTAACGATAAATAATATGGATATTTTATATCAGCAAGTTTTGCCGGAATATAAGGTTGTTGGTAATTATTAAAGAGATTCCCATTAGTTCCCAGGATAATGTTTTTCGTTACCGTTGTAATATCACTTAACACACTGTTAGCAGTTGGCAAGCCCCCTGCACCGCGGCCATAGAAGAGCGTATCACCGACCGCTTGGGCTGTAACCATTACTGCATTAAATTCATTATTGATTGTTGCTAAAGGATGATCACGGGGGATTAACACTGGGCCAACTTCGACAAATACTCCATTATTAACCAGCTTGGTAATCCCTAGTAATTTAATTACGTATCCAAATGACGCTGCTTGTTGAACATCAGCGTCATTCAATCGGTCAATCCCTTCTACCGCAATGTCCTTAATATCTAGTTGAGTTCCAAATGCAAATTGACTTAATATAATCATCTTGTAAGCCGCATCCTTACCCGTCACGTCATTGGTTGGATCACTCTCTGCAAATCCCAGCTGTTGTGCTTGGGTAAGTGCTTGGTGGTATGACCATCCCCGCTGGCTCATTTGCGTTAAGATGTAATTCGTTGTTCCATTTACAATTCCCTTTACTTCAGTAACCTTATCTGCCGTAAAGCTATTAGCAATCGTCCGCAAAATAGGAATCCCACCAGCCACACTCGCTTCAAACATTAAGTCACAGTGATTTTCATGCGCGACAGTCATCAATTCTGGGCCATAAGACGCAATCAAATCCTTGTTCGCTGTGACCACGTTCTTATGATTTTTTAATAAGGTTGTAATATATTCTTTAGCCGGATGAATACCACCCATAAGTTCAACGACAATTTTTATTTCATCATCATTCAAGATTTCATCAAAATCAGTTGTTAAAGAAGTTTCATCAGCATACTTATTATAGTTACCAAGGTTTCGAACTAAAGCTGTTTTAACTGTTAACTTGCACCCAGTAACATCGAGAATTTTATCCGCATTTTGTTGAACCATCTGTAAGACTCCTGACCCGACCGTACCCAGACCGAGCAGTCCCAGTTTAATGTTTTTCATTTTCCCGCCTCAGTTTCTCATTGTTTTTTCATTTTCAGCATTGTACCATAGCATATAAGAAACATACAATTAAAATAAAATCACCTTTGAAATTGGAGGAATTATCATGGACTACCGTAGCACTCAGGGAGACTTATCAACGATTTTAAAATCACCAACTGCTATCTTACAAGGACTTTCTCCAGACGGCGGTCTTTATGTACCGCTTCATTTTCCTCAACCAACTTATAACCTTGCAACCTTAATTTCGTTGCCGTACCAACAACTTGCTGCAACTATTCTTAACTGGTTTTTTGATGAATTTACGAGCGGCCAACTACTGAAAAATGCAAATACCGCTTATGGTAGTCAGTGGGATAACCGTTTAATTGCCCCATTAACGCCCAAACACGCCAGCAATTATTATCTTGAGCTTTTTCACGGGCCGACACTGGCATTTAAGGATATCGCCTTACAAATGTTACCCCAATTAGTGTCACGTGCTGCACAAAACACCCAACTAGAAAAACAAATCGTTATCCTCACCGCAACTTCTGGTGATACTGGAACAGCCTCAATGCGAGGGTTTAGCAATCAAAAAGACACACAGGTAATCGTCTTCTACCCTGCTGGCGGGGTTAGTCCGGTTCAATTACGCCAAATGCTGGGGCAGCCTGGATCAAACCTCCACGCAATCGCAATTAAGGGTAATTTTGATGATGCCCAAACAAGCGTTAAACATATTTTCAACGATCAAGCATTTAATGACCGCCTTGCGCAAAATAATAACTGCTTTTCCTCAGCTAATTCAATGAATATCGGGCGGCTTATCCCCCAAATTGTGTACTATTTTGCTGCATACGGACAGCTTGTTCATACAGGCGGGATCCAACTAGGGGAGAAAGTTAATTTCACCGTGCCGACTGGTAATTTTGGCGATATCCTCGCTGGTTACTACGCTAAAAAATTAGGCTTACCAATTAACAAGCTCTTGTGTGCTTCTAATAAAAACAATGTATTGACCGACTTTTTCAAGAGCGGAAAATATGAGCGGCGACGCAACTTTTACCTAACTAACTCACCAGCAATGGATATTTTAGTATCAAGTAATCTTGAGCGGCTCCTCTTTGATCTTTATGATGAAAGCTGCGTAACAGTTGCTAAATTAATGAAGCAATTAGCTACTGACGGTCACTACCAGGTAGATTCCACCGTATTAAATAAGCTTCAGGAGCAATTTGTGGCTGGTTTTGCGACCCCAGATGAAGTTGAAGCCGAAATTAAACGAGTATATTTAAATGATGGATATGTTATTGACCCGCATACTGCAGTGGCATCACATGTAACACATCAATATCAGCAACAAAGCCATGACACAACTCCCACAGTTATCGTGTCAACTGCCAGTCCATATAAATTCCCTGAAACCGTCTACCACGCACTAACCAACCAAAAAGTTAGTCAAATCGGGCTTCCTGCTCTTCAACAGTTACATGATCTTCTGGGAGATCAGCTTAGCGCTGGTGTCCAAGCGTTAGTAGACCAAACGCCGCGCCAAGAAAAAGTCATTAACCCAGCAGACATGGAAACATTGATAAGTAAAATTTTAAACTTAAAGTAAGCTACCCTTGACGCTGCCGGTATTCCCGTAGTGTCATCCCTACCCGTTCCTTAAATATTTTACTAAAATAACTCGTACTAAATCCCGCCCGCAAAGCAATATCCGTGATCGAAAGCTCCGAATGCCGCAATATTTTCTTTGCCTGCTCAACCCGGTAATTTAATAAGTATTCAATTGGCGTTTGGTGAATGTTTTTCTTAAATGACCGAATACATTCTTTGGGACTAATATTGACCGCAGTTGCACTATCATTAATTGTTACCTTTTCCGCATAGTGTTTGTGCAAATACGCTAAAATATTTTTGCTGCGTTCACGTGGGATAACCGTCAATTGCTGGTGTTGTTCTTGAAACTTAATTTCAGCAATTAGTGTCAACCAAGCTTGTGAAAGGAGATTGCGGATTTAAAATTACTTATCAGGCTGGTCCGCTACATCTGTTAGCTGGTGGAGTAAGGTAATGAATTTTTTGCCGGTCGGGTTAGATTCTTGAATCACCAAAACTTCAACTGAACGATTTTTTAAAACAGGGTTTAGGTATTTAGTGTAAAAAGCACTATTGAAATACCTGCCAAGCAGAAATGGAAATGTCACAATCATGTCCTAATGCTACCGGTGGGCACAAGGGATCAGAAAGTTCTTTATTATGATGACATGGTACAAATCTACAAAATGGCTAACCAGGAAATCTAGCTTATGTTACGATTAGGAATTATTGGAACCCATACTATTTTTGACCAGATGATTCATGCAGCACAAGATACTGGGAAATATTAACTTACTGTTGTATATTCCCGTAAGCTTAGCACCGCAGAAGCATTTGGCAATAAATATAGGCTTCGCGACACGCTAATAATTGACAGTATTTTCGATACTAAGAAAGTGACTTATCTTAATAATCAGGGGAGTATTCAAGTTATCAATAACCACTACTTAGATAACACCATGTTTGACGAGTTAAACGATTTTGCACAACTCTTTACTAACCCCGAATCGCCACAGCAGCAGGATAATTATCAACGATGGATTGAACTAGCTAAAATTGTTAATATGACTCTATACCGTCTCCGTAAATCTGCAAATATTATTTTTCCAAGCGACTACTAATTAATCAACTCATTAAAAACGACAACTTAAGATGATATTTTAGAAATCACAAAAAGGGTTCCAGAGTTCGTTACCGAGCACTGGAGCCCTTTTTCGGCGTTATTTATACCGCTGCTTCATTTGTTCTTTAGTCTGCATTTCCTTCTGATTTAGCAATTCCGTCACGTAAAGTTGCCATATCAACTGTACTCTCCCGAAATTCTTGATTATGAATCGGCAGATGTTGTTCCAGATTATCAAAAATTTCAAAGCTACCTGTTAATTCTGGGGCATCAAACGCCAGAAGGTGACCAGCAAATTGCCGATCATCGCTAATAAAATGAAGATGCCAGCCCGCTGCTGTAATCGTGCCAAAAATTTCTGGGGCATAATAACCGATAATGGTTCCGGAAATATTTTCAGCCGTAAACTCAGGTTGATGTTGCGCAACATCGAGTAAAGTCGGGTATGGTTTTTCTTGTTTCGGAGCAATTCGAATTTTAACGTGCTCAAACTCACCGCTTAATTGTAAGAATGCAAAAACATTAGCAAGCTTATGTTCTTTAACAAAATCATTATTAAGTTTAGCAAAGTTTACATTTCTTAATGTTATATCCTGTTGCTCAGCAGGAAAATGGACTGAGGCGAATGGCATTGTAGCATCCATATCTGTAATGTGGTTGACCTGACCATTCGAAACCGCTTGGTACACTTCGTTATTCAGGATAACAACCTCACCGTCTAAGCCAGTAAAAGTACCGATTCCCATCGAACCATGTTTTAGCAAATTACCGACAGTAATTGTGCCATCAAAATTTCCTGCCATCAAAGCAGCTAACGTTCCGTGTTCATATAATGTTGTCATAATCTTTGTTCTCCTCTTAGCCAAGTTGTGAATCAATCAAGTTAGCAGCTAATTCTTTATTATTACTGTAATCAACTGGCACATCTACCACAACTGGGCCGTCAATATTAAACGCTTGACTGAGTACCTTAGTAAGGTCAGCCGGCTTATTTACTCGCAGTCCAGTTGCACCAAAACTCTCAGCATACTTAACGATATCAACATTTCCAAATTTAACACCAGCTGCTTGCGAATACTTCATCTCTTCCTGGAACTTAACCATGTCGTAATGACCGCCATCATTCCATACAATCGTTACAACATTAAGATGGTGTTGAACGGCTGTCGCTAATTCCGCCCCAGAGAAGAGGAAGCCTCCATCCCCGCAAACTGCCACTGATTTATATTCGGGATAAAGCATCGCTGCAACCATCGCCCATGGCAAGCCAACGCCTAGTGTTTGCATCCCGTTACTGATTAACAAGTGTCGTGGCTGGTAGCAGCGGAAATGTCGTGCCATCCAGATATAGTGGGAACCCACATCGAGCGCAACGTGCATATCATCAGTAACATTTTCTTGAATTGCATGCACAACTGCTAACGGATGGCTGGCATCATTGCTTGTTGGTACTTGAATCTTTTTATCTTGGTCAAGTTCTTGCTTATACTTAGCGAGTTGCTCAGTGGCTGCAACAGGATATTCATACCCTTTTAGTAACTTATCAAGCTCCGTTAAGCTTATAGCAATATTACCAACTAGTTGCATGATTGGCGTATAGTGGTTATCAATTTGCGCTGGCAAGGTATCAAGGTTTACAATTCGCAGATTCCCCTCCTTGTTCCAGTTTCGTGGTTCATATTCAATCGGATCATAACCAACAGCAATAACAAGGTCGCTTTGTTGAAGAAGCTGATCTCCTACTTGATTACGGAAAAGGCCAATCCGTCCAAAGTATGACTGTTGTTCTAAGTCACGTGATACTACTCCAGCCGCTTGATATGTTTCAACAACAGGCAATGAATAATCACTTAATAATTTGCGGAGAGCAGTCGTAATTTCTTCATCCGCGCCCCGTTGACCGACTAAGATAACCGGCATTTTACTATTTTTAATTAGTTCGACTAGTTTTTGTAAGTCATTTGGATCAGCAGGACCCATCTTAGGTGTTTCATAAATTGGCAATGGCTTTTCAGTTACCTCAGCATCATCAACGTCTTGTGGAAGACTAACGAAAGCTGCTCCCTTACGTGCATCCTGACTCGCTTCAAATGCATTGGCCATAATTTCTGAAATATTATTAGGGTCTTGAATTTCAGCGCTATATTGCGTAATCGGTGCCATAATTTCAGTTGAAGGCGTGCTTTGGTGGGTTGCGCGGTGAAGGTCTTTCCGTTGTACTTGTCCCCCAATCGCTAACATTGGATCTCCTTCTGCGTTGGCTGTCATGATCCCAGTTGCTAAATTACCAACTCCTGGGCCAGATGTAGTGATCGCGACCCCTGTTTTTCCGGTTAAGCGACCATAAGCTTGGGCCATAAACGCCGCATTTTGCTCATGCCGGGTAACAATTAATTTAGGTGCATCTTCACTGTCTTGACCATCTAGTCCTTCAAACAAACGATCAATCTTCGCTCCGGGAATACCAAAGACGAGATTAACCCCGTGTTTTCTCAAACTATCAATAACAATATCTGCGCCATGTAGTTTCTCTTCCATTAGTCATTCACCTCTACCTAATTAAACTTATAAAACGATATACCTCTACTGTAGTCCTTATTTTATAATTTCACAAGAAAACGATTAAGTTCACATAGCAGTATATCAATAACTTCAACCCGCTAGCCTTGAAAAGTTTGTGAAAAAACATCGATGTACGTTATTGCACAATCGATGTTTTGTGTTGGTTATTTAGAATAATCCGGTAATTTTACCATTATCGTCAATCGTCATGTTTACAGCCGCTGGTTCTTTAGGGAGGCCTGGCATTGTCATCATATTACCAGCTAATGCCACGACAAAGCCGGCACCGATCTTTGGTACCAATTCCCGAATATGGAAAGTAAAGTCAGTTGGGGCACCGAGTTGTTTTTGGTCATCTGTAAATGAGTACTGGGTCTTAGCAATACATACTGGCAAGTCATTCCATCCATACTTAGCAAATCGCTTCAATTGATTTTGTGCTTTACGGCTAAATGATACTTCTTTAGCACCATAAATCTGCTTAGCAATCTTCTCTAACTTAGTTTGAAGGTCATCAACTTGAACGTCATAGATATGAGTAAATTCACTTGGACTATCAGCAAGTTCGACTACTTTATTAGCTAAATCATGGGTACCTTTACCGCCCTTAGCCCAAGCATCAGTCAAAATTGCTTCAACATTTTGCTTAGCACAGTCATCCTTAATCATTTGAATTTCTTTATCGGTATCACTGACAAAATGGTTGATTGCAACTACGATTGGTAACCCATATAATTGCATATTCTTAATGTGACGATTAAGGTTTGCCATTCCTTTTTTCAGCGCATCAAGATTTTCATCATTTAAGTCTGCAAGTTTGGCACCGCCATTGTATTCTAGCGCTCGGACAGTCGCTACGATGACAATTGCATCTGGATGCTTACCAAGAACACGTTGTTTAATATCAAGGAATTTTTCCCCACCAAGGTCAGCCCCAAAGCCAGCTTCCGTCACAGTATAGTCAGAAAGGTTAAGGGCAGTTTGCGTCGCCAAAACGCTATTACACCCATGGGCAATGTTGGCAAATGGTCCCCCATGTACGATTGTTGGCGTATGGTCTAAAGTTTGGACAAGGTTAGGCTTTAATGCATCTTTCAAGATAATTGTAATTGCATCCTGAAAATTAAGCTGGCCAACTGTGACCGGTTCTTTATCGTATGTATATCCTACTACAATTCGACTAATCCGTTCTTTCAAGTCATGAAGACTAGTTGATAGACATAAAATTGCCATCAACTCGGAAGCAGCTGTGATGTCAAAGCCTGTTTCACGTGGAACACCAGCCATTGGACCGCCAAGACCGGTAACTACATTTCGGAGAGCACGATCGTTAACGTCTTCTACCCGTTTCCAGATAATTCGCCGCGGATCAAGGTTCATTGCATTATCACGCATAATATAGTTATCAATTAAAGCGGCCAAAGTATTATTAGCACTTGTAAGAGCATGCAAGTCACCGGTAAAGTTCAGGTTAATATCTTCCATTGGAACAACCTGACTATATCCACCACCAGTTGCACCACCTTTGATTCCAAAAACAGGCCCCATCGATGGTTCACGCATTGCAATCGTTGTCTGATAATTTAACTGATTTAATGCATCCCCTAAGCCAATGAGGACAGTCGACTTCCCTTCACCAGCAGGAGTAGGGTTGATGGACGTAACTAAAATTAGTTTATGTTTTTTATCAGGTAAAGGCTTTACATTTAAATCAATTTTGGCTTTATACTTACCATATTGTTCGATTTTGTCTTCTGAAAGTCCGAGTTTCTCGGCAATTTCTGTAATTGGTTCCAGTGTCGCTTGGTCTGCAATCTCGATGTCTGTCATGAATATCAGCTTCCTTTCTTTAGACCTATCTTAATTTCATTATACACTAACTCAAGACTTTTTCAGCAATTTTGCAAAATAAGTTCGATTTTAATTAACTTTATCCAGTGAATTAACATAAATTGTTCGGATAACAAAAACTGGGAGAAAACTTTTCCTCCCAGCCTTAACTGTTTCCATGAATAGTAGCAAGACATTATGGAAATAGCTTCGCGTCGCCACAAGGCTAATTCTCACTCACACTTCTTTTTTTATTCTTTTTGCACCGCGAATGGGCTTTACGCCTAATACATCAAGTAAGAAGGTAAAGATTGGTACCCCCACAATCAATCCCCATGTACCAAAAAGATGTTCACCAATCAGTAATACGATAAAAGTATAAAAGATTGGTAGATCTGTCCGGCTAGACATAAACTTAGGATTTAAGACGTAGGCCTCCAAAGTATGGATGATGATAATCATGATGATAATGTAAACCACATCGCGAATTCCACCGACTGAGTAACCAACCATCGCCAATGGGATTGTTGAAATAATTACTCCAGCAACCGGAACCAAACTAAAGATAAACACAATTAACGATAGAGCAAAAATCTGTGGCATCCGCATAAATAATAGGCCAATCGTGGTAATCACCGTATTGCAAATAGCAATAAAAAATTGGGCCTCTAATACTACCCCAAAAGTATTGACAAATTTTTTACCAAAATAATCAATATCCTGGAAAAACCAGCCAAAATCACTATCTAAAAAGCTATGAGAAAATTCATTCATTTGTTTTAATTCAAGCGTATAGAAAAAGCTCAAGATTAAAGACATTACAAATGAAACGGTAATTGCACCAATACTTGTCAAAGTGCTAACCGCGATTGTTATCCCATGCCGAACCTGACTCATAATAGTGGCGGTACTTATGTAATGGCTGACATAACGATATATCATCGTCGCTTGATGAGTACTATAGAAATGAACTACTGAATTGACCATTTTAACAACTTGCCGAGATAAAACTGGTAAATAGCGGGTCACCCCTAAGTATAAGAGAACAATTAACAATACATAGGTAACGATTACAATTAAACTTGTCGACATTCGTGGTAACCATCGCTGGACGAGTCTTACCCAACTAACAACAAGATAAGTAAGAATAAATGTAAATAAAATTAAATTCATCATTGATCTCATTAGCCAGAGTACGACAATGATTAATAATAAGACAGTGAAACGCCGTAGTTTTACATTCTCAATAAAATGCTTCCAGGCATTCGTCATTCAATCATCTCCCTATTTTTCCTACCAATTAGCATAGTAGCAAGCTTTCATTTTTTCAGCAATTAGTTTATCGCTTTCTTATGAAATGTTTTTATTAATTGTCTTAAAACACTTTTATTTTAAGGGTGTTATAATGAGTATTATTATTGCAGAAAGAAGGATGCGTTTCATGTTAGAAAAGACGTTCTACAAGTCACTACTAAAGCACTCATTTAACATTCCCGTAAAGATCGTATTTTGGGATGGATCAAGTGTTATCTATGGTGACGGAACTCCTGAGGTAACTATCACCTTTAATGAGAAAATTCCAATGCGTGATATTACCAAGAACGCCTCAATTGCACTTGGGGAAGCCTACATGGATAAGAAAATCGAGATCCAGGGTAGCATTCAAGAATTGATCGAATCAGCATATGAAAGTGCCGATAGTTTTATGCGGAGTTCTAAGTTCCGCAAATTTTTGCCTAAACAAGGCCACTCAGAAAAAGAGAGCAAAAATGATGTCCAAAGTCATTATGATGTTGGGAACGACTTCTACAAGTTATGGCTTGATGATACGCTAACTTACTCATGTGCTTATTTTACTGATGGCAACCATGATGATCTTACAAAAGCACAAGTTGATAAGGTTCATCACATCTTAAAGAAGCTTGATCCAAAGCCTGGCAAAACATTGCTTGATATTGGATGTGGTTGGGGAACATTAATGTTAACTGCTGCAAAAGAATATGGCTTAAAAGTTACTGGAGTTACTTTAAGCGAAGAACAATATCGCTTTGTTAAGGAACGGATTGAAAAAGAAGGTTTGCAAGACGTTGCCGAAGTTAAACTTGTTGATTACCGTGAACTTGGTGACCAAAAGTGGGATTACATTACATCCGTTGGTATGTTTGAACACGTTGGAAAAGAAAATCTAGGTTTTTACTTTAAAGATATCCAAGGTTGCCTTGCTGATGATGGTGTTGCCTTGATTCATGGTATCACTCGTCAACAAGGCGGTGCATATAATGGGTGGATTAACAAGTATATCTTCCCTGGCGGTTATGTACCTGGTCTCGAAGAAATGATCGGTCACATTGAAGAAAATCATATGCAAATCGCTGATATCGAAATGCTTCGCCGTCACTATCAACGCACCCTCGAAATTTGGGACATGAACTTTAATGAACATCGTGCTCAAATCCTTGATATGATGGGTGAACGTTTTACACGGATGTGGGATTTATATCTTCAAGCATGTGCTGCATCATTTGAATCTGGAAATATTGATGTTATTCAATACTTGATAACTAAGGGTCCTTCAGGTAAAAACTTACCAATGACTCGTGATTACATGACAAAATAGAACAACCTAAGATTAGTTCAGGACGAAAAATATCTCGTTCTGGACTTTTTTGTTACTCTAAAGATAGAGCGTAGAGCTGGTGAGAAATCTTTATTTTCTCCAGCTCTTTCACAAACTTACTCTTTGAAACCTTTTAATATTATTCGTGTTTTAGTTTAAAAATAGGTTGATTTAAATTAAAATGTTCGTTATTATAATAACACATTCGAATGTAACTGTTCTATCACTTTCAGAATTTCAAAGGAGTATATAAATTATGCAAAGTCAATTTTCAACTGTTGAAGAAGCATTAAACCAATTAGTAAATGGTGGTTATATCATCTTATCCGATAATGAAGATCGTGAAAACGAAGGTGATTTAGTAGCTTTGGGTGAAAATGTCAACGCTGATACTATCTATGAAATGTTGAACGAGGCAAATGGTTTGATGTGTGTACCAGTAAGCGAAGATATTGCTAAACATTTAGCGTTTAAGCCCATGGTAGAACATAGCACTGACCCACACCAAACACCATTTATGGTTACTACTGATGGTACCTTAGAAGCAACCGGTGTTACTACTGGTGTTTCTGCTTTTGACCGCGCAGCAACGATTCGGCAAATTGCCAAGCCAACTGCCCAAGCATCTGACTTTAATCATCCCGGCCACATTCAACCTCTTTACGCTCAACCTCATGGATTAAGAGACCGAATTGGTCACACCGAAGCAGCTATTGATCTTGCCTATTTAGCAGGAAAGGCACCAGTTGCTGTTATTATCGAAGTGTTAAAGCGTGACGGCACGATGGCTCGTCGTGATAGTCTGTCAGTCCTTGCTAACCGAGTTCATGTACCATTTATTACAATCAATCAAATTATTGAGTATTTAGATGTAAAGGGAATCGATTATGCCGCTGACCTCGCTAAAGTAAATGCTTAATTAATGTATTCCCTTTCATTTTCGATTACGTTAAAATATAGACATAATTATCTATGAAGGGATGTTTAATCATGGATGGTGCGATTTTTTCGTTTAATAATATCTTTGTTAATACAAATAAGTTATCCTTTACTGCATGGCAACGTTTTGCAATGTATGAATTTGGGATGGGATTACCTGGAAAATTAGCTTCCCAATTCGATAACCTTACTCCTTCGCAAGGGCTCTCCCTAGTCTTAGCACATTTTAATGCTAATCCTGCCCCAAGCGAAAAGGCTTCAATGATTGCAGAATGGCAAAAATTCCTTAACGAAGAAGCGGATAGCCTAAGTGAAAAGGATCAACTTCCAGGGATTAAGCGTCTTTTACTAAATCTCTATGATCATTACGTTAGAATTGCCGTGTTAGATGCTAATGGAGATGTACAAAATGTCCTTAAACAAATTGGCCTTGATAATTATGTCGATAGTATCGTTAAGACTAATGATAAAGAAAGCCCATATCTAACTGCTGTTAATCAATTAAATCTTATCGGAGCTAATTGCATTGGAGTTGGAACGACAGCTCATGATATTGAAAATATTCACCATATAAATGCAATTGCAATTGGCGTTGGTGATGCTACAACACTAGCAAATGCAGATTATCAAGTAGTACAAGTTGGTGACTTACGCTACCCAATGCTTCAAAAGATTTGGGAAGATAAACAATAAGATAAAGCCTAAGATTAATTCAGATTAACTTTTTTCTGAATCAATCTTAGGCTTTTTTGATAATTAATTATTATGATGCTTGCTCTTTACTCCAGCTTAACGGGTCTTTCCGCCATTCTTGAAGAGACTTGAGGTGGTCCGCACTAATTTGGTCATTTTCCTTTGCGACCTTAATCAAAGTCATATAATCCGTTACTGAATAGTATTTTAGTCCATTTGCCATAAAGTTTTGTTCAGCAGCTGGCAAGTCATAAGTAAAGACAGAAACAACGCCAATTACTTTTCCGCCTGCATTGTTAACCGCCCGCACAGCGTTTAATACACTACCACCAGTTGAAATAAGGTCATCAATCACGACGACTTTTTGTCCTTCTTTAAGCACCCCTTCAATTTGCTTGCCTTGACCATGATCTTTCGGCTTAGTCCGAACATAAATCATCGGTAATTCCATATTCTGAGCAACCCATGCCGCATGAGGAATTCCAGCGGTTGCTGTCCCGGCAATAACATCGGCCTCACTAAAATGAAGTTTAATTTGTTCAACCATCCCATTAAAAATTGCTTGCCGAACTTCTGGATAAGAAATCGTCAATCGATTATCGGTATAGATTGGAGATTTTAGACCACTTGCCCAGGTAAATGGTTGGTCTGGGCTAAGGGTAACAGCATGAATATCTAATAATGCTTTTGCAACGCGTTGTGAATATGTCATTTTTCTTCCTCCTCATTTAAGAATGCTTTTTGGACTTCTTGATAAGCAGCAACTGGGTCAAAGCTCTGAGTGATTGGCCGTCCAACTACGATCGCATTGCTCCCATCTATTCTTGCTTGTGCTGGTGTAACCACTCGCTTTTGATCATCTTTTATTGCATGAGTCGGGCGGATTCCTGGCGTTACACATAGGAAATCATCCCCAGTCACTTCACGAATCGCCTTGATTTCATGGGCTGAGCAAACCACGCCGGCCAATCCTACTTTTTCTGCTAAGCGCGCGTAACTTTGGACTGACTCAATCAACGACAAATCAACATGCTGTTGTTCATGGAGAATTTTTTCATCAATCGAAGTAAGTTGGGTAATTGCTAATAACTTTGCTGGTTCAACGCCTGCTTCCTTAGCTCCTTCTTCTAGACCGGCTAATCCGGCAATCAACATTTCACTGCCTCCAGCTGCATGAATTGTCGTAAAATCAATTCCCAATCGGCCAATAGCTGCCATTGCGCGATGAACAGTATTCGGAATATCGTATAATTTCAAATCAAGGAATACCTTAAATCCCCGCTTTTTTGCCTCTTTAACAATTACTTGTCCCAGGCCATAATATAATTCCATTCCAATTTTTACGATCGGCTGCGGTTTTACCATTAATTTATCAAATAGGTCAATTGCTTCCTGCTTAGTTGCAACATCGATAGCCACCATCGGTACGAAGCGTTTCAAAATCTTACCTCCCATAAATCCGTAAGTTTCTTAATCCCGTATCTATCCATTACGATTGGTAAATCAGCTGCAATTTTCGGGCAAGCCAATGAATCATGAAAACTAGCTGCCCCGATTTGAACAGCATTAGCACCCGCCATCATAAATTCAAGAACATCTTCAGCTGATTCAATTCCACCCACGCCGATGATCGGTAAAGAAGAAACCTGACGGACCTGGTGAATCATTCTTAATGCTAAAGGTTTAATGGCAGGACCTGATAAGCCGCCCGTTACATTAGCTAAAGCCGGGCGCCGAGTTTTTAAGTCGATGCTTAATCCCGTTAACGTATTAATCATCGTCAGGCCATTAGCACCCCCTTGCTCAGCTGCTTGCGCGAGGGGAACAATATTAGTTACATTTGGTGTTAGCTTTACATAGATGGGAATTCCTAGGGCAGCTTTAACTACTTGTTTTACTAATCGTTGAAGCACTTCTGGATCAGTTCCCATTGCCATCCCGCCGTGTTTTACATTCGGACATGATACGTTTAATTCAATTGCTTTCACCCCAGCCGTATTAGCAAATTCACTAACAACTTTAACGTATTCGTCTTCAGAAAAACCAGCAGCACTTGCAATAATCGGTAGTTGCGGATAATTTTTTCGTAACCACGGAATTTTTTCATTAGTTGCTGCGGTAATGCCCACATTCTGAAGACCATTAGCATTAAGCCAACCGGCACTGGTTTCACAAACTCGCGGACGCGGATTACCTTGACGGGGATGGAGGGTAGTAGACTTTAACACAAGGGAGCCTAAATGATTAAGATTATACTTTTTAGCTGCTTCTTGCCCATATCCACAAGTCCCACTTGCCGCAATAATCGGATTTTTTAGTGATAATCCCGGCAATTCAACTGCTAATCGTTGTGTTTCTTGCATTATCCTTCTCCCTCCAGATATACGAGTTTTCCATCGACATAAGTTCGCTTAGTCATTCCGTATACTTGTTCACCAACAAATGGAGTATTGTGACCCTTAGAGAAAAACTGGTCTGGTTGAATTACATCTTGATGATCGATATCAAATACAGCAATATCTGCTGGGTCCCCTACCTTTAATAGTCCAGCGTTATCAAGGTTAAAAATCGCTTGCGGTTTAACGGCCATCCAGTCAATCAATTGGGCAAGCGTAAAGATACCCGTTTTAACAAAGTGGGTATAGAGTAAGGCAAAAGCTGTTTCTGAGCCAACAATACCATTTGGTGATTTAAGAAATCCTTGCTGCTTCTCCGCATCGGTATGTGGCGCATGATCAGTAGCAATACAATCAATCGTGCCATCCAATAGCCCAATTAAGCAAGCCTGTTGGTCAAGACGCTGCCGAAGAGGTGGATTCATCTTAAATTCAGCATCATCCTCTTTAATATCAGCATCGGCTAAAAGTAAATGATGGGGAGTCACTTCACATGTAACGTTAATTCCTTGTTGTTTGGCATGACGAATCAGGTCAATACTTTCTTTAGTTGAAACATGGCAAACATGATAATGGACCCCAGTTGCCTGAGCAATCACCAAATTCCGAGCAATTTGCGCTGTTTCACTAATCGCTGGCATTCCTGGTAGTGCTAGTTTTTTAGCAATAGTTGCCCCATCATTAATTACCCCATTTTGTGCAAGTTGATTATCTTGCGCATGATCACATAACGGAGCGTTAACTTTCGCTAGTTGTTGCATTGCTTGGTATACAACTCCAGCATCTTGAATTCCCGCACCATCATCGCTAAAAAGACGGGCACCTGCAGCATACTGCTCAGCAACATTAACTGCTTGTTTTCCAGCCCGACCAACTGTAACTGGTGAATATTGGAGGATTTTTACCAGTCCAGCTTTCTCGTTCCGATCAACCTGTTCTTTAAATTTTTCTGGTGTGTCACATGTCGGATTAAGGTTGGCCATTGCAGCAATTGTCGTAAAGCCACCATGTGCAGCGGCTTTACTTCCTGTAGCAATCGTTTCTTTATTGGTATAGCCTGGTTCACGAAGATGGACATGAACATCAATTAGTCCTGGTGTAATCAAGCCATTATCCAGGTCGACTTTTTCTGCATCACTTGGTGCCTGGATATGCTCGCCAATTGCCTTAATCTTGCCATCTACAATCAAAACTTCAGTCTTAACCAATTCATCATTATAAATTCGTCGGCCATTCGTTAGTAAAACTGCCTTACTCATCGTAATCACCTTTTTACATCAATCCTTGGTAACGAAGAATTCGACTAAGAATTGCCATCCGGGTATATACGCCGTTTGTCATTTGTTGGAAAATGCGTGAATTAGGCGCTTCTACAAGAGAGCTATCGATTTCAACACCCCGGTTAACAGGTGCCGGATGCATAATGATTGCCCCCTGCTTCATCTTTGCGGCTCGCTCTAAAGTTAAACCATAAGCTTGGTGATATTGATTAGCGTCAAAAGCTTGACCGTCAGCAGTCGTTAGCCGTTCATTTTGAACTCGTAGTAAATTAACTACATCCATTTGAGGAAGCAATTCGTCAAAGTCACCAAAAGTTCCATATTGTTCCAGTGTAGGATCATACCATTTTTCTGGGCCAGCAAAATAAACCTCTGCTCCTAGACGATTAAGCATCATTGCATTTGAGTGCGCTACTCGGGAGTGACTAAGATCACCAATAATTAGTACTTTTAACCCCTTGAAATCGCCAAATTCTTCATTAATTGTCATCATATCAAGTAAACATTGCGATGGATGTTGGCCGCTACCATCACCACCATTTACAATTCCGATCTTAAGGTCTGAATGATTAATCAATTGGTTGTAATATTCATTTTCAGGATGACGGATTACCGCAACATTTACACCGATTGATTCCATTGTCTTAACAGTGTCATAGAGGCTTTCCCCTTTTTTCACTGAACTCGTGCCCGCTTCGAATTCTAGTACATTCATTCCCAACTTCATTTGTGCCATTTGGAAACTAGTCTTTGTTCGGGTTGAGTTTTCAAAGAAGAGGTTAACCGCGTATGCCGGTGCAGTGAGAACCGCTTGCTTTCCAGCTTTATATGCTTGGGCTTCATGAATTAAATCAATTGCATCTGCTGCATCCATGTCGGCAACTGTTACTAAATTTGGTTGAATTCTTTCTGTACTAATCATCAATAGCGCTCCTTTTCCAGTCTAATTACAACAAAACAGTGATAACTTCCCATTTAAATTTCGAGAGGCATCACTGTTTGCTTTTAGGATATAAGTAGGCTAAAAACAACATACCGTTCTGCTCTCTCTGGAAACAATTAAATGGTCGGTTGTTTCAAAATACCTATTGATTTTACTGGCGTATTCTTGGTGCTACTGCTTAAAAGAAAACCTTCTCAGCAATAGCTAAGAAGGTGTACTTAAACGCTCAATTAAATCCTTCCTAGCCTCACGGGACTAAGTTAAAGGTATTTTTGTTACTTATGATAATAAGCGTAGTTTGCGAAATTGTCAAACCTTTTTTCTATTTTTCAAAGGATTCTTTTAGAGCTTGCCATAACTCTTCTTGCTCTGCCGTGTGTTCTACATTTTTACGACGAACAAATGCAAGGTTTTGAGTAACTTTGGGAACAATCGGCACTTTAACCACTTTACTATCTAAGTTTTCACTTATTGATTGTTCCATCAACAAGGTTATCCCCATCCCTAAAGCAACCATATTTATTAATGTTCTTCCTTTTTCTCCTTCAAAAACAGAATATAGTTCAAACCCAGCCGCAGCACAAACCTGTTGAACAAAGACTGCAAATGGATTTTGATGGTTTAGTGTTAAAAATTTTTCTGCTTTTAGATCAATAAGCGTTAATTCCTTTTGTTTAGAAAGTGGGTTCCGCGCTGGGATATAAGCTACTAAGTCATCAGTTCCCACTGAAAGCACCTCAAAATCATCGGGAAGTTTGCCGGCATAACTAATAAATGCCAGCTCGCTTTCCCCTTGTTGTAGCTGTGCCATTGGATCAACATCTTCAACAAGATTCATTTTATGTTGCTGGGCTAATTTTTTAACAACCGGGGCTGCTTGATAATTGGCAAAGCCTGGGACGACAGTAACTTTGATCGCTTCTTCTGCTTCCTTTTTTCGATAATCCGTAACTACCGATAATAATTTAGCATGTTTTTGAGCAATCTCAGTGATCAACGGTAAAACGCCCCGATTTCAGTTAATTCAACTACGCCGCCTTCAGGTCTAATAAGCTTGATGTTAAGCTCTTCTTCAAGCGCCTTAATTGTGTGAACCAATTCATCAACCGTTATCCCTGATTTTTTTGCTGCATATTGATAATCCAAAGTATTAGCAAGATTAACAAATGCAATTGTTTGCTTAAAATCCAACGTACTCACTTCCTAAAATAAAAGGGATTGGCTTCTTCGCAAGTTAGAAACCAATCCACTGTTTATAATTATAACAAAACTACTCTTATAACGCTAAACTCAGAAGCCAAACAGCAACCAATCCAGCAATTACTGAAATCGACATTGATCGAGTAAAGTACGCAATCACAATCACGATCAATGCTGCAATAATCCGTTCTGGATAACCGAATAGAGTAAAATGATAAGAGCCAGTTAAGAAGATCCCTTTTACAACCAGGGTCGCAAATAAACTAACTGGGACATATTTCATCCATTCATTAAACCATTCTGGGATTTTTCGCGTTGAGAAGAATAATCCTGGTAGATAACGGGGAATAAATGCCGCTAAAGCTGCCAAGATAATCACTATAATATGGTAAACGATTTTATTACTTAATAGTTGTTCCATGTCTAGCCCTCATCAGGATGTTTATCATCATGTTTTTTCTCTTCATGTTTCTCATCATGGTGTTCAACAACATCTTCAATCTTAGTTTCCAGTTTTTCAACTTCCTTAACTTCTTTTTGTTGAGCTTGTTTATCCTCGATCGTAGTCTTTGTGATCTTCGGCCTAAACATTTTTGTCAAGAACCAGTTCGAGTTTGGATGCTTACTATGGTGACGAACTGTATTTTCAATCAAGAATCCAACAAAGGAAGCAATTAAGGTTGCAATAATAATCCCAAGTGTACTTTTAGTCAATGCCTGGAAGTATGCACCAAGAACAGCTGCCAAGATGCCAATAACTAGGGTCAAGTGGTTTTGAACCTGCATTACGATCATATATAAGAATAAGGCCGTTAATGCAAAATCAACCACTTCAAGGTCAATCGAAATTGCACCACCGATCAAACCACCAACCATGTTTGAAGTCGACCATGCTGCAAGTGAATAATACTCCACTAACAACGCGTCATCGGGATCCCATTTCTTATCAGTTGCAAACTTCATATAGTTAACAGCATAATTTTCATCGTTCATTGATGCAGAAAAGATGAGGATGAAACGTGCTGATTTATCCTTAATATATTTAGATAAACTCGATCCTAACAATACATATCGTAACTCTAAGAAGAAAAGTGAGATAAAGATAGTCCCTAATGGAGCGTTACTTGCTAATAACGATGCCAGAATAAATTGTGCCCCACCAGAGAACACTAATACCGACACCAATAAAATCATTATAAAGTTTAAACCTGCTGCGTGTAGTAAGATTCCACAGGCCAATCCAATCGGAATATAACTAAGACATAATGGCATTGAGACACCAAGCACCTCAAGCCAGCGTGTCCTTTCTGGATTTATTTGTGCTTTAGCCACAGAATTTCCTCCAATAATTTGTATCTTTTATAATATCAAGTGACACAATGCTCTTTTAGTCTACCACATATAAAATTAGTTGAATATAATTGAAAAAGAAAAAAGTCTAAAATCAAATGATTTTAGACTTTTTTCTCATTTTTGGTTGGTTTCTTTAACTTCTTGTTTTAAAGGTAATGTAACAATAAATGCTGTTTCGTCTTCATTTGAAGTAACCTTGACGCTCCCATGATGAAGATCAACAATGCTTTTGACAATCGCTAAACCTAATCCCGTTCCACCAGTAGCTCGTGAACGGGAAGCTTCTGCGCGGTAGAAACGCTCAAATAGGTGGTCAAGTGCTTTTTCAGGAATTGGTGTACCATCATTAGCAACTTTGACGACCACCATATCATTTTCTTGCCGGGCATCGATCCGAATGTAACTTGCACCATTGCCATATTTAAAGGCATTTGAAACTAAATTATTAAAAACTCGACCAAGCTTCTCCGGATCCGCCTCAATCATTAAAGGATTAGGAATAACTGAGGAAGTAATTTCGATTCCGCGGTGCTGGGCTTCTAATTCAAAACTTGCCGTTAACTGTTCAATTAACTGGTTAAGATCGATTTTCATAATATTTACTGGTGCCCCATGTTGCTGAACTTTTGTATATTCAAACAAATCATCCACCAAGGTCTTCATTTGCTTAGCTTTCTCATAAGCAGTATGGGTGTATTTTAGAATATCTTCCTCACTACGATACTGCTTATCTTCAATCAATCCCAAGTAGCCAATAATACTAGTCAATGGCGTCCGTAAATCATGGCTCACATTAGTAATCAGTTCATCTTTTGACTTTTCAATCTTCCGTTCATCATCCATTGAACGCACCGCACTATCAACTAATGCATTTACACTAGTAATAACATGCTGTTGATTCCCTTTTAGCCGAAACGGAATCCGATGATCCAAATGTCCCTGCGCAATATAGTGTAATTCCGCGATAATATGATCCATTTGATAAAGGTGGTACCGGCGACGCAATCGCCACCATACCACCCACACATCAATAATTACTAAAAAGGCAATTAAGATCCGTTGATAGCTCCATATTTGTGCTTGAAGAGGGCCAATCTTCAATGATTGCTTAATCATAAAGATTCCATTGGTTACTCCCGGATTTGACTGAATGGCATCTTGAATAATTACGATAATCGCCATATTCAGCAATAACAATAAGATAACCGTTACTACCCCTTCTAAAATAAGCGAACTCTTTTCACGCCCCGTTAACTTCACAATTTTTCCTCCACATCCTTAAGGCTAGGCTTTAGTGGTCTTCCACCTTATAACCAACACCCCAAACAGTTTGAATAACCTTTTCACCGTTAGTTGCTTCTTCAATTTTATCCCGCAAATGACTCACGTGAACCATGACTGTTTTGGCTGATACGACACTTTCTTGTTGCCATACCCGCTCAAAAATGTCATCTGCTGAGAAAACACGATTAGGGTGACTGGCAAGTAAGTATAAGATACCAAATTCAAGGGCTGTTAATTGAATTACATCCCCTTTAATCGTCTTAACCTCGTGAGAATCTTTATTGATTAATAATGGACCAACATTAAGAATATCTGGTTGATCATTTGTCACTTCTCCTTGGCTCCGACGAAGTAATGATTTAACTCGTGCCATTACTTCAAGCGGATTAAATGGCTTAGTAACATAATCGTCCGCACCAGTGATTAAACCTTGTATCTTATCCATATCTGCCGTCTTAGCTGAAAGCACTAAAATTGGAATATCAGAATCTTTCCGCACCCGCTTAATTACATCCATTCCATCGATTTCTGGCATCATTAAGTCAAGAATAATCAGACCGATATCAGGATTAGTATTTAGCTTTGTCAACGCTTCTTTTCCGTCGTAAGCAGAAATTGGCTCATATCCTTCATTTCGGATGTAAATTTCAAGTAATTGAACAATTTCTTTATCATCATCAACAACTAGAATTTTCATAAGAGGTACTCCTTTTTGCAGCATAATATCCTATTGAATATTATAACTAACTATGCGAAAAAAGCGATCATTCTAGGATAGCCTTAACAAAAAGTTTACCCTCCATTATTTCTCGGGAAATAAAAACTGCTGTGACTATATCTTCATGAATAAAGCCATAGCAGTTCCTTATTAAATTAATTATTTATAGTTAGGTGCACTACGAGTAATTTGGACATCATGAGGATGTGACTCAATAAGTCCTGCATTAGTAATTTGGACAAATTGGGCTTTTTCGATCAATGTTGGAATATCACCAGCACCAACATAACCCATTCCTGAACGAAGGCCACCATCAATTTGGAAAACAATATCAGAAACATCGCCCTTGTATTCTACCCGAGCTTCAATACCTTCCGGAACAAGCTTATTAGCTTCATTTACCCCACCTTGGAAGTAACGGTCGGAGGAACCATGTGCTTGAGCCATTGCACCAACAGAACCCATTCCACGATAAGCCTTGTACTTCTTGCCATTGTCTTCAAAAACTTCGCCAGGTGCTTCCGTAGTACCAGAAAGCATACTACCAAGCATTACTGCATTACCACCAGCAGCAAGAGCTTTTACAACGTCACCAGAGTACTTAATACCTCCATCAGCAATAATTGGCTTGTTATATTCACGAGCAACACTAGCAGCGTCATAAATAGCAGTAATTTGCGGAACACCAACTCCAGCGACCACCCGAGTAGTACAAATTGAACCAGGACCGATACCAACTTTTACAACATCAACACCAGCATCAAACAAAGCGCGAGTAGCTTCACCAGTAGCAACATTACCGGCAATTAAAGTTGCGTCTGGGAAGTGTTCGCGAATTTCTGCGATCTTACGAAGAACACCTGCTGAATGTCCATGAGCTGTATCAATAACGATAGCATCTGCACCCGCCTTCAAAAGGGCTTCAGCACGTTCAAAAGTATCACTAGTAACCCCAACTGCTGCAGCAACTAATAAACGATTATTATCATCAACTGCAGCCTTAGTTGCTCCTGCAGGTACGACTACGCTCTTTACATTAGCTACTTCTCCTGCTTGGGCTTGGATTGACATGTTTTTGTGAACAACCCCTAAGCCACCTTGTAAGGCCATTGCAATCGCCATTGGTCCTTCAGTAACAGTATCCATTCCGGCACTAATCAACGGAATATGAAGCTTCAAATTATCAGCTAACTGTGTACTCAAGTCAACTTCATTTGGTAATACATGACTTTCAGCTGGAATAAGTAATACATCATCGAAGGTTAAGCCCTTCTTGGCAAATTTCGTGTCCCAATTTGACATCTGTAGTGCAACTCCTTTGATTTTTAATTAGGTATACTCTACTAGGATTTCGCACTGAGGTCAATCTAAATATTTAAATTAATTTAAAAAATTAACTAGGCTATTCGCACTCTCCTGATCAATAACCAATGTATTTGCATAACCAGCAGTTAAAACACCATGCACTGCTGGTACCTTAGCAACATTTGCTGCTACTAAAATACTGTGTTTTTTCTTTCGCAACTCTGGGAGCGCAATCCCAATTGTTCGTTGATTAATATCTTCATTTACTATCTGGCCCTTGCTATCAATGAAATGAGAGAAAACATCCCCTACCGCCTCATGTTGCAACGTTAATTGCTCCTGCTTGGTGAAATAACCTAATTTAAATAACAATGCTGAGTCACGTACTGTCCCCACTGTGAAAACAGCGATATTAGACTGCTCCCCTAATTTCAAAATATGTTTGATGTGGGTATCATTAGCAACTAATTCACGTGTCTTTGCATGATCAAAGATAACTGGTAACGGCAAATACTGTGGAACGGTATTAAAAGCATTGGCAAAGATATTAACCGTTTCAAACGCATAATTTCGCGTATTAGTATTTGCCATACTGCCTTTCATTTGAACAACAGTAATACCAGTAACGTCTTTAGGTTTCAAATGCAATCCTACTTGATAGACGGTTTTTCCCCAGCCTAAGCCAATAATGTCTTTATCTTCTACGACTTGTTCGATATATTTAGCACCCGCTGCGCCAACTTCTTCAAGTGGATCATCCGTGCCTGGAACAATAATAATTTTATGCAATGATGGATATTTAGCGAGTAAGTCTACTTCCAACTGGTGAAGCGGAGCAACCGGATTATGAATTTTAATGGTTACTAATCCTCGATCTCGACCAAATTGTAATAATCGTGACACTGTTGCCCGGGAAATATTTAGTTCAGTTGCAATATCGCTTTGGTTCCATCCATCACGATAATATAAGGTTGCTACTTTTAGCGCTAATTCAATCTTATTTTTATCATTCATCTAATTTCCCTCCTTTCCCCATATTAAAGAGGCTGAGAAAAAACTTTTGTTTTTTCAACAGCCTCGTTTTTTATACTAATATTGTTACGATATCGTGGAAATTAACCACAAGGCTCGAGGCTAAGTTCGAACGATAATCAACCCGTGCCGTGCTAATCACCGTTCTATCCTTAGCCCACCGCCTTGTCGAGAAGGTTAATTCCCACTCACTTTCATTATCTAAACCACATTTTATTATAAAATGCACTCTCTAACTTATGCAAGAAGTTACTTTCCAGCAATTGCCGTTTCAAGCGAAATATTAATCATATCATTAAATGTTCGTTCACGTTCTTCAGCGGTTGCTTTTTCGTCACCAAAGATTAAGTCACTAACAGTCAAAACTGAAAGTGCCCGGAAATGAAGCTTAGCCGCTAACAAGTAAAGTCCGGCAGATTCCATTTCTGTTCCTAAAATTCCATAGTCACGAAGCTTTTCCATATCAAGCTCATCATTGTAGAAACGATCGGCAGCAAAGATATCCCCAACTTTTGTTTCAATACCTAATTTACCAGCTACATGATAGGCAGTATCTAGCAACTTGAAATCAGCTAATGGTGCGTAATGGAATCCTGGTCCAAATGTATTTACCGTTACCGCTGAATCAGTTGAAGACCCTTGGGCAAGAAGAACATCGCGAACATGAACATCTGGAGCAATTCCGCCACAAGAACCAACCCGGATAATGGTTTTAACACCAAATTCGCGTACTAACTCATTAATATAAATTGACATCGAAGGAATTCCCATCCCAGATCCTTGTACTGAAATACGGTGACCCTTATATTCACCAGTATAACCAAAGGCATTCCGGACTGAATTTACTTGTTTAACATTTTTCAGGAAGTTTTCTGCAATATATTTTGCACGTAGCGGATCCCCTGGAAGTAATACAGTGTCTGCGTAATCACCCATTTTTGCATTAATATGTGTACTCATTGAAATATCCTCCTGTCTTTTTATTCAATAATTTCATGAATTAGCGTCGGTACTTTGCCATCATCGCTAATTTTAATACTTTCTCTTAATAACTGTTCTACGTCTGGAATTTCTTGGCGGTTACTATAGATAGTTAAAATTGGTTCGCCATCTTTAACATGGTCACCCAGTTTATGGTGCAATTCGATTCCTACACTATAGTCAAGGGTGTCATCTGCCTTTTGACGACCTCCACCTAATAACATGCTAGCAGTTCCAACTTCATCTGCTGAAAGCTTTGTCAATACGCCATCCCGATCAGCCTTGAAAGGAATCTTGTATTTAGCTTGCGGCATTAATTGGTAGTTATCAACAACAGCAGGATCTCCACCTTGTGCTTCTATCATTGCCGCAAACCTTTCCAGGGCTGATCCCTCCTGAATAGTTTGTTCTAACATCTTTCGTGCCTCAGTAGTATTTTGTGCTTTTTCACCCATTACAACCATATAACTACCAAGCGCCAAGACTAATTCAGTAAGATCTTTTGGTCCCTTTCCTTTTAAGACATCAATTGATTCTTCAATTTCAAGGGCATTACCAATTTTATTCCCAAGCGGCTGATTCATATCTGAGATTACTGCCATACACTTTAATCCTGCTTGTTTACCAATCTCAACTAACGCTTTAGCTAGTAGTCTTGATTGATCAAGCGTCTTCATAAAGGCACCAGTACCAGTTTTAACATCAATTACAAGCGCATCTGTTCCAGAAGCAATCTTCTTACTCATAATTGAACTAGCAATTAAAGGAATCGAGTCAACAGTATCAGTAACGTCCCGCAATCCATAAATTTTCTTATCTGCTGGCGCAACCTCACCAGTCGCACCTACAATTGCTAATTTTTCTTTAGCAACTTGATTAATGAATTCATCTTCAGAAAGTTCTACTCGAAATCCCGGAATTGCTTCTAACTTGTCAAGCGTGCCTCCTGTATGACCAAGGCCACGACCTGAAATCATCGGAACCGGAATTCCTGTAGCGGCGACCATTGCTGCAAGTGGCAAACTCACTTTATCACCAACACCACCTGTTGAATGTTTATCAACCTTAATTCCAGGGATTCGGCTCAAGTCTAATCGTTCACCAGACTCCATCATCTTCATTGTTAGGCTCGTCTGTTCTTCTTTGGTCATATCCTGGAAACAGATTGCCATAAGGAGAGCACTGATTTGATAGTCAGGAATCGTTCCATTAACGACGCCATCAACAAAGAATTGTAATTGCTCATCGCTTAGGACTCCGCCATTTCTTTTGGTGTCAATGATATCAACCATTCGCATCGTGTTTCGCCCCTTTCCTTAATTAATCGTTACTAATTTCCTTGTAGAAGCTGGTACCTTTTACTGGTTCAACGTTAAAGTTCTCTAAGATAGTTGCACCAAGGTCTGAGAATGTCTTCCGCAACCCAAGGGATTGATTTGGCTTGTTCATTGAAGGAGAGTAAACCAGCAATGGAACATTTTCACGAGTATGATCAGTTCCCTTAAAGCCAGGGTCATTACCGTGATCAGCAGTTACCATTAAAAGATCATCTGGCTTCATTTCATCAAGAACTTTGCCTAGACGCTTATCAAAGTCCATTAATGCTTGACCAAAGCCCTTTGGATTACGACGGTGACCGTACATTGCATCAAAATCAACCAAGTTTGTAAAGCAGAAACCGGTAAAGTCTTGCTTCATTACTTCATCAACATGATCCATTCCGTCCATGTTACTTTCGTTATGGTATCCTTTATCGATCCCTTCACCAGAGAAGATATCATTAATCTTACCAACACCAATTACATCGTACCCTGCTGCACGAAGACGATCCATATCAGTCTCACCAATTGGCTTCAAACTAAAGTCATGTCGATTAGCAGTCCGGGTAAAGTGATCTTTATCGGGACCAACATATGGACGGGCAATAATCCGACCAACAGTATATTCTGGACCATTAACAAGTGTCCGGGCATATTCACAAATCTTGTAGAGTTCCTCAACAGGAATAACATCTTCATGAGCAGCAATCTGCATTACTGAATCACCAGACGTGTAGAGAATTAATTCTCCGGTCTCCATTTGACGTTCACCATAGTCATGAATTACTTCTGTCCCTGAGTATGGCTTGTTAACAATAACCTTTCGTCCTGAGAATTTTTCAAGCTTATCAACAATTTCTTGTGGAAAACCATTAGGGAACGTTGACAATGGCTTCATTACTGGTAAACCCATCATTTCCCAGTGACCATCCATACTATCTTTTCCGGCAGAAATTTCTTCCATCTTACCGTAATCACCAATAGCTGGATCAGCAACTAGAACACCTTCAATCGGAGTATCACGTAAATTACTAATCCCTAATTTACCAAGGTTTGGTAACTTCAAGGCACCTTTGTAATACTCACCAACGTGGCCAAGCGTATCTGATCCAACATCATCAAACTTTGCGGCGTCATGAGCGGCACCTGTACCAACTGAGTCCATTACAATAACAAAAACACGTTTATATGACATTTTCTGACTCCTCCTATTTCTGTAAATTAAGATTAGTAATTAAACTTTATTCTTATTGTTTTGCGGCTTCTTCTAAGATTTGAACAGAAGCGGAAACACCTAAACGGTTAGCACCAGCTTCAATCATATCGTAAGCTTCTTGAAGGCTATGAATTCCACCAGCAGCCTTAATCTTAAAGTCTGGTCCAACAGCTTCACGCATAATCTTTACGTCGTCTACCTTGGCTCCTGAAGTTGAAAAACCAGTTGAAGTCTTAACAAAGTCAGCATCGCCTTTTACAGTAAGCTTACTTGCACGTGCTTTTTCTTCGTCAGTAAGAAGAGCATTTTCAATAATAACTTTAAGAAGTTTACCCTTTTCGTGAGTAGCATCAGCAACCGCCTTAATATCAGCAACAACCGCATCATCATTTCCCGCTTTTAATTCACCGATATTAATAACCATATCAATTTCATCGGCGCCATCTTCAATTGCTTGCTTAGTTTCAAAAACTTTGCTTTCTGTTGAAGTTGCCCCAAGAGGGAAGCCAATAACTGTACAAGTGTTAATGTCAGTACCTTCTAATCCTTCATGAACTCGCTTAACCCAGTAAGGATTAATACAAACTGAAGCTGTATTGTATTTACGAGCTTCTTCAACTGTCTTATCAATCATCTCTGGAGTAGCTTCTGGTTTAAGCATTGTGTGATCCATGTATTTTGCTAATTGTGCTTGCGTTAACTTCATAATAATATGATCTCCTCTCAACTTTGAATGCGTTTTCATAAGATTATGTTTATATCTTAACAATCTATTGAACATTTGTCCATAGATTTCCAGAAATTTATTTCAAAAAAGAGCAAAATAAAAGGGCGAGAAAAAATTTTCACCTTTTTCTCACCCTTATTTATTTTAATAAGATAACCTGGCAAATAGTTCCGTTGCTAAAATTATTTGCTGGTTAACGTCTTGGCGCACGATTACCATAAAGGGAACCTGTAACATGAAATTTGGACCTGAAGTACATATCCCCAATGAAAGTAATAACCCCAATGCCAATGTAGACCCATGGATTAAGTCGTGGGTTGATTACATTTGGCAACATACTTACAAGCATGTAAATAATCAACCAAGCTGCTAATCCAGCAACTATCAAAAGGATTCGTTGCCATAATGGCTTCTTACTTACCCGCTTACCGTTCTTATCAATTTGCGGTTGAACTTGGGTAGCCACATAACCAAAAATCAATCCTCCAGTGATCGCCACGATTAAGATTGCAGTAATACCACTGCTTCCAGCATTCTTTGTTTGCATTGCAGCTGGTGATAACCAGAACATTAAGCCAAACATAAAAGTAAAGATACTCAAGAAAATCAGCATATTATCAATTGCTAACAACTTAATTGATTGCTTACTTGCTTCAGCAGGGGTTGGCTTGGGGTTCTTCAATTCTTTAGCATATTCAGTTGGCGTACCAAATAATGCCCGCGCAGTTTGCCCCTTCTTTTGTCCTGCTAGCAATTTATCAATAGTTTCCTTTAGCATCGAGTCTTTCTTATCTGAAGGAACACCGAGACGATCCAACTGTTTATTTAATTGATACATAAAATCTTCATTTTTTCGTGTTAGATCATAGTTGCTAAAGGCATTCCCATTCGCTTGCCGCCGTTCTTTTTCTAATTGTTTTTGACGTTGACCAGCTTGTGCATTCCGTGGTTGTTCTTCACTCACTATAAAACTACTCCTCTCTTAGCTTCAGAAGTTTAAACGTTGAACCGGAATTCAACAATATCACCATCTTGCATTACATAATCTTTTCCTTCAAGACGGAGCTTCCCCGCTTCCTTTACTGCTGATTCAGAACCTAATTCATCAAGATCTTCAAAGCTCATTACTTCTGCTCGGATAAATCCTCGTTCGAAATCAGAGTGAATAATTCCTGCTGCTTGTGGAGCCTTTGTGCCCTTCTTATAAGTCCAGGCCCGCGTTTCAGGACCACCGGCAGTAAAGAATGTTTCAAGACCCAAGAGCTTGTAGGCTGCCCGAATCAACCGGTTCAACCCTGGTTCAGTAACGCCTTCCATTTCAAGGAAATCCGCTTTATCTGCTTCATCCATTTCGGCAATTTGTTCTTCAGCAGCTGCTGCAACGCCAATAACTTCTCCGTCATCTTTTACGTGTTCTTTAATTGCATCCATGTATTTGTTGCTATCTGGATCTGCCATATCTTCTTCAGCAATGTTAGCAACGTATAAGACTGGCTTACTTGTTAACAAGAAAAGCCCTTTGACAATCTTTTGTTCATCATCGCTAAAGTCAATTGAGCGAACACCCTTGCCATCTTCAAGAACTGGCTTAATCTTATTGAGTACTTCTAATTCCGCTAAAGCATCCTTATCACGACCCTTAGCAGCCCGCTGTACTTTTGCCAAGCGCTTATTAACAGCATCTAAGTCAGCCATTACTAATTCCAAGTTGATAGTATCGATATCTTCAATTGGATCCACTTTACCAGAAACACTAGTAATATCATTATCATCAAATGCCCGCACAACATGAACAATTGCATCAGTTTGCCGAATATTTTCCAAGAACTTGTTTCCTAGTCCTTCACCTTTACTAGCACCCTTAACAATTCCGGCAATATCGGTAAATTCAAAGGTAGTTGGGACGATCTTCTTCGCTGGAATTAATTCCTGGATCCGGTCAAGGCGACTATCTGGAACTTCAACCATCCCCACATTGGGATCGATTGTTGCGAATGGGTAGTTAGCCATTTCGGCACCAGCTTTAGTAATTGCGTTAAAAAGTGTTGACTTACCAACGTTTGGCAAGCCAACGATTCCTGCAGTTAATGACATAAATTGTTCACTTTCCTTTTCAATTAATCATTTATTATTTTAATCTACAATTAGTTATTTGTGATCATCAATCATTAAAAATATTAATCATCTTGATCCGCTTTTTCGATAACCTTTTTTAATCCCTTATCAAATTTTTGACGGGTCATCATGACAATATGACCACATCCTTGGCATTCAATTTTAATATCTGCACCCACTCGTGTAATCTTCCAGCGGTTAGTTCCACACGGGTGAGCCTTTTTCATCATTACAATGTCACCTTTATCATATGCTGTCATGAGTTATTCCTCCTTAATCTAAGGTTATATTTAATAATTCAAGAATTCGAGTAAAGTCTTCATTTGACGTATAAGGTATTTCGATCTTTCCTGCGCCTTTTTTCCGACTTTGCGCGACAGCAACTTTTGTACCAAATTTACTCTGCAACTGTGATTCAGCTTCTCGAATATAGATTGGTTTTCGTTGTGTCCGCCGTTCTTCTTTCTTTTTGGCCGTTCCATTAGTCTGCGTTACAATCTCTTCCAATTGTCGCACTGTAAGATTTTGTTCGACAGCTCGTTGGGCAAGCGGAACAAGTTTTGTCTTATCTTTTAAACCGAGAATTGTCCGTGCTTGACCCATCGATAGTTTGCCAGTATTAAGAAACTCTTTGATCATTTTTGGTAACCCTAGTAATCGCAAGTAATTGGCAATATAAGGCCGACTCTTTCCTAATCTGCTTGCCACCTGTGCCTGCGTTAATGATAATTTATCCATTAACATCTGATAGGCTTGCGCTTCTTCAAGTGGTGTAAGGTCTTCACGTTGAAGATTTTCGAGAACCGCGATTTCCATCATCTGGTCATCGCTCATCTTACGCACAATTGCTGGGATAGTTTTCTGTTTGGCGATCTTAGAAGCTCTAAACCGTCGCTCCCCAGCGATTAGCTCATAACGGTTAATTTTTGGATCCATTTGCCGCAGAATAATTGGTTGAAACACCCCTGATTTTTCAATCGATGAAGCTAACTCTGCCAACGCCTCTTTATCAAACGTTCGCCGCGGTTGATAGGGATTAGGATGAATTAACGATAACTTGATATCTTGAACCGTTTCATCCGCAAGCTCAGTTACTTCATTTTCCGCAAAGAGGGCCTCAATACCTCGACCAAGCCCACCTTTTTTATTCTTTGCCATGGTTAGCCAACACTTCCTTTGCTAATTGTTGGTAGACGTGTGCCCCCGTTGAATTTTTATCATAATCAATAATTGCTAAGCCGTGACTTGGTGCCTCTGATAAACGGACATTACGAGGGATAATCGTATCATAAACCTGGTCACCAAAAAACTTTTTGACCTCAGAATTTACCTGTTGTCCAAGATTTGTGCGCCGGTCAAACATTGTCAAAAGAACCCCTTCAATCTTAAGTTGCGGATTGAAGTGTTTACGAACAAGCTTGATGGTATTTAAAAGCTGACTTAAACCTTCCAATGCATAGTATTCACTTTGGACAGGAATCAGAATTGAGTCACAAGCAGTAAATGCATTAATCGTCAGGAGCCCCAGGGATGGTGGACAATCGATTAAAATAAAATCATATTCTTGACGAATTTCCCCAAAAGAATCCTTAAGCCGTGTTTCTCGGGCCATTAAATTAGTTAATTCTACTTCAGCCCCAGATAAGGCAATCGTCGTTGGAGCAATGTCAACTCCCTCGTGACTTGTCTTTTGAATAACATCCTCTAATGGCACTTCATTAATTAAAACATCATAAATACTTTGCTTAATATTCTGTTTTTCAACGCCCAAACCACTCGTTGCATTTCCTTGAGGATCAAGATCAATTAATAAGACGCGCTGGCCAGTCTCAGCTAAGCATGCACCCAAATTAACACTCGTTGTTGTTTTACCAACACCGCCTTTTTGATTTGCAAGGGCAATTACAGAACCCATTTTTTGGCCTCCCTACTGTTTCTTCGGAATCTCAATTGTTAATTGATAAGTATCGCCGTTTTCCTTCTCATGCATTTTAATTTCAAAGCCTTCATTTGTCGCCAACTTAATTGACTTTTTAATCGTATTTAAAGCTAAACGCGCATCATTAGCCTGCTGAGTTTTTTTGCTTCGGGCCTTCTTAGCTGTCTTTCGTTTAGGAGAGCGCCTCTTTTCTGCAGGCTTTTCTACTGGTACCTCTTCAACGTCTGCTGTTTCTTCAGCATGATCCTCAATAGAAGCTAATTCTTTGCGCTTAGCGGCTGCTTTTAATTCTGCAATTCCTGAAGGTAACGGACGCCCTAATAAGCGAGCAACTTCATCTTCTGTCTGCCGAACTGTTAACCGTTCATTAACAATCCGCATTAACATATCACGTTGTTGTTTTTCATCTAAATCTAATAATGCTCGACCATGACGTTCCGTAATCCGGTGGTCTAAAATAGCTGTTTGAACAGGGGTTATCAGGCGAAGCAACCGTAATTTATTGGCAACAAAGGACTGACTCTTCCCCATTCCCTTTGCTAATTGCGATTGGGTAAGATGGTTCAGATCCATTAATTGTCGGTAGGCCTGCGCTTCTTCGACTGAACTCAATTGCGACCGTTGCAGATTTTCAATGAGGGCAAGTGAAGCCGTCTCTTGATCACTCATCTTTTCAATGATCGCTGGCGCTTTTTCCCACTTCAAGAGCTTCATCGCCCGGTATCGACGTTCCCCAGCAATAATCTCATATTTTGCTGGTTCGTATTCACGTAAAACAATTGGTTGTAACAACCCATGTTCGTCAATTGTTTGTGCTAATTCACGGATACCGTCTTGATCAAATACCTTCCGTGGCTGGTAACGATTAGGAATAATTTGATCAATTTTTACTTCTACGACCTTATTTTTTGTATTATCGGAATTATTTTTTCCAATACCAAATAATGAAAAAGCCATACTTTCAACTCCTTATCTTACTGAATTGGTTTTTTGCTTGGTAAGCCTGGACGACGTGGGTATTTCTTAGGGGTCGCCTTTATCTTATCAATCATAATAATATTACGTTCTTCATCAGTTCCCGGTAAAGTCAATGTCACCGTTTTTTGCACTTTTCCACCAAGTTGTTTAATTGCTGTCCCGCCCTGTTGAAGTTCTTCAGGAGCCGCACTTGCCTTATAAGCAATAAATTCGCCACCAACTTTAACAGCTGGCAAGCATAATTCGCTTAAAACTGATAGGCGGGCAACTGCGCGGGCGGTAACGATATCAAATTTCTCACGATATGGACTGTTCTTGGCACTAAAAGTTTCTGCCCGATCATGGATCAATGTAACGTCGGTTAAACCGAGCTTGGCAACTAAGTCTTCAAGAAAAGCAATCCGCTTATTTAACGAATCGACAATCGTTAACTTTAATTGCGGAAAAGCGATCTTCAACGGTAAGGAAGGAAAGCCGGCACCAGCACCGATATCACATAATGTCAGTTCTTCGCTTTCTAAGCGTGGTTCAGCAAACGCTCCTGTAATTGAGTCATAAAAATGCTTTAAATACACTTCATCCTTTTCAGTAATTCGTGTCAAATTTACATGTTCATTAGTTTCAACTAATAATTGATAATAGTCAGCAAATTGTTGCATTTGTTCTGCTAATAAGGTGATACCATGATCAGCTAATGCTTGTTGAAATTGTTCAGGATTCATTTATTAGGTCTCCTTTCGTGAAACATTTTTTGTTTCACGTTCTCTACTACTGTACCGTAATTTTGCCATTGTTGCAACCGGATTACGTGAAAATTGGAGCGCAAAATAAGGGAGCAAGATATCAGTCACGAACGACTTTTATCTTGCTCCCTTTTCTAAGTCTTCAATACTTAATCTTAATGCTTCAGAAAATCTGGATCCATGAAGGCCGGATGGGGATAATTATAAAATCCTTGTCCCGATTCTTTTCCTTCGTGCCCTTCTTGAATCATTTGTTCCATCTTATCGGCAATTTCTTTATGACTTTCATCCTTAGTCTGGGCATAGGCATTCCGTTCAATTTGCGCTGCCGTCCGTAAACCAACCATATCTAAAATACCAAATGGTCCCATTGGTGCACCTGTCGAAATCATCCAATCCTTATCAATCATCGCTGGATCAGCAACTCCTTTAGCCCATAAGCTAAGACCAGATGCAAGTAACGGAATCAAAAGCGAATTCAGAATATAGCCGTGTTGTTCTTTATTAAGGATAACAGGAACCATCTTTATTTCCCGAGCAAACTTTGTAGCTTCTTCAATCACCTCTGGACTTGTTTGGGAGGTACCCATAATTTCGACCACATTAAATTTCCAAATTTGGTTAGCAAAGTGCATATTAAGAAATTTTTCTGGCCGATCAGTATAAGGAGCTAGTTGGCTAGGGATAAATGTAGAGGAGTTGCTAGCAAAGATTGTTTTTTCAGGGGCTAATCCTGAAACCTCTTCGTAAAACTGCTCCTTTAATTCTAACGATTCTGGTAATGCTTCAATCATTAAATCAGCATCTTTAACCGCGGTCGCAACATCATCAGTAATTACTTTAATATTATCAAAACCCTGTTGAAATTCCTTATCAGTCAAATGCAAGTCACGTTCATAATCACTTTTCAGTGCCTTAATCCGTCGTTCAGCGGTATCAATATGGTGATTATATACGCTGACATTAAAGCCGGATAAAGCCGTTTGATATGCAATCTGACTACCCAATACACCAGCGCCAGCAATCATAATATTCTTCATTTTACATTTCCTCCTTACTTTAACTACTGTTATTATATCGTAAAGCGCTTACACGAGAAAGTAATAAAAAGAGCCGAAAGCAAGCTCTCAGCTCCCAGTATCTTATTTCATTTTGCTTACTTCTTCTAAGAACCACTTATTGAAGTATTCAGCATCAATGTCTAAGCAAACTTTTGCGTTGGTCTTACCATCATGATAAGCAGCACGAATGTCACCAACAGTAGCACCGATGGCCGGACCATCCGTTTGAATATCAACCCACATATCCTTTGTAGTAAATGCTTCTGGATGAAGAAGGTAGAAGATAGTATTAACATCGTGCATTGGACGACCTTGATCATTACCATCATTATAGTGCGTAATTAATCCATGCAACATTTCACCAGTCTTATTAAGGCTACCGAGTTTTTCAATTGTATCAGCAGTCAAGAGCGCCTTTAAGGTAACATCCAATCCAACAGTTACAATTGGAACACCTGCATTGTACATAATTTTAGCAGCGTCTGGGTCGGTGAAGACGTTAAATTCGGCAGCACTGGTCATGTTACCGCCAGAGAACGAACCACCCATCGCAACGATTTGCTTAATGTGGCTCTTTACTTCTGGGTATTCGCTAAAGAGTAGTGCAATGTTAGTGTATGAACCAGTTGGAACCAGGATGACTTCATCTTCAGCCATGATTGCGTCATGAAGTGCTTCAACAGCAGTCTTATCAAGTGGCTTACCATAATCGTCACCAAAGTCATAACCAGGCATTCCTGATTCACCATGAATTCGGGCAGCATCTTCAAAAGGCTTAATCAATGGTTGCTTGGCACCCGCGGCAACTGGAATATCCTTACCGAAGAAGTGAATAATCTTCAAAGCGTTAGCAGTGGTTTTATCAGCAGTAACGTTACCGGCAACTGTTGTAACTAATTTTAAATCTAATGATGGGGCATTAATAGCCATCGTTAAAGCAGCTGCGTCATCAATACCTGGGTCAGTATCCATAATAATCTTTGTAGTCATAATTTTATCTCCTTTTTATCATGCAAGCGTTTTCGGATTTAATGTTGAAAAAAGCAGCCTTGCCAGCTGCTTTTTTATTTCTACCAAACAAAGAGACCAACAAATGCGGCTGATAATAATGAAACCAAAATACCAGAAAGCATTAAGTAACCAATGTTTGAAGCAATGTAATCGTTGTTTTCCTTGTCAACTAATCCTTTGAAGGCACCAATAATCATACCTAAAGTACCGAAGTTGGCAAATGAAGTTAAGAAGACAGTCAAGACAGCCCGCAAGTGAGGTGCGTAACTGTTGATTTCACCAGTAACTTTACCCATAACAACGAATTCGTTAGTAATCAATTTCATACCCATATCTTGGGAAAGCATCCATGCTTGGTGAACAGGTAAACCAAGTAACCATGAGAATGGGAACATGATAACACCTAAGATACTTTCAAGTGAAAGGTCCTTCCAGAACAATGCTAAGATAGCATCGATCAAGGCTGCCAAAGCAACGAAGGCAACAACGTTAGCAATGATGATAAGGATTAACTTACCAGCACCTAGAATTGAGTCTCCCAAGAAACTGAAGAATGGTTCACGCTTATCAGAGTCAACTTCAGCACCAACCTTTTCGATGGTGTCATCTTCAGCTGGAACCTTAACAGGGTTTAACATACTTACAGCAATCAATGAGTTAATAATGTTAATTGGAACAGCAGTCAGAATATATTGTCCTGGCATCATTTCAATATATGCACCAAGAATTGAAGCAGTAACACAAGACATTGACATCATGGCAATCGTCAAATTACGTTCCTTGTTCATGGCACGTAATTGCATACCAGAAACAGCCAAAACTTCAGTGTTACCTAAGAACATCATTTCTACAGCAAAGAATGATTCAAACTTAGGTTCACCAGTAATGAATGAAAGTCCACGTCCGATCCACTTAATAATCCATGGTAATACACCAATGTAGTTTAAGATATCGAACAATGGAACAATCATAAGGATTGGCATCAATGCAGAACAAATGAAGTTAAGGTTCTTTGGTGTGTACCAATCACCTAATGCAAACACAGTTCCTTTTGCAGAGACGTTAACAATCCAAGCAAAACCATCAGCGGCCGCTTTAACCCCAGCACGACCAGCTGCTGAACTTACAAGGAACCATGCTAAAAGTAAGTTCAATACTACCATGATTCCTACAGTCTTCCAGTTGATTTCCTTTCGATTCTTGGAGAAAAGCCATCCAATTCCAAGAAAGACAATCAACCCAATAATGTTGATAATAAGATACATAGACATGGCTGTGTACCCTCCTTAAATAGAATATTCGTTAACAGCCGTTCCAAATTAAGATACTATAATTGCAATTGTGGCGAGTTAACTATTTAAGAATATCTTTAAATTTGCTTCCTGTAAAGCGCTATTTTGTAGACAATTTGTGAATTTTTATCATTTTTTAAATTATAATTTTACAATTCGCTCATTTTATTAACTTTTCAACTTCCGGAAATTTCACAAAAATTTTTAGAACTTATGAAAACGCTGTCATATGTTAACAAAAAGAAACGGAAAGTTACACGTAGCAAATCGTCTTTGCTATGTGTCTTTCCGTCGCCCCTGCCAAGGTTTTCTATTATACTCAATTAAAATCAATTGAGCAAATGTTCAAATATTTAGAGAAGTAATTTACAGTTTCACTAACTTTAGTATTTCCCAGGAAATAACATAAAATATTTAGGGTTTAAACTGGCAGAAGCCCGGGACGTTTATCAAAATAACATTCCGGGCTTCTCAACCATGAAGAAGTGGGAAGAAAGGCCGAGTATTATTATTTTTAATTTTTGGTAGGGGAACTTAAGCTTATCATTATAGGTTCGTTGTAGATATAGCCACTAATTACTTTTAGCTAACATACTTTTTACGGAAACTAAAGCGTTTCATGTAGAGTGGGGTGTTGGTATTTTCATGCAAAAAGTCTAATTAACGTACTTCAAAGTAGTTTTATTATGAGAAGATGTTTGTTAAATTCGGCCTTCTATCTTTCCACACTTTCAGTATAATCCCTCCCCCAACAAAAAGACAATTAAACTGCGTCTCACCGGGATTTAGATCTCCTCCAACTATTAAACAAAACCTTCTTTTCTATTACTTTTTATCACTCTCTTAAACTAATAATTATCAAATGCAAAAGAAAAGAGACTCAAAATTTTCGAGCCTCTGCCAAGTTTTTAATTTTTCTTCTTCAAAAATCCATAACCATAAGTAAGCAATGCAAAAATGATAATTGAAAGGATTAATGGAATTCGTGTTGAATCAATAAAGAGCAAAATCACTAGAACTGCCAAGAAGAAAATAATTGTTAACCAACTAGTAATCGGATATCCTGGCATTCTGAAATTCGTAACTCCCTTTGGATTCTGCCGCCGGAACTTAATATGTGCAACCAAAATAATAATCCACGTAAAAATAAAGGTAATTGTTGAAATTCCAGCAATCACATCAAATATTCCAGCTGGCATAATATAATTCAAGATAACTGTGATAAAAAGAATCAATGAAGAGAAAGTTAATGCATGATTAGGAACTGCCTTCGCGCTTAATTCACCAAAACGTTTTGGTGCGTTCCCGCTTCGAGCTAATGAGTAGAGGGAACGACTAGTACTAAAGATCGCACTGTTAGTTGCAGACATTGCAGCCGTTAAAACCACAAAGTTTAAAATCGCAGCTGCTCCTGGAACACCGATTGCCGTAAACACTTGAACAAACGGGCTAGAAGTAGTCTTAATATGGAACCATGGATAAATTGACATCATCGCAATCATTGATCCGATATAGAATAAACCAATACGGACTGGTAAGGTATTAATCGCCTTCGGAATATCTTTATCTGGATCCTTAGTTTCTCCAGCTGTCAAACCGACCATTTCAATTCCCACAAAGGCAAAAACTACCATTTGGAAAGACATTAAAAAGCCCATCGGACCAGTAGGGAAAAAGCCACCCTGGTTAACTAGGTTTGAAAGAGTTACTGGCCGCCCTTCGACATGACCATGCATCACAAGTAAAACCGCGCCAACTGCTATTAAGGCTAAAATTGCAATCACCTTAATCATGGAGAACCAACTTTCTAGTTCACCAAACACCCCAACGTTTACCATGTTTACTAACATCAATAAAATAACAATAATTAATGGACCAACCCATTGTGGTAAATTAGGGAACCAATATTTCAAGTAAATACCAGTAGCAGTAAGGTCTGCCATTGCTAATGTTAGCCAACATGCCCAGTACATCCATCCAGCAACAAATTCCATTCGGTCACCAAGATATTCCTTAACCGAATCAATAAATGAATGTTTTGAAGTATCAGCTAAAATAAGTTCCCCTAACGCCCGCATCATAAAGAAGCAAAAGATACCGACGATCAGGTATGAAAGAATGATTGAAGGACCTGCTTGGTGAATGGCTGTTCCTGATCCAAGAAAAAGACCGGTCCCAATAGCTCCACCAATAGCAATCATCGTCACGTGACGACTTTTAAGCGATCGTTCTAACTTCTGTTGTTGTTTTTCGTCCATAATATGCCTCCTTAAAAATTTAGTTAATAACAAAAACGTTTTCTTAAACAAATAAAAACGTCCCTGGTAATCATCTACCAGGGACGTTTTTTAACGCGGTTCCACCCATCTTTATAGTTCACATTTGCGAACTACCTCTCAGTTGATAAGGAAACCACTCCATTTCAAACGCTCATGCCATTTAATTGGATCCAGCTTTCAGCAAATGCTAGATTCTCTGTCAACCAATTATTAGAAGTTACTCATTATTATAATGATTATCCTAACTTTGTCAAATTTAAATTGCTAAAAGTCAGTCGATAATTAAACATTTAGCACTTTATCCAAGAAATTCTTCGTATCTGGATATTGTGGATTATCAAAAATCTCTTCTGGGGTGCCTTGTTCCCGAATATCACCATTATGGAAGAACAACACCCGATCAGCAACTTGCTTAGCAAATCCCATTTCGTGAGTTACCACGATCATGGTCATTCCCTCTTGCGCTAACCGTTTCATTACTTCCAAAACATCCCCTACCATTTCAGGGTCAAGAGCACTCGTTGGTTCATCAAAGAGCATTACATCTGGTTTCATTGCAAGGGCACGGGCAATCGCTACCCTTTGCTTTTGACCTCCAGAGAGCTTGGTTGGATCCGCTCCTGCTTTATCAGCTAGTCCAACTAAATCAAGATAATGCATTGCGCCCTTTTCTGCCTCTTCCTTGGTCATCTTGCCAAGTTGAACAGGCGCCAAAGTGATATTCTCCAAAACATTCATATTTGGAAAGAGATTAAAGTGCTGAAAAACCATTCCGATATTTTCCCGAACCTTATTAATATTTACTTGTGGATCAGCAATATCGTAGCCATCAATATAAATATGACCGCTATTTGGTTCCTCAAGCTTATTAATGCAACGAAGGAAGGTACTTTTACCCGATCCTGATGGTCCAATCATACAAACCACCTCATTGGGTTTTACGTCCAAGCTAATACCCTTCAGCACCTCATTACTTCCATAACTTTTGTGCAGATTCTTTACTTGTACTTTATAGTTTTTATCCATATTAACCCATCCTCTTTTGTACGTAGTTTGATAACCAAGTCAACAGGGTAATGATGATGATATACATCGTCCCAATGATTAACCACATCTTAAATCCTTCCATGTTCTGGGAAATGATAACAGTCCCCGTTTGTGTAAGTTCCATTACACCGATTGCGGAAAGAATTGAAGTATCTTTCAAGGTAATAATAAACTGGTTAACTAACGAAGGAATCATTAACTTAAATCCTTGGGGAGCAATAACCTTAATCAAGGCTTTGCTATATGGCAACCCTAAGCTCCGCGCTGCTTCCCACTGTCCAATATTAACGGATTCAAATCCACCTTTAACAATGGCTCCAATATAGGCCCCTTCGTTAAAAGTCAAGGTTAAGATTCCTGCCAAGAATAATGGAACTTTATGACCAATAACATTGGGAATCCCCATGTAAATAAAGAAGGCCAAAACAATCATTGGAATACCACGGAAGATATAAATCAGGGTACTAGAAACAGCATTGGCAAATTTGTTTTGTGCAATACCTAATACACCTAGAATTACTCCAAAAATCATCGCAAAAATAATGCCGACAACGGTTAATTCAATTGTCATCCATAATCCACGAAGCAAGGCTGGATAATTGGCGCGGATTAATCCCAAAATTGTCCGATCAGTCGCGCTGTCCTTCGTTGTTTTGTCACTCTTAGTATATTTATCAATGATTTGATCCATTTGGCCAGTATCTTTTAGCCACTTAATCCCATCATTCATCTTTTTCTGTAATTCTAAGTTCTTGCCCTTTTGGTATCCAACGGCAACTGGTTGTGTATCAATTTGCTTCTTTGTCACAACCTTAAGTGGAACACCTTCTTTAATTCCGTATTCAAGAACAGGGCCATCATCAAAAGTAGCTGCTGTGTTCCCAGTCTTCACATCATTCCACATCGTATTTGAGGAATCAAAGTAGCGAATTTTGTAACCATATTTCTTTTGGTTGTTCTTCAAAAATAATGCCGCACTCGTTCCTGACTTTGCCGAAACTGTTTTGCCTTTTAATTGGCTCATCGACTTAATATTGCTATCTTTTGCAACAGCCATAACAACCCCACTAGTATAGTAAGGTGTTGAAAAATCATACTTTTCTTTTCGTTCATCAGTAACACTCATGCCGGCAATTACTGCATCAACTTGTCCTGATTCAAGAGCTTGTAAGTCACCATTAAAGCTCATTGGCTTCAGTTCATACTTAAAATGCTCATGCTTGGCAATTTTCTTAAGCATTTCAATTTCAATCCCAGGATTCTTTCCTGAGTACCCACCTTTACTATCTTGAATTTCAAAAGGTTCAAAGGTGTTATTAGTTGCAAACGTATAAGTCGGTTCGGCAGCAGATACCTGCTGAGGTTCGACCATTTGCCACCCCACTACAATTCCAAGAACTGCAACAATGATGATGATCATATTTTTTATCTTGCTGCTATGCATCTGCACCGACTCCTTTTTAATTAAATTTTAACGTTGATACTACTTTATCATCGCCAGAAAACAAAATAAATATTCTTCATCAAAGTTTGTGTTTATCCAAGCTGTCAGCGTTTTAAACAATGATTTTTAAAGATAACAACCAACAATAAGTTAATTTTATTAAGTATAATTTATTTATTTTTCGCTTTTTCTTAGATTTTTTTAATCATAACCACCCGTCAAACGGGTGGTTTGCACATCGGCTATAAGTCGATAATAAAAGCCGGCGTCTC
>NZ_LN887458.1:0-221 GCF_036621895.1 Limosilactobacillus reuteri subsp. porcinus
CTCATTATCAGGGGCACCTGATAAAAACCAAGCATTGAAAAAATTAATTACTCAGTCATTAGTAAATCGTGCTAATGATAATACTGAAAACGCGGTTATTCCAAGTTATAATTTTGTTCGAGCACATGATAGTAATGCTCAAGACCAAATTCGTCAAGCTATTCAAGCTGCAACTGGAAAACCATATGGCGAATTTAACTTAGATGATGAAAAGAAGGGTA
>NZ_LN887459.1:0-1100 GCF_036621895.1 Limosilactobacillus reuteri subsp. porcinus
GCAAGTGCATCAATCTCATTGAGTCAGAGCGAGAGCGCCTCAACGTCATTGAGTCAAAGTGAGAGTACATCAACATCGTTAAGTCAAAGTGCAAGTACCTCAACATCGCTGAGTCAAAGCGAGAGTACATCAACGTCATTGAGCCAAAGTGAAAGTACCTTAATTTCATTGAGCCAAAGCGCAAGTGCGTCAACATCGCTGAGTCAAAGTGAGAGTGCCTCAACGTCATTGAGTCAAAGTGAGAGTACATCAACCTCGTTGAGTCAAAGTGCAAGTACCTCAACATCGCTGAGTCAGAGCGAGAGCGCGTCAACATCGTTAAGTCAAAGTGCAAGTGCCTCAACATCGTTGAGTCAAAGCGAGAGTGCCTCAATTTCATTAAGCCAGAGCGAGAGCGCGTCAACATCGTTAAGTCAAAGTGAGAGTGCCTCAACGTCATTGAGTCAAAGTGAGAGTGCGTCAACATCGTTGAGTGCAAGTGAGAGTCAATCGACTTCATTAAGCATGAGTGACTCAGTTTCTGTTTCAAATAGTGGCTCAACTTCGCTTAGTGAATCACCTGTAAATCCAAAACCTGATAATCCATCCGAATCAATTAGTATGAGTGAACAAATTTCGACAAGCTTAAGTGTATCCACCTCAATAAGTACTAGTATTTTGGATTCAATGAATGCAAGTACTTCTACAAGTCTTAGTGATAGTATTTCAACTACTATTAGTAATTCTTCATCCATCAATAGTAGTCATTCAATAGGAACGATATTCCCAGAAAATAATGAATCAGCGAATGGCTCTGGAGATATCTTTACTTCAGTAAGTTTGGACGTTAATAATAGTACAAATAATTCTGGGCTTGAAAATACAGATGCTTCAGTTACTAATAATCGTATGGTGGTTGAGCTAACAGAAAAGAACTCAGTTGAAAATAGTGACAGTAATGGAAAAAATAATAAACTTCCACAAACCGGTACTACTAGTCAAATAACGACTGGATTACTTGGATTGGGATTATTATCATTAGAAGCAATCTTACTGTTAATTGCTAAGAAAAATAAGAATAGCCAAAACAAGTAATTAATTTGGCAGATTGTAAAATTTAA
>NZ_LN887460.1:0-2296 GCF_036621895.1 Limosilactobacillus reuteri subsp. porcinus
GTCATTTGTGATTGCCTTTCTTTTGATTAGGGATACTCAAAAGTCTATCACAAATGGCTTTTTATTTTTTCTAACTTAATTTTACAAACGGCGTTTAATTTATCCTAATCGTTCTTATCCATCTTAGCTCGTAATTCTTTACCAATTTCTTCATATCCTGGCTTACCAAGCAATCCAAACATGTTAGTCTTATAAGCTTCAACACCTGGTTGGTTAAATGGATTAATACCGTTTAAGTAACCTGAAATTCCCATCGCAACCTCAAAGAAGTAGATAAGGTAACCTAAAGTATATTCGTCTTCTTGTGGGATATGAACAGTCATCACTGGTACTCCACCATCAGTATGAGCAGCAACCACCGCTTCATAAGCCTTGGTGTTAACGTAATCCATTGTCTTACCTTCCAAGTAACCTAACCCGTCAAGATTATCTGGTTCTGTTGGAATTTCCATGTCATAATTTGGCTTATCAAGCTTAACAACGGTTTCCATTAAGAAACGGCGACCTTCTTGGATGTATTGACCAAGTGAGTGAAGGTCGGTTGTAAAGTTAGCTGAAGAAGGATAGATTCCCTTTTGATCTTTTCCTTCTGATTCCCCAGCTAATTGTTTCCACCATTCCGCAAACATCCGCATGTTAGGCTCGTAGTTTTCGAGTAATTCTGTTTCATAGCCCTTACGATAAAGAATGTTCCGGTAAGCAGCGTATTGGTAGGCTTCGTTCTTGGTTAGATCAGGATCAACATAATCCTTTTCCGCTTGTGCAGCCCCTTCCATCAGCTTATCAATGTCCGCACCGGAAGCAGCGATTGGCAAAAGACCTACCGCAGAAAGAACTGAATAACGTCCTCCAACCCCATCAGGAATAACAAAGGTTTCATAGCCATGAGCATCTGCTTCAGTCTTTAAGGCACCTTTAGCCTTATCAGTAGTAGCATAAATCCGCTTATCAGCTTCATTTTCACCATACTTCTTAATTAAAAGGTCCTTAAAGATTCGGAAGGCAATTGATGGTTCAGTGGTTGTTCCTGACTTTGAAACAACGTTGATTGAAAAGTCTTTGTCACCAATTAATTGGATCAAGTCATGAACATAGGTTGAACTCAAGGAGTTACCAGCAAAGACTACCAATGGAGCTTTCCGGTCTTTTGCCTCTTGAGCTTGATAGAAAGTATTGTGTAAGAAGTCGATTGCCATTTGAGCCCCAAGGTAAGAACCACCAATCCCAATAACAACTAAAACATCTGAATCACGTTGAATCTTATCAGCAGCCTTCTTAATACGGGCAAATTCTTCTTTATCATATTCAGTTGGTAAATGGAGCCAATCACGGAAGTCGGCGCCAGCACCAGTCCCATTCCGTAATTCATCATTAGCGGCGTTAACCATTGCTTGCATTTCACCAAGTTCGTTTTCATGAACAAATTGCTTTAATGCGCTACTGTCAAATTTAATGTGTGTCATTCCAATAGCTTCTTTCTATTTTTATTTTTTAGACATTTAAATGATAGCGGATAATGAAGTCGGTTTCAATCAGAACTAGCAATTTTTTCTCATTAATGAAAATTGACAATTTAAGGTTAATTAGGCATACTGGGAATACACAGCGTATCCGCTTACATAATTTGAAGGGAATAATTATTCATGGATAAAAATACTGAAAATATGTTAGCTGGGAAGCCTTATCGTCCTGGAACACCGGAATTAAATAAGTTTTCTCACCTTGCTCATCGTCTTTGTCGTGACTATAATTTAACAACTGATAAAGATACTGTTGAACGAGGAATGATTATTGATCGCCTATTTCCTCAGCATGCTGACGGAATATATCTTCAAGGACCAATTCATATCGATTATGGTCGTTTTACTAAAATAGGTAAGAATTTCTATGCTAATTTTAACTTTACCATTTTAGATACATGTCCTGTTACTATTGGAGATAACGTAATGTGCGGTCCAAACGTCTCGATCATTACAGCCTGCATCCTCTCATGTATCAGCAGCGTAATATTCGGCAACAAGCTGACGGTCAGTTCGATGACGTTGAATATGGCAAACCAGTTACAATTGGCGATAACTGTTGGCTTGCAAGCAATGTAACAGTTTGTCCGGGCGTAACAATCGGCAATGGTTGCGTTATCGGAGCAGGTACAGTCGTTACTAAAGATATTCCTGATAACTCCCTTGTCCTTGGAGTTCCAGGCAAAGTGATTCGTCCTATTACTGAAAAAGATCGCTTGGAAAATTTTCCTTATTAAATAATAATTTCGATATTAAAAGAGGCTGGGAATTAACTA
>NZ_LN887461.1:0-1092 GCF_036621895.1 Limosilactobacillus reuteri subsp. porcinus
ACAGAAGTTAAGCTTCAACACGCCGAAAGTAGTTGGGGGATCGCTCCCTGCGAGGATAGGACGTTGCCACGCAAAATCAAGCTTTGGCACCTGGTCTTAATTGTGCCAGGGCTTGGATATTGGAGAGTTGTCCGAGCTGGCCGAAGGAGCATCATTGGAAATGATGTATACGGGTTAAAGCCTGTATCAAGGGTTCGAATCCCTTACTCTCCGTTAATATGACCCGTTAGTCAAGTGGTTAAGACACCAGCCTTTCACGCTGGTATCGTGGGTTCAAATCCCGCACGGGTCACTTTTGGAGGATTAGCTCAGTTGGGAGAGCATCTGCCTTACAAGCAGGGGGTCACAGGTTCGAGCCCTGTATTCTCCATTACAACTTAATAGTTGTATATACCCATGACACAATGGCTCGGTAGCTCAGTTGGTAGAGCAACGGATTGAAGCTCCGTGTGTCGGCGGTTCGATTCCGTCCCGCGCCATTTATGGGGGAGTAGCGAAGTCTGGCTAAACGCGACGGTCTGTAAAACCGTTCCTTCGGGTTCGGTGGTTCGAATCCACTCTCCCCCATTTTATAGGGATATAGTTAAACGGTATAACTACGGTCTCCAAAACCGTCATTGTGGGTTCGATTCCTACTATCCCTGCTTAACTGAATATTTTGGCGGTATTGGTGAAGTTTGGTTAACACACCGGTTTGTGGGTCCGGCACGCGTGGGTTCGAATCCCACATACCGCCCTTTTGATTAAGCTTATTACTTAATCTTAACTATTTGGTGGTATAGCCAAGTGGTAAGGCAGAGGTCTGCAAAACCTTTATCATCGGTTCAAATCCGATTACCACCTTTTAGTTAGCTGATGCCTCTGTGGCGGAATTGGCAGACGCGCTGGACTCAAAATCCAGTTCCCGTTGAGGGAGTGTGGGTTCGACCCCCACCGGAGGCATATTTAAGCAGGAATGCGAAGTATCAGCTAAGCTAAAGTTAACTCCTGTAACTCTTGTGTATTAAGGGTTACAGGAGTTTTATGTTTTAAATAATTTTTATTTTCAATTGAATTTGTGCATCATTTGTGCGTAAGCAGTCAATAACAGTA
>NZ_LN887462.1:0-6955 GCF_036621895.1 Limosilactobacillus reuteri subsp. porcinus
TGAGTGCTTTCAAGTTTCAGTTCAATAAAGTAAAACTGCTCAGGCGTCGCTAAAAATTCAATTGTCGCAGCGTTTTGGTAGTGGACGCTCTTCATTAATTTAAGGGCTAAATTACAAACCTCTGTCCGTCGTTCTGGTGTTAACACTACACTAGGCGCAAATTCAACAACCTTTTGGTGACAACGCTGAACGGAACAGTCCCGTTCAAATAAGTGCATCACGTTACCATGTTCATCTGCCAAAACCTGCACTTAAATATGCTTGGGGTGTTGAATATCTTTTTCAACATACATTTCATCCGACCCAAATGACTTTAAAGCCTCGTCTTTTGCTTGGTCAAATTCGGCAGCTAGCTGTTGGTCGTTTTCAACAATCCGCATGCCCCGGCCACCACCGTTAGCAGCTTTAATCATAATTGGATAACCGTACTGATGAGCAAAGGTTTTAACTTGTGCAAGACTAGTGACATTACCCGTCAAACCAGGAATCGGCTGTAAGCCCGCCTTCATCGCTACTTGCCTAGCAACGAGCTTATCACCAAACATACGGAGATGCTCTGGCTTAGGACCAATAAATTTAAGGCCATTATCAACGCACGCCTGAGCCAAATCAGCATTTTCAGCTAAGAAACCATATCCGGGATGAACGGCTTCAGCACCAGCAGCCTTTGCTACTCGAATAATTTCATCAATATCAAGGTAGGCGTCAATAGGTTGTTCATTTTTCCCAATCAGATAATCTTCATCAGCAGCAAAACGATGAGCACTATACTCATCTTCTTTAGCATAAACTGCCACCGCTTTGATTCCCAGTTCATGACAAGCGCGGGTAATCCTGGTGGCAATTTCACCACGGTTAGCAATTAAAATCTTCTTAAACAATCTAACACACCATCCTTTTATTCATCCTATTCTACATTTGATATCTTGCCATCACATGATTATTCATATTATTAATTTTGGTAATCATTATTGCCGCCCTCTTCATCTAATCAAATTTTAATTTATGCTCAAATAATACTCACCATTTTTTCATCTGTCAACGATTGATCATTGGTTTAAGCAGTTAATTGTTTACTTTAAAAAGGAAAAGGCAATCTTCTCAGCATGGAACTAAGAAAATTGCCATTGCAGCGATACATCGCCTTCTCAGAACGATTTATCATCTTGTGAAATACAATCAATCTTATAATTATCAAATAGCTAAAGCATAATTTAGGATTGATTCTTACTATCATTCTACAACCCATGAAAAATAAGTCTAGTTCATGAGCTTATTTTGTTATACTCTAAATTCTTTATTATAAGTTACTTTAACTGCCAAAATAATTCTTTTCTTAAATTAAACTCAAAGAAACACCTTAATATACTTGACTATTCGTAGAAAAACAAAAATACCACCCGCATTCCGACGAGTGGCATTCATAGCTACCAATATAATTTTACAACTCTTTACAAAACTTCGGCTACATTTCCATTCCCATTTTCTTGTAGGATTCCATTCCGCCAAGCCACAGTTGATCCATCGGCACATGACGTTCTTCAGCAAAAGCCTTCATGATCGTCATGTGATTCATTAAATGATACTTCTTGTTGGGATTTGCTGGATCGATCACTTGAAGTTGGGCCATCATGCCGCCATCCTCATGCTCAAGGATATGACAATGATACATAAAGACGCCCGAAACATGGAACCACACCTTAATCACAACATGTGCACCAGGATTAACTGCAACCGTATCCTTCAGCCCTAGTTCATTAGGGTATGGTGCATGGCCATTCCGCGAAACAACTTTAAATGCGGTTCCATGCATATGGTATGGGTGAATCATTCCGGGAGCCGGGTTTGTATTACAGATATCCCACAGTTGAACCTTCCCCATCGGCATCTGATAGTCAATCCGATCCATCTGGAATTTCTTACCGTTCATCGCAACCGCTTCATCCATTCCGTCAAGGGTAACATGGTGAACTGGAAGGTCTGGATCAACAGCTGGATCTGGCACTTCAAATAGGGTGGCTGGAATCGTGGTATTATCAGGCTTAAATTCATGAATTCGGAACCGGAGAAGAGGAACATCATCAGAGTAAAGCGTCACAACATCCCCCGGCTTGTACTTGCCAAAGTCGACAATAATTTCTTGCCGCTCTGCACAGGTAATCAAGAGCTTCGTCATTCTAACCGGATGTGGTAACAGGCTTAGGTCACCAGCAATCTGAGTAAATTCAAGATCATCACTAAAGTGTAACCGGAATTCGCGGCGGTTAGCACCATCCAAGAACCGCAAACGAACTTTCTGGGTCGTAACATCAAAGTACGGATTAATCGTACCGTTAATCATCGGTGTTGGTCCGGCGACACCATCGGGATCATAGTCCTTCCGGTAGTTCCACTGGTTATTTTCATGAAAACGACGGTCTTGTAAAATAACTGGAATATCGTCAACCCCGTAAGTTCGTGGTAACGGAAGGCTCTGCTCATGTTCATCTTGGACAATTGCCCCAGCAGCTAAGCCCTGCCATACCTGCTCGGCGGTTGCTGGACACGGGTGGGCATGTAACCAAACAAAAGCGGCTGGTTGATTGATCTTAAAGGTAACGTCACGACTGCCACCTGGATAGACAGGGGCATGACAACCACCATCCTCAATCGGACCGGGAATCGCTAACCCATGCCAGTGAAAAGTTGTTAATTCAGGTAGATGGTTAACCAGGTGCAAATGAATGGTCTTCCCATTTTTAAACACTACTGTCTTACCTAACAGCGGCGCATTGTATCCCCAGGTCTTCGTTTTTTCACCGGGCATCAACTGGACCGCGCCTGTTTGAGCAACAATTGTGTAATACATGTCCGTTGCCGTTTCCTTATCCGGCTGCAATATTTTAGGAATGTTTAATGGCTGTTGCGGTACCTGTGGTTCTTCCAATGGCACATAACCACCATCATGATAATCATAAGCTGCCTCATCATAAAAATAGTGATCGATTACTTCGGCTTTACTCATTATCTAAGACCTCCGTTTCTTATATTTACAACCATTATAGTTCTTTTTAATGATGGGTGGTTAGAAACACTGTCTTTGTAAAGATAAGAAATCATCTTATCCTTACCAAATACCATAGAACCTAAATAATGCTATTTAATGAAGATAGTATTACTGGTAACGGTTCTTCTTCATACACATTTAATACCTATAAAGCAGAATGTAACCTTGTTGGTAATTGGTCATTACTAAAAGAAGCCCTAGCAATTACGGAAGTCTTTCTTTTTACTCAGACCATCACGACGAAGAATACCGTTGGTGTTTTCGTTTAACCCTCGCTGATTAGGCGCACCGACTTCCGCAAAGTATGTATGGATATCATGCTTATTGGCAATCTCACGCCAGCCCGCAAATTCCTTACCGTTGTCAAAGGTGATGGACTTAAAAAGATGACGAGGCTGTTTTGATAGCCATTGATCCAAATAATAGTTCACACTTTCGACCGTTTTGTGATGGACATTCAAGACAATCTCAACTTTTGAGATTCGTTCTACTAAGGTCATCACAGCGCCATGGTGAGTTTTACCTTGAACTGTATCAGCTTCTAAATGACCAAATTCATGTTGGTAATGCGGAAAATCGCGGTAACGTTGAACTACAGCGATCTTCCGTGGATCAAAACAACACGGGAAACGTTCACGTGAGAAAAAAGTGAGAAGTCGATAACGTTTTTTAACGTAAAATAACCTGTTATAACGACTGAAAATGCCGTTATAACAGGCCTATTAGACCTTATCTAGTGCTGACTAGAAGCATGGAGGTTAAATTGCACTAATCATTGATATACCAACAATTGAGACAATCAATTTTTATTTTGTGTGTCTAATTGTGTGCATTTTTCAGTGCAACAATCAATTTATCGGTGCAAAAAATCAAGTGAGTATACTAAAACCCCGTCTCAGCTGCATTCCGTATTTCAAATAAAATATTACTTATTTTAAGCACATTACACCCTACAACCTATTATGAGATCGATTCAGAATGCGCCGCAGAATAAAGAGCGCCGCCTATAGCTATAATCCAAATAAGCATTAAATACTTAACTAACATTATAGTTAAAATAATATTGCTTAGATAAACTACAATAATTGTCCACCAGTATAAACTTCTAATATTTAATCCTGTTTCAAATAAGTATCTACAAAGACTACAACATACTAAATATATTAATAATCCAAACAGGAGCGTTCCAATAAGGCACTCTTTTAATACTTCTTCATATCCTATGGACTGAGCCATTTGAAATGCAACATTAAAATTAATTTTGATGTGTTGTGACACACTATTAAAGCCATTATTCAAAATAATATCTCTTAACCTAAAGTAAAATAATATATCCATCAACAAATCAATTATTCCAAAGATCAGCACAATTTCTTGTTCTTTTAATATGGATTTCCACCTTTTTTTACTCATTCTTCCCCCAAAAATATCCAAATATAGCAGCCAAAATAGTCCAAATAAAGGTTAACTTAGCTAAACTTTTATCTTTGTCGTCTGTAATCCAGGCATATAATCTCTTTAAATAAAATATAAAAGTATAGGAACACCATGACATCACTATTAGCAATGCTAAAATAGTCACCCATGTGATTCTTGCCTGTGCTAACCAGCCTAAAAACAAGAGAATAAATGCAACAACTGATACAATAGTGCTGACTACGTAACTCCATCCATCTTTAACAGAATATTTAATAGTAGTTGCAATAAATAATATAAATAATCCTATAAAAATCAAATAAAGTGGTGTCAAACCATAGAGTTTTGAATTTTTCAAAATTGTGCTAGCAGTCTTTATGTAAATTGAACTTGGCTCTATTGACCACAAATCAGTATATAAAAATATTCCTGTAAAAAAGAAGCCAAATCCAACAGATATTAAATCATATATAAATGATTTAGTCCCTATGTCATCCTTGCTTTTCAATTAATTCCCCTCCTTAATAAAAGTTCATTCACATATAGTATTTGAAGTCTTACAGATTTATATCTATATTTTTACCAAGTTTTCTAGTTAACGTATGCTTGGCACGTCAATCTTTTCAGGTAGAGCAAACAAATTCCCAGTTTATAAGATCAATTAACTATTCTTTTTCAAACCATACTTCGTTGACCTTGCCTGCCCAATCTTTTCTAGCTTATTAGCATCGCGAAGTTTTTTTACTGCTCGTCGAATGGTAATTTCACTATATTGAGGGATAAAATTGTTTAGTTCTTTAATAGATAACGGTTTTAATGCCTGACGAATAGTTTTTAACACTAATTGGTCCACAGGTAAATCAGACTGATTAACCATACTCAAGCGCTCATTAAATTCGCGATAATCTTTTAAGATAATGCCCAGAAAGTATTCTAAAAATGGTAAATAATCATTTTTATTATTCATCCACTGTTCCGAACTATCTTTTAGTGCCTGATAATATGACGATTTAGTCTCCTCAATAGATTTTTCTATGCTTATATACTTTCCAACATCAAAACCCGCTTTATACATTGTCAGTAACATTAATAATCGTGACATTCTTCCGTTACCATCATTGAAAGGATGAATGGATACAAAATCAAAAATAAACGCTCCTGACAATAGTAGTGGTGAAAATACACCTTCTTTAATAGCTCGATTGTAAGAATCACATAAGTTCCGTACTAATTCTGGTGTAAGATATGCTGCTGGAGGATTAAACCTTACCTCTTGTTTCCCATTGCCATACTCAGTAACTATTTTATTATTGCTGTCCTTGAAATTACCGCCCCAAGTGCTTCCAGTATAAGCAAATAACCTCTTATGCATCTCCAAAATAGAATTAACCGAGATAGGAATATAGTCATATTGTTCATGAATTAATTTAAGGACATCTCGATAACCTGAAATTTCTTTCTCATCACGATTTCTCGGTTGCGTTTTGTCTTGCATGATTTTGTTCATTCGTTCATCTGTTGTATAAATACCTTCAATTCGGTTTGATGAACTAGTACTTTGAATTTTAGCTACTTCTACTAAGCGGTCCAACGTGTCCCTATAATCAGTCTCATAGCTATCGGTTTTGCCTCTTAAATTATAAATTTGATTCATTTTATTTACTAAATCACTTGAATAGTTCAAATGATTCAGTGTTTGATAGTCAAATTGCTTAATTTTAGTCACACCCTTATCTTAATCACTGGCTTAGTATCTTGATCATTTTACTATAAATGATCAAGATTTTACAAATATGATCAAGATTTTATGCCTACGAATAATAGCAGAAAGTAACGATTAAATTCATATAACTCCTGATACATCAACGCTTAGGGTAAGAAATTTTAATTCAGTATGTTTAATTATGTGCATTCTGTGCCAAAAGAAATTAAACATTCTATTACTATTTATCTTTTAGGAATTCTAAAACTTCATAATCCTCTTTCAAACTCTGATCTAATATATCAGAGAAATTGTCATGAAGTTTATCACTAGATGAATCCTGTTTATTATCATTTTTCTCTACCAATTTTAAATTTCCCATTACTATTTTCAGTGTAATAATCGTTTTCTCAATGTAAAATTAGCTGGTTTTGTACCAATGACTTTTAAATTAGACCGATTCAATATACATTCAGCACATTAGTCTTTTAACTCAAACACTTTCCAACCCCATCAGCATTCATTTAATAATAATTGACTATCTATGATTAATTCCATATAAATTTTTGACGCTTTTTAACGCTTTTTAACGCTTTTTGACGCTTTCATATTTAGTATTACTTGTCTAACTTATCCTAAATTTCAAGAATAAGTTAGCCACTGGACTCAAATAAATAATACTGACCAATTGATTATTGGTTGGTGGAGCTGTGATATCTCTTGGTAGAAGGCCTTACGATAGATGTCCATTGACGAATGTCCATTAAATATAGCTCGTGGATAGTGATTCA
>NZ_LN887463.1:0-415 GCF_036621895.1 Limosilactobacillus reuteri subsp. porcinus
ACATGAATTTGGGCACTTTGAAGCTGATACAGTTCAAGGTAAAGCTCACCGCGGAGCGGTAATGACGCTAGTAGAGCGACAGTCCAAAGTAATGGTTGTCCTTAATATTCATCATAAAACAGACGAAGCAGTGAATTGCCAGCTTGATCAATGGCTCGCTAAACTGCCACGTCACTTTGTTAAATCAATTACTTTTGACAATGGTAAAGAGTTCGCTGGATGGCGAGAGATAGCCAATAAGTATGATCTTCATACCTATTTTGCAGAAGTCGGTGCTCCCAATCAACGAGGGTTAAACGAAAATAATAACGGCATCTTACGTCGTGATGGTCTTAGTAAGAAGCTAGATTTTCGCCATTTACCAAACGAACTAGTCACTCAGCTAATGCACCGTCGCAACAATATCCCACGAAAG
>NZ_LN887464.1:0-440 GCF_036621895.1 Limosilactobacillus reuteri subsp. porcinus
ACGAGATGATCTGGTGACTGGAGTTCAGACGTGTGCTCTTCCGATCTGTAGCAGCCGGTGCAAACGTAATTGAAGTCGGTGGGCAAACTACGAAACCGGGTGGCTTTAAAGAGGTTGATCCGGAAGAAGAAATTGCGCGAATTATGCCGGCTATTCAGCTTCTTCGTGAAAACTATCCCCAGGTTGCGATCGCAGTTGATACGTATAAACTCCCGGTAATGGCAGCGGCAATTGAGGCCGGGGTAGATATTATCAATGATGTGCAGGCATTTAATTCAAAACAAAAACTAATTTTGATGGCTAAGGCAAATGTTGGAATGGTAACGATGCATAGTAGCCGAACCCATGACTATGATAACCTCACCGTAGCGATGCAGAAATTCTTTGAACACAATCTTGGGACAATAGCGGCTGCTGACATTGATCTTGAACGAGTGATT
>NZ_LN887465.1:0-13607 GCF_036621895.1 Limosilactobacillus reuteri subsp. porcinus
GTATTAACCTATACCAGTTGACCAAAGCCAATGATAATTAGAGGTTATCATGCGGTGACCAGAAGACAAGATGTAATGTAGCAAAATCCGTAAAGATTTATTTATAGAATACGAGGAGGTTTTTTAATGGGTGCAATCAAATGTAATGATACATTAGCGGTGTCAATTCATCGGATTCGTAATTCAGATTTAAACGAACACGGGACAGTATACGGGGGACGAATCTTGGAATTAATTGATGGTCAAGCCTCGGTAGCAGCAATGCGAGTAGCTCGAACAACAGTTGCAACAGTATCAATGGATGAGATCCAATTTCTGCGACCATTTGACCTTCAAGATTCAATGTGTATGGAGGCATACGTTACCGGCTTTGGGAAGCGATCAATTGAAGTATTTACAAAAGTAATTGGCGAGCACTTGATGACCGGTGAACGTTTCCTCGGCTTTTATTGTTTTATGACTTTTGTAATTCTTGATCCTGAAAAACAAACGGCATTTAATAAATTAATTCCGGAAACTGAAGAGCAAAAGACGTTAATGGCAACATATTCTCAACGTGTTAAGCAACGGCAAATCCAGCGGCAAAAACAGCAAGAATTTCTGCCTCATATTTCAATTTCCAAGCCTTGGTAAAACTTTAGTAAATTTTTAAGTAAAAAGCGACAGATAGCATTTTATGCGGTATACTAAAAAGCAGAGTATGACATAAAGGAGACATTATTGTGAGCTGGAAAGATACTTATAAGGTTTGGCAAGAACGAACAGATCTTGAATCAGACTTAAAGCAAGAATTAGCTGCAATGAGCGACGATAAAGAAATTGAAGATGCCTTTTACGGTCCATTATCATTCGGAACTGCAGGAATGCGGGGACTAATGGGACCAGGAATTAACCGGATGAATGTTTACACTGTCCGTCAAGCAACTGAAGGTTTGGCAACTTTAATGGATTCATTGGGTGATGATATTAAAAAACGAGGAGTCGCTATTGGTTACGATTCTCGGCACAACTCCCGTAAATTTGCTCATGATGCTGCTCGTGTATTAGGTGCTCATGGGATTAAGGTTTACATCTATGATAATTTACGCCCAACGCCTGAATTGTCATTTGCAGTTCGTCACATGGGGACTTATGCGGGAATCATGATTACCGCTAGTCATAACCCTAAGGAATACAATGGTTACAAGATTTACGGTGAAGATGGCGGACAGATGCCACCTAAAGAATCTGACATGATGACAGGTTACATCCGTAAGATTGATGATATTTTTGACATTGCTTTAGCTGATGAACAAGAAATGCTTGACAATGGTTTGGAAACAATCATGGGTGAAGATGTTGATGCTGCATACCTTGCTAATGCTAAGGGTGTAACTGTTAACCCTGAATTAGCCAAGGAATACGGTAAAGATATGAAATTTGTCTTTACCCCATTATGTGGAACTGGCCGAATGCTTGGTGAACGGGCATTGCGTCAAGCTTGTTTTACAAATTATGAAATGGAACCAACTGAAGCACAACCAAATGGTGATTTCCCTGGTTTGGAACATCCTAATCCAGAATTCCCAGAAGCATTTGTTCGTTCCATTGCCCTTGGTAAAAAAGTTGATGCAGATGTGTTGATCGCCACGGACCCTGATGCTGACCGGCTTGGATGTGCAGTTCGTCAACCAGATGGTGAATATCAATTGCTAACTGGTAATCAAATTGCTTCTATCATGCTTGCCTACATTCTTGAAGCGCATAAACAAGCGGGAACCTTACCAAAGAATGCTGCTGCGGTAAAATCAATTGTTTCTACTAACTTCGCTGCTAAGATCGCAGAAAGTTACGGCGTTGAGATGATCAATGTTTTAACTGGTTTCAAGTGGATCGCTGACCAAATTCATCAATATGAGACTGGCAAAGCTGATCATACCTTTATGTTTGGTTTTGAAGAAAGTTATGGTTACCTTATTAAGCCATTTGTTCGTGACAAGGATGCTATCCAATCCTTAACTTTACTTGCTGAGGTTGCCGCTTATTACCGTAGTCGTAACATGACCCTTTACGATGGCTTACAAGAATTGTTTAAGAAGAACGGCTACTTCCGCGAAAAGACAATTGCTAATACTTATGCTGGTGTTGATGGCCCAGCTAAGATTAAGGCTTTAATGAAGAAGTTCAGAGAAGAAGCCCCAACTCATTTTGCCGGTCATCAAGTAGTAGTTACTGAAGACTTCGCTAATGGGACTAAAACTACAGCTGATGGCGAAGTAAGTGAATTAGGTATCCCAGAATCAAATGTATTGCGTTACATTCTTGATGATGATACTTGGATTGCTATTCGTCCATCGGGAACTGAACCAAAGCTTAAGTTCTACATTGGTACAAGTGCTGATACCTTAGATAAGGCAAATGAAAAATTAGCTGATTTCGAAAAGGCTTTACAAGAGTTTGCTGAATAATAATAACTGAGAGACTGTTGAAAAAACTTTGTTTTTTTCAACAGTCTCTGTTTTTATATACGATATTGGGGATGTCACTAAGATTAAATTTTTCCTCACCTTTCTTGAAATTTCGCCAAAAAATTGTATGATTGTACAAATTAATTATTTTTTGGGAGGACTTCATCGTGGGAATGCATGAATATCTGAAAAGTTTAAGCGACCTCGAAATGATTAACCGTGCTCCAGGATATTTTAAATTTGAGGAACACAATGTGGCTGCCCATTCATTTAAGGTAACGCAAGCAGCACAAATGCTTGGTGATATTGAAGAACAAGTCGGAAATGAAATTGATTGGCGTTCTTTATATGAAAAAGCTCTTAATCATGACTATACAGAGCGATTTATTGGTGACATCAAAACACCGGTAAAGTATGCTACCCCTGAATTGCGCTCAATGCTGGCGCGGGTTGATAAATCATTAACAGAAAACTTTATTCAATCTGAAATTCCGGCTGAGTTCCGGGCAGCTTATGAACGACGATTTGCGGAAGGGAAAGATGATACTTTAGAAGGTAAAATCCTCGCGGTTGCTGATAAGATTGATCTTATGTATGAATCATTTGGTGAGATCCAAAAAGGTAATCCTGAACCAGTTTATATGGATATTTATAAGTCGAGCTTGACGGCAATTATGGATTTTCGTGATATGGCTAGTGTCCAGTATTTCCTTAAAAAGATTTTGCCAGAATTATTAAAAGATAATGCAGATGGTAATGCGAAAAACCAATTAGCAATTATTACTACGCAAATTATTCAACAATAATTTATGCTTTTAGGCTTCCTTTTATCAAATAGTTGATTTTTGCAAGCGCTTTCTTATAATAGAAGTAGAAGGTAAAAATTAACAAAGTAAAGGGAGGCGGCAAGGATGACACCAAGTCTATTTGCAGGAACATTTGCAATTTTAGTATTGTGGCTAATCGTTGATATTATCTGGGAATTGAGTCGACCAAGAGACATTGTAATGCGGCGCCTCTGTGCTTGGCTTAATCTTATTGCGATTATTGGTGGTTTTTCTGTATTTTATGGAGTAACCCATTTTGATAATGCTAATCTTGTTCCGTGGTTTATTTGTTTGAATTGGATTAATGTTGTTGCCGCGGGCTTACAATTTTACTTTGGTTACTTTCGGCATAATTAAATGATAAATAAAATATTTTAAGAAGTGAGTGAAAATGGGCCTGTTTGGAGAGATTGTTTTCTACTCACTTTTTTACTGTAAATTTATAGACGAATACATGTTTGGGTGATAAACTAATAACAGTAAATAATAAATAGTTAGTGATAAGTGGGATGCGGTAATTTATGAAGTTGCGATTCCACTTTATTTTATTTAACTGCGACGTAAGGGAGGAATTTCTTTTGATTTACCGGCAACCAGATAAAAAATTTGAACTAGTGTCAGAGTACAAACCAACCGGCGATCAGCCCCAAGCAATTAATCAATTGACAAAGGGGATTGAAGATGGTGAAAAAGCTCAAATCTTATTAGGAGCAACAGGAACAGGAAAAACATTTACAATCTCAAATGTGATTGCCAATGTTAATAAGCCAACTTTGATTCTTTCCCATAATAAAACTTTAGCTGGACAGCTCTATGGTGAAATGAAAAAATTCTTCCCTCACAATGCGGTTGAATATTTTGTTTCCTACTATGACTACTATCAACCGGAAGCATATGTTCCATCTAGTGATACTTATATTGAAAAAGATGCGTCAATTAATGATGAGATTGATAAGCTGCGGCACTCTGCCACCACTTCCTTACTGGAACGAAATGATGTAATTGTCGTTGCCTCTGTTTCTAGTATTTTTGGATTAGGGGATCCTCGAGAATACCAAAATAGTGTTCTTTCTTTGCGCGTTGGTCAAGAAATTGAACGTGATCGATTGTTGACTGAACTGGTTAATATTCAATTTGATCGCAATGATATTGATTTTCAACGGGGGCGTTTCCGCGTTCGTGGCGATGTAGTTGAAATCTTTCCGGCGTCGCGTGATGAACGAGCATTGCGAATTGAATTCTTTGGGGATGAGATTGATCGGATTCGTGAAGTTGATGCGCTGACAGGCGAAGTGATTGGTGACCGGGACCATGTTTCTATCTTCCCGGCTACTCACTTTATGACTAATGAAGAAGTCATGGATCGGGCATTGCCACAAATTGAAGCTGATATGAAGAAACAAGTAAAGAAGTTTACTGATGAGGGAAAGCTTCTTGAAGCAGAGCGAATTCAACAACGGACAACTTATGATATTGAAATGATGCGTGAGATGGGCTATACCAATGGAATTGAGAATTATTCGCGTTACATGGATGGTCGAAAGCCCGGCGAACCTCCCTATACCTTATTAGATTTCTTCCCTAAAGATTTCTTATTAGTTGTTGATGAATCCCACCAAACCATGCCGCAAGTACGGGGAATGTATAACGGGGACCGAGCGCGGAAACAAATGTTAATTGATTATGGGTTCCGCTTACCAAGTGCTCTTGACAATCGACCATTAAAACTACCAGAATTTGAACAACATGTTAATCAAGTTGTATATATGTCTGCAACCCCAGGCCCATATGAAATGGAACAGACAGACCACGTTGCTCAGCAAATTATTCGACCGACTGGGTTACTTGACCCAACAGTTGAGGTTCGCCCGGTAATGGGACAGATTGACGACCTAGTTGGTGAAATTAACAAACGTATTGAGAAAAATGAACGTGTTTTTGTTACGACCCTGACGAAAAAGATGTCCGAAGACCTTACTGATTATCTAAAAGATATGGGGTTAAAGGTCAAATACCTTCATAGTGATATTAAGACTCTTGAACGAACGCAAATCATTCGTGATCTCCGTCTTGGTAAATTTGATGTTCTTGTTGGAATTAACCTCTTGCGGGAAGGGCTAGACGTTCCAGAAGTATCCTTGGTCGCCATTCTTGATGCCGATAAGGAAGGCTTTTTACGTAATGAACGTTCACTTATTCAGACGATTGGTCGCGCGGCCCGGAATGAGAATGGGGCAGTAATTATGTATGCTGATACCGTGACTGACTCGATGCAAAAGGCAATGGATGAAACAAAGCGGCGACGGACGATTCAGATGAAATACAATGAAGAACATCACATTACGCCGCATACAATCATCAAGCCAATTCAAGAAGCAATTACTGTTACTAAGAAAGCAACGGATGAAGCTGAAGCAGATAACAGTGCTGAATTTACTGACAAAGATTTTGCAAAGCTAGATAAAGAGGCCCAAGCAAAGATGCTTGATGAATTAACAGAGCAAATGCGCTCTGCTGCTAAACGCCTTGACTTTGAACAGGCTGCTACGCTTCGTGATACGATAATGGAATTAAAGACAAAAGCAAAAAAATAGAGGAGGGATTATTTCGTGGCAAATGATAAGATCATAATTCATGGGGCACGGGCTCATAACCTAAAAAATATTGATATTACTATTCCGAAAAACAAGTTAGTCGTTGTAACTGGCCTATCGGGTTCTGGAAAGAGTTCTTTAGCTTTTGATACATTATATGCAGAAGGACAACGACGCTACGTGGAAAGTTTATCGGCTTATGCGCGGCAATTTTTAGGCCAGATGGATAAGCCAGATGTAGATTCGATTGACGGGTTATCTCCAGCAATTTCAATTGACCAAAAAACAACATCCCATAATCCGCGTTCAACGGTCGGAACCGTGACTGAAATTAACGATTTTCTCCGCTTACTATGGGCACGGGTTGGTACACCAATTTGTCCGAACGATAATATTCCAATTACTAGTCAGTCACCAGAACAAATGGTGGATCGGGTACTAGAATTGCCTGAACGGACACGTCTGCAAATTCTTTCGCCGGTTGTTCGTGATAAAAAGGGAACACAAAAGAAAGTCTTTGAAACAATTAAGCGTGAGGGATTTGTCCGAGTTCAAGTGGATGGCGAAACTTATGACCTTGATTCAGTCCCTGAATTAGATAAAAATAAAAAACATACGGTTAATGTCGTGATTGATCGAATCATCATCAAAGAGGGAATTAGGTCGCGGTTATTTGACTCCTTTGAATCGGCTCTCCGCTTAAGCGATGGTTATGCAATTGCTGATGTGATTGGTGGAGACCCAATTCCATTTTCTGAACAATATGCCTGTCCCATTTGTGGCTTTACAGTTGGTGAATTAGAGCCACGGTTATTCTCCTTTAATGCTCCTACTGGTGCTTGTCCAGAATGTGAAGGGTTAGGATTGAAACTTGAAGTAGATATTGATTTAGTGGTTCCTGACCGAACAAAGACCTTAAAAGAAAGGGCGATTGTTCCCTGGAATCCAATCTCATCGCAATACTATCCCCAAATGTTAGAACAATTCTGCAAGTCGGTTGGCATTGATATGGATACTCCTTTCAATAAGTTGCCTAAAAAGCAACAACAACAGATTTTGTACGGTAATGGTGAAACGCCATTTCACTTCCATTATGAGAATGACTTTGGTGGCATTCGGGATGTCGATGTGCCATTTGAAGGTGTTATCAATAATATTAGCCGACGATACCGGGAGACTAACTCAGATTTTACAAGGGAACAAATGAGAAAGTATATGACTGAGCTTCCATGTCCGGTTTGTCATGGTTACCGGCTAAACCAGCGGGCCTTAGCAGTAAAGATTGATGGGCGAAATATCGGTGAAGTTTCCGCTTTATCAATTAGTGATTCCCTTGAATTCTTTAAGAGCATCAAACTTTCTGCACAAAAAAATGAAATTGCTAAGCCGATTTTAAAAGAAATCATTGATCGATTAACCTTTATGAAAAATGTTGGTGTTGAATATCTAACTTTAAGTCGCTCAGCACGAACTCTTTCGGGGGGAGAAGCTCAGCGAATTCGATTAGCAACCCAAATTGGTTCTAATTTATCAGGAGTAATGTATGTCCTTGATGAGCCATCAATTGGACTTCATCAACGAGATAATGACCGTTTGATTGAGTCGTTAAAGGCTATGCGTGACCTTGGTAATACACTTGTTGTTGTAGAACATGATGAAGATACAATGCGCGCGGCCGATTACATTGTTGATATTGGCCCTGGAGCTGGTGAAAATGGAGGCCAAGTGATGGCAGCCGGAACTCCTAAGCAAATTATGCGATCACGGAAATCCTTAACTGGCCAATACTTATCAGGGAAAAAATTTATTCCAGTACCTCAAGAGCGTCGAGGAGGTAACGGTAAGAAAATTACTATTACAGGAGCAGCAGAAAATAACTTAAAGGATATTACAGTTGATTTTCCACTTGGTGAGTTTATTTGCGTAACGGGGGTTTCTGGTTCAGGGAAGTCAACCCTTGTTAATATGATTCTCAAAAGGGTCTTAGCACAAAAATTGAATAATAATTCAGCAAAGCCTGGCAAGTACAAGTCGATTAGCGGGGTCGAAAATATTGAGAAAGTTATCAATATTGATCAATCGCCAATTGGTCGTACTCCACGAAGTAACCCTGCAACTTATACGGGAGTCTTTGATGACATCCGTGAATTATTTGCCCAAACCAACCAAGCTAAAATGCGTGGTTATACTAAGGGGCGTTTTAGCTTTAATGTTAAGGGTGGGCGCTGTGAAGCCTGCCGCGGGGACGGAATTATTAAAATTGAAATGAACTTCTTACCAGATGTTTATGTGCCATGTGAAATTTGTCATGGAACACGTTATAATTCTGAAACACTTGAAGTTGAATACAAGGGTAAGAATATTGCTGAGGTCCTTAATATGACTGTTTCGGAAGCTCTTGAATTCTTTAGTGCGATTCCAAAAATTAAGCGCAAATTGCAAACTATTGAAGACGTTGGGCTGGGTTATGTTCACCTTGGTCAACCAGCAACTACCCTTTCAGGTGGGGAAGCTCAACGAATGAAATTAGCAGCTGAACTTCACCGGCAGTCTCACGGTAAGAGTTTCTATATTTTAGATGAGCCAACTACTGGATTGCACATGGATGATATCAAGCGCTTATTAGCTGTCCTGCAGCGGTTAGTCGATGCGGGAAATACTGTTTTAGTGATTGAACATGATTTAGATGTTGTGAAATCAGCGGACTGGTTAATTGACCTTGGCCCTGAAGGAGGAGCTGGTGGAGGTAATGTTGTCGCTACCGGAACACCAGAGCAAGTAGCAGAAGTAAAGGGAAGCTACACTGGTAAATATTTAAAAGAGATGCTCGAACGTGATCAAAAATGGGCAGAAGAACGAGAAGCCAAGCAAAAAAAGTAGTTGCAATCTAATTCTTCTAATGCTATTCTAATAAAAATTAAAGTACACGAAACGAGGGAAAAGAAATGTTATTTTTTAATAATCAGAATCAACAATTTTCTTCCTCCTCAGCCTCTAACTCTATTAAGGCTGAGTGATTTTGGTGTACCCAATCAATAGGTTTATACAGACTCGGGTTCTCTATTAATCATTTGGCGTGACCAAATTGCATTAATAGATGATACCCGGGTTTTTATTTTGCCTAATATTAAGAATGGAGGAATGATGATGAATCAACAACCAACAGATGAACTAAAAAGGTCGCTTGGATTTTGGTCCGCTATTTCGATTGTTGTTGGGACAATTATTGGATCGGGGATATTCTTTAAACAAGGATCTGTTCTTGATAGTGCTGGTACATCTACGCTTGCAATTGCAGCCTGGGTATTTGGAGGAATTATTACTTTAACTGGTGGATTAACAGTGGCGGAAATTGGTGCCCAAATGCCATATACGGGGGGATTATATGTATATATCGAAAACTTGTATGGGCGCCTTTTAGGATTTTTAGCTGGCTGGATGCAAGTAATTGTTTATGGACCAGCAATTATCGCTTCGGTTGCCGGATTCATGAGTATTTTAATGGCAAACTTCTTTGGTTTAGGAACCCAGTGGCGAATACCTTTAGCAGTGATTACAGTGATTGCCATTGGCGTAATGAACCTTTTTGAAAATAAAGTTGGGGCAATTTTTTCGATTGTTACGACTGCCGGAAAAATGATTCCAATTGCGGCAATTATTATCTTTGGTTTGTTCTGGGGGCATCAAGATGCTTTTGGTCAAACGGTTACCGAAATTCACCAATCAACTGGTGGGTTTGGGGTAGCAGTTTTAGCAACCTTATTTGGTTATGATGGTTGGATTTTAATCGCAAACCTTGGGGGAGAAATGAAAAATCCCCAAAAATTATTGCCACGAGCTATTATTTTAGGGATTACTGCTGTTCTTATTATTTATACTTTAATTACCGTTGGGATTCTTAAGTTCCTTCCTGTTAATACTATTCATCGACTAGGCGAAAATGCAACTGCATACTTAGCAGTAAAAGCCTTTGGCGCAATTGGAGGAAAATTGCTGTCAGCCGGAATTATTATTTCGATGATGGGGACTTTGAACGGGAAAATGATTACTTTCCCCCGGATTGTATACGCAATGGCGCGTCGTCATGATTTGCCATTCTCACGCTATCTCGCATATATCACGCCAAAGGGTAAGTCACCAGTAGTCGCAACGATGTTTATTATCATTCTTGCAACGGTTATGATGTTCTTCTTTGACCCTGATCACTTATCAGATTTGTGTGTGTTTACCGTTTATTGTTTCTATCTTTTAGCATTCTTTGGGATCTTCATTTTAAGACATAAGAATAAGGGACCGCGCCCATTCAGCACGCCACTTTATCCCTTAGTGCCAATTATTGCGATTGCTGGTGGAATCTTTGTCCTCGTAAGTGAAGTTATGAATGATCCTGCTGGTGTAATTCTTTTTATTGGAATCGTCATCGTAGGATTACCAATCTTATATATTGTTAAACGAATGGATCAACGACGGATGCATTAATATTTAAGGCTGAGTTTGACTTGGCCTTTTTTGTTGCTCGAATAAGACACACCTGGCTTGATGTGATAAAATAGTTGGGTGGCTGTATGCGAAAAGAGGAACTAGTGATGGTAGATAAAAAATTAAAAGTAGTAATTATTACAGGGATGAGTGGTGCGGGGAAAACCGTTGCCGTTCATAGCTTAGAAGATTTAGGATATTTCGTAATTGATAACATGCTTCCTGGATTGGCAGAACGTTTTGTTGATGTGATAGAAGATTCAGGAGAGTTTGATAAAATTGCCATGGTAATGGATATGCGTTCACGCGGATTTTACGATGAGGTTTTACCAAACTTTGAAAAACTGAAAAAGCGGGCTGATTTAGATGTAAAACTACTCTTCTTAGATGCTAATGACGTCACGTTAATTTCACGTTATAAGGAAACAAGACGTTCTCATCCTTTATCTCCGCAAGGTCGAATTCTTGATGGGGTAGAATTAGAACGGAAGCTTTCAACTGATCTTAAAAGTCAAGCAGATATAGTAATTGATACCACTAATGTGACACCACGAAATCTAAAGTTAAGGCTTAATAAATTATTCGGACAAGGTGAAGGCAATGACTTTTATGTTGAAGTAATGTCATTTGGGTTTAAATATGGGTTGCCACTTGATGCAGATATCGTAATGGATGTTCGTTTCCTCCCTAATCCATTCTATATTCCAGAATTAAAGCACTTAACGGGGAATGATCCAGCTGTTCAAAATTATGTTGTGCAGAGTCCACTGGCTAAAGAATTTTACCAGCATTTACGGTCTCTCTTGGAGATTGCTCTTCCGGGTTACATTAAGGAAGGAAAGAGCAGTCTAACAATTGCAATTGGATGTACAGGTGGTCAACACCGGTCAGTAACTATTGCTAATAAATTAGCTGCTGATTTAAAAGAAAAAGGATATAAAGTAAATACTTACCATCGCGATATTGAGAAGGCAAAGTAAAGAGGAGTTTTAATTATGTTGCATAAACCAAAGATTGTAGTGATTGGTGGAGGAACTGGTCTACCGGTTATCCTTCGCGGGTTGCGAGATCAAAACGTTGATGTTACGGCAGTTGTAACAGTAGCTGATGATGGTGGTTCTTCAGGAATTTTACGAAACTATATTAATGTGGTTCCACCTGGTGATATTAGAAATGTTTTAGTGGCATTATCAGAATTACCAGATCTCGAACTTGATATTTTTCAATATCGTTTTAAGAGTAGTGACCAGTTCTTTGCCGGGCATGCGATTGGTAATTTAATTATTTCTGCTTTGTCTGAAATGAAGGGTGGTATTTTTACCGCTGTTCAAGAGTTATCAGAAATGATGAAGATTAATGGACATATTTATCCTGTTGCTAATGAGCCGTTGACTTTAAATGCTGAATTTACAGACGGTACAAAGTTAAGTGGTGAATCGGAAATAACGGCTGCCCATAAGCAAATTAAACGGGTCTGGGTAACACCTTCTAAAGATAATGATGGGCATCCTGCTCGTCCTGTGTCAGAGGTTATAACAGCAATAAAGAACGCAGATCAAATTGTCCTTGGCCCTGGAAGTTTATTTACTAGCATCCTGCCAAACTTGATGATTTCTGAAGTAGGGCAAGCTGTTTACGAAAGTAAGGCTGAAGTTGTCTATATTTGCAATATTATGACGCAAAAAGGTGAAACGGATAACTTTACAGATGCTGATCATGTTCGGGTATTAAACCATCACCTTGGGAAGAATTTTATTAACACGGTCTTAGTCAATATTCAACCTGTTCCAGAAAATTATCTTGATTTTCAGGAATGGAATGAAATTTCTCAACCAGTTAAGCATGATTTCCAAGGGCTACGAGCACAGCATTGTCGTGTAATTAGTTCAAATTTTCTGCGGCTAAAAGACAATGGTGCCTTCCATGATCGCGATAAAGTTGTAGCAGAATTAATGAATCGACTTCACCAAGTTCACGAGTAGTTAGGAGACTGATGCTAGATGTCATATGCAAGCGAAGTAAAGAAAGAATTAACGGGAATTACTGTTCATCGGGATAATGCAAAGGCAGAATTGATGGCCCTTATTCGGATGAACGGGTCGATTGGCATTGCTGACCACCAGTTAGTTTTGAATGTTCAGACTGAAAACCCGGCAATTGCGCGACGAATCTATTCACTTTTAAAACAATTTTACGGGGTAGAAAGTGAAATCGTGGTTCGTCGTAAAATGAAATTAAAAAAGAATAACCAATATATAGTTCGCTTACGTTATCATGCACAACATGTCTTAGATGATCTTGGTATTTTACAAAATTATCAAATTAAAGAACAAGTACCTGTAGAATTACTTAAGGATGAATGGATGGTCCGTTCATATCTAAGAGGTGCGTTTTTAGCGGGGGGATCAGTGAATAATCCCGAAACTTCTCGCTACCACTTGGAGATATACTCCCTTTATGAAGAACATAATGAGATCATTGCTCAGATGATGAACAAGTTTGGTTTGAATGCTCAAACAACCGCTCGCCGTAGTGGTTTTATCGTTTACTTGAAAGAAGCCGAAAAAATTGCGGATTTTATGTCATTAATTGGTGCAACTAATTCAATGCTTCAATTTGAGAATGTTCGAATTGTACGAGATATGCGGAATTCAGTTAACCGATTAGTAAATTGTGAAAATGCTAACCTGAATAAGATTGCGAATGCGTCAACGCGCCAAATCGAAAATATTGAATTTATTGATTCACGAGTAGGTCTTAACAGCTTACCTGATAAGTTGCGGGAAATTGCAGAAACGCGATTAGCCCATCAAGAGGTTAGTCTAAAAGAATTAGGGGAATTGGTTCCTGGTGGTCCAATTTCCAAGTCGGGTGTTAACCATCGTTTACGTAAATTGAATGCTTATGCTGATGAGTTGCGTGCATCGCAGGTTAAACAATAAAAAACCTTTGAGGGGACTGTGACATAAGTTAAGTTACTTTCATAAAAAGCAAATACGCAGTACAACAATGGCCTCTAATGTCCGGCAAAACCGAACGTTCGAGCCCCTCAAAGGTTTTATCTTATCTTCTTTAAGTGAAATTTATTTCTTATTTATACTTTCGCTAATTAGTGCTAATTCAGCTGCTGCACATTCTTGATCTAATTCGTTCCAGTTAGCGGTAACGTTAAAAACGTTTAATTTATTTACTGACATTATAACATCCTCCTTGACCTTATACCTTTATTCTCTTTCATCGTATCTGTCAAGTTTTCATAG
>NZ_LN887466.1:0-247 GCF_036621895.1 Limosilactobacillus reuteri subsp. porcinus
CCATAAGCTTATGAAGTTTTTCTTGCCAGTGTTTAAGTTGAACTGCTAAAGGCATTTCTTCCAGCCGTTTTTCATATTCTTTTTCTGTAAGTTTCTTCGGCTGTGGTTTAGGTTTATTAGTGATTGTCTGCGATTGTTCTTGACGTGTGATCCTTAGCCGCTTTTGTCTACGCTTATTTACATTCTCTTCGCTCGTAGTCTTTACAGCCGTAGCCTCTTTTTCAACGGGCTTAGCTGCATTCTGTTC
>NZ_LN887467.1:0-15036 GCF_036621895.1 Limosilactobacillus reuteri subsp. porcinus
TTTGACGGGTGGTTATGATTTAAATAAAGAGCGGTTAATCTTGTTAAATATAATTAATAACCAACTATTGATTTAGAGAAAAATAAAGACGAAAAATGATCTATGACCGAGTTAAATACTTATCTAAAAAGTCCATCACAATCTTAAATACCTGTGGTTGAAGGAATTTCACATCCATGTGACTTGCGCCTTCGATTTCGTATAATTCAGCAGGAACGTTGTTTTCAACTAATGCATCATAAAGCTTTTCACTATCTTTAATTGGAACAACGACATCTTCTGTCCCATGAAAGATAAGAAAGGGCGTAGAATTAGAATTTACATAGGTGAGGGGATTTGCGGCAGAATCAAGCTCAGGAGCGTTTTCAGGCTCAGCACCAAGCAAGTTACGGTAAACAAAATCAAAATCGTTTGATGCACTTCCTGTTTTAGCGGTTAAGGGATCAACCACACCATAAAAAGGAACTGCTACTTGAACATCACTGGAGTAATCTAAATTAGCACCTTTGTCGAATTGGTTAAGGCCGTTAGTAACACCTAGCATACTTGCCATATGTCCACCGGCCGATTCTCCCATCACAATAAACCGATTAGGATCAGCTTGGAAGCGCTTGGCATTAGCTCTCATATAACGAATAGCAGCCTTAGCATCTTCTAATTGCCCAGGAAACTGAACTTTGTTGCTATCACGATATTCGACGCCGACAACAATGTAACCATGCCGAGCAAAATCAACCAAATTCGGCAGATGAACATTGTGGTCAGTATCCATCCAGCCGCCACCAGCAAACCAAAAAATTACTGGATAACGTGTATCATCATTAGTTTGAAAATGTCGAATGACTGAAAGCTTCAAATCTCGCGTTGTATTACCAAGCCATCCAGGAACTTGCGTATACGTAATATCTGAATCTAGCCATAAACCGTCACGTACTTGATCAACTTTAAGCGTATGTTTCATGATAAAAACTCCTTTTAAAATACTTTTGCCATAGACTTCAGCAATAGTATTACATAAATCTTTTAAAACATAAATCAAAAGTATTAGTTTTATTAAAGTCGGGAGTTAAAAATAAGCATTAGATAAATTCTTTTGAGAAAGCTAAAAATTGATATTCTGTGGGAATTTTAAATTCAGTCGCATTAAAACTATAATTTTAATGACAGGTTAATTTTAAAATAAAATGTTCCCTCTTTACGTATTTACTAGCAACTTCGCCTATTTTATGGTTAGATTAAATTAATATATATTTATAAGGAGCGATCATCTATGGAAATTCAATACTGGGCTGATATTGCGTGCCCATATTGCTATATGGGAATTACGCAATTACAACGGGCGCTGAAAGAATTAAAGATTGCCGAGCAGACACCATTAAAATTTATGTCATTTCAACTAGATCCAACGTTGCCAACAACAACTGATTTATCAATGACAGAATATTATGCAAAAACTCATCAACTAACTACGCAAGAAGCTGCTACGCAAATACAAAAAATTGATCAACTTGCTGCCGATATTGATTTACCAATTAAAATGGAAAATGCGATTTCTGTTAATACATTAGCTGCTCATCGCTTAATAAAATACATTGAAAGTTTAAATGACCAAGCATTACTTAATAAAGCTGTTAAACGCCTTTATCAACTTTATTTTAATGATAATGAATCAATCGCGGACTATGAAGTTCTAACTGGTGCAATGAATGAAATTGGACTACCTGTTGCTGATGTTAAAAAAGTTCTTGAATCTAATCAATATGAAGATGAGGTTCGAAAAAACGAACGGCGCGCATTTATGATTGGAATGCCAAGTGCACCGTTATTTGTGATTAATAATAAGTATTCAATCACTGGTGCGCAACCTTACGAAGTATTTTTAGAAGCCTTGAAAAAAGTAAAAAATACAACTAAATAGGATTCACGCAAATCAGAAGATAATTTCTGGTTTGCTTTTTTGTTCCCCCTGCTCTATTTGTAAATAGAAAAACTGTAATTCTTTATAAATTCTAATCATCCGGGTAGAATAAGACGAGGAGGTCTTTAGAATGAAGGTAACAAAACTTATTGTAGGAATTATTATGATTGTGTTAGCCATTATTATATTTGTTCAATCGATTGTAAGAGGTTTTGGAAATCCTAATCCTGCAATCCATATTTATGCTGGAACAGCCGAATTAATTGTTTCACTATTATATCTGGCATCAGGAATCGTCTATATCGCTACTTGTGGTATTGATGGTTTAGGTGGCGATATTGCTGGATTATCGATGATGCTAATCAGTTGGGTTTTAGGTTTATTAACGTGTACTATCTATCTTCCATTGCAACTATGGGCATGGTTGGCATTAATTATCGGAGTCGGCTTCTTTGTCTGGCATATTATGTTACGACGTGAATAAATTATGCTAATTATTGGGCAATCCAATGATGTTCGCTTTTAGCCTACGTTATTAGATTGCCTATTTTTTCTAATAAAATAAAAAAACAGCGAGTAATTTTACTCACTGTTTTAGACTAATTGGGCTAGCTGGATTCGAACCAGCGCATGACGGTACCAAAAACCGTTGCCTTACCGCTTGGCTATAGCCCAATTATATTAAAATGTTGAACAACTATTAAAATTGCTCAATGGAGGATACAGGGCTCGAACCTGTGACCCCCTGCTTGTAAGGCAGATGCTCTCCCAACTGAGCTAATCCTCCAAAAGTGACCCGTGCGGGATTTGAACCCACGATACCAGCGTGAAAGGCTGGTGTCTTAACCACTTGACTAACGGGCCATATTAAATTAATTAAAAGCGGGTAACGAGAATCGAACTCGCGACAACAGCTTGGAAGGCTGTGGTTTTACCACTGAACTATACCCGCATATCAGCGACGAATATTATATTATCAAGTTATCCTATAAAAAGCAATACTTTTTTCAAAAAAGTTTATTTTATTTCCCGAAAACTAATTAATGGCTGCGTTAGTACTGCTTATTACAAAGTAAAAATCAAATTTTGACTACAAAAAAACAGCTAAGAAGATTACCTCTTAGCTGTTTAGCCAGATCGGGAAAACAGGATTCGAACCTGCGACCCCCTGGTCCCAAACCAGGTGCTCTACCAAGCTGAGCTATTTCCCGAAATAGTGCCGAGGACCGGGATCGAACCGGTACGGTTATCACTAACCGCAGGATTTTAAGTCCTGTGCGTCTGCCAATTCCGCCACCCCGGCATAATAGAACTGACTAAGCGGAAGACGGGATTCGAACCCGCGACCCCCACCATGGCAAGGTGATGTTCTACCACTGAACTACTTCCGCAAAAGTGACCCGTGCGGGATTTGAACCCACGATACCAGCGTGAAAGGCTGGTGTCTTAACCACTTGACTAACGGGCCATTTCTAAATATATCAAACAATTTTTCTCGAAATTGTTAACTCGTCTTTCACAACGTTATTAATAGTACCAACTGATCTATAAAATAGCAAGAACTTTTTAGAAAAAACTAAAAAAAGTTCTTGCTATTGTTATGTTTTCCTTTTAAAAGACAGCAAAAAGACTGAAAAAATCTCATTTCTCAGTCTTTAAAATTTATATTCTTAAATCAAATGCACCCCCTTATCAACATAAATGGTGTCGCCGGTAACTCCAGTTGATAAATCGCTCATTAAGAATGCACACACGTTCCCAATTTCGCTAATAGTTACATCTTCTCCATCAACAGTTCTTGCTTGGGACATCTTTAAAAGTTCATCATGACCTTTAATACCTGTAACTGCTAATGTCTTAACTGCTCCAGCAGAGATTGCATTAACACGGATTCGTTTTTGCCCTAAATCCCGTGCTAAATAGCGAACACTAGCTTCAAGGGCAGCTTTAGCAATTCCCATTACATTATAGTTAGGAATAGCACGTTCAGAACCAAAATAAGTTAAGGTAACAATACTTGCAGGATTATTTAATAGGTTGAACTGATTAGCAACTTTAGTGATAGCAATAAGGGAATAAGACGAAATATCTTGCGCGATTGCATAACCTTTGCGACTAACACCAAGGATTGAACCAGCTAATTCTTCTTTTTTTGCAAAAGCAATTGCATGTACGATCCCATCTACTTTTGTAAAACGTTCTTTGATAGTTGCAAAGGCTTGTTCAATACTTTCGTCATCCGCTACATCACATTCAATTAATTGATTTTCATCATCTACTAACCGTTGTAGGCTTTTTTTCATTCTGGAATTCTGATAAGTATAGATAACTTGGGCACCTTGTTCAGCCATCATTTGTGCACATCCCCATGCAATAGAACGCTTATTAGCTACTCCCATAACAACGATCTTTTTTCCTGTTAATATATTTCCCATATTATCCTCCTTAAAACTTTCGATAACGTTTTTTTCTATTTGCTAGAAGTTGCTTTGGTGATAATTCTTGCAGTTTGTTTAATTGCTTTAGTAAAACCTGCTCGATATTTTTGCAAGTTTTACGATGCTCTTCGCTTTCTGGAATAATTCCTTCAATAATCCCTTGTTTTAATAAAGCATGCGGCACCATTTGCATTAATTCTGCCGCTTTATCTGCCTTCGTACTATCTTTCCACATAATGGAGGCAAACCCTTCAGGAGATAAAATAGAATAAGTACTGTTTTCTAACATCCATACTTCATCTCCGCATGCCAATGCTAAAGCTCCCCCACTACCTCCTTCACCATAAATAATCGTGATAATTGGAATAGCAAGCTGACTTATTTGTAAAATATTTTGGGCAATCGCATTACCTTGCCCGTTTTCTTCGGCTTCCTTGCTAGGAAATGCTCCTGCGGTATTAACAAAACAGAATACAGGTCGTTTAAACTTAGCTGCCTGCTTAATTAAGCGGAGTGCCTTGCGATAACCACTAGGCATTGGTGAGCCAAAATGTTTTATGATTTTTTCTTCTGTTGTTTTTCCTCGATCGGTGGTAATGATGGTAACTGCTTGCTGATGGAAAGTAGCGATTCCACCAACGATTGCAGGATCATCCGCGCCTGCCCGGTCGCCATGCAACTCAACAAAATCTGGGAAAACATTTTGAATAATCTCTATCCCCGTAATTTTATTGTCGCTGCGAGCACGTTTAACAATCTCGCTTGCTGATAATTGTTCATTCATTAGCAACGCTCCCTGTTTTTAATAGCCATTCAAGCAGCTTTTTTTCATCTTGACGTTTTACAATTCGATCAATAAACCCATGATGCAGGATGTTTTCAGCTGATTGGAGGTCGACAGGAACTTGCTGGTGAATCGTCTGTTCAATAACGCGACGGCCAGCAAAGCCAACAAGTGCATGGGGCTCAGCGAGAATAATATCTCCGTCCATCGCGAAACTAGCAGTTACTCCACCAGTTGTTGGATCGGTTAATATCACGATGTATAAAAGTCCTGCAGCAGCATGCTCATTTATTGCTTGTGAAACCTTCGCCATCTGCATTAACGACATAATTCCTTCTTGCATCCGTGCCCCGCCTGAAGCAGTGAATAATACTACTGCTTGGCGATGGGTAGTTGCATATTCAAATAAGCGCGTTATCTTTTCACCTGTAACAGTTCCGAGTGATCCCATAATAAATGTTGGATCCATAATGCCTAGTGAAAATAGCTGATCATTAATCGAAGCTTCACCAGTTAGGACCGAATCATTCAGCTTAGTTTGTCTTTGAAGTTTGCTGATTTTTTCTTGATATCCAGGAAAATGTAACGGATTCTTTGTCTGGAGATCCTTATCGAATTCTTTAAACGAATCTACTAACCATGAGAGTCGATGACGGGCAGGTATTCGTAATCCATAGTCACAGTTAGGACAAACAGCATATTGTGTTAACTGCTTGGCAAATAGTAATTGATGACAATGTGGACACCTTAACCACATTTGATCTGGGACCCTTTCATCAGCATTTTTATCTGCTTTGATGTGCCGTTCACTTAAAGTATTATTTTGATCATATAATTTCACGCTGTCAGCCCCTTCTTCCATTGCGGCAAGAAAGAGTCTTCAAGAAACGTTGTTGAAGCTGCTCCTGCCAAAAATTTAGGATTGTTTAGGATTGCTAAATGGAAATTTTGATTGGTCGTTACGCCCGTAATTACCATTTCATTTAAAAGTCGTTTGATTTTTTCAATAGCTTCTTGGCGATCTTGATCAAGGGCAATTACCTTAGCGATCATTGAATCATAATAAGGAGTAATCTTGCTGCCAGGATAAATAGCAGTATCAATTCGCATCCCCAAATTACCGACTGGAAGATACAAGTAATTAATCGTCCCAGTCACTGGCATAAAGTTTTGCTTAGGATTTTCTGCATTTATCCGACACTCAATTGCATGTCCATGAACCTGAATATCCTGTTGGGTAAAGGGAAGTGGTTTATTTGCAGCAACAATAACCTGTGCCTTCACTAAGTCAATCCCAGTTACCATCTCCGTCACTGTATGTTCAACCTGAATACGAGTGTTCATTTCCATAAAGTAAAAGTGATGGTCCTTGTCCATTAGGAATTCTATTGTCCCCGTATTATGATAGTTAATCGCATTAATGGCTCGCATGGCAATTTGTCCTAGCGTTTTTCGCTCTTGTTCATTTACTAGGACACAAGGACTTTCTTCAATCAATTTTTGTTTATTTCGTTGAATCGAGCAGTCTCGTTCAGGAAAGAAAACGGCATTGCCAAAATTATCACGAAATACTTGGACCTCAATGTGTTTAACATTCTCCATAATCTTTTCAAGGTACATTCGGTCATCATTAAACGAGAGGCGGGCTTCGTTTTGGGCCTCGCTAAATATTTGCCGCATCTGGTTATGATCGTTAATTCGTCGGATCCCTTTACCGCCACCACCAGCAGCTGCTTTTAACAAAATTGGATACCCAATCTTGTTTGCAACCTCAACAGCGTCATTAACATTGGTAATATAGTCATCACTTCCAGGAATTACAGGCACCCCTGATTTTTTCATTTGCTCCCGTGCATGCTCCTTATTTCCCATTAAGTCAATAACTGAGGCTTGGGGACCGATGAAAGTAATTCCGCATTCTTCACACATTGTCGCGAATTCCGCATTTTCTGATAGAAAGCCAAAGCCGGGATGGATCGCCTGGGCACCTGTACCAAGAGCAGCTTCCAAAATATTTTTCGCATTCAAATATGAATCTTGGGCACGGGCGGTTCCAACGCATACAGCTTCATCCGCTAGTTGAACATGAAGACTTTCGCGGTCTGCAGTTGAATAAATAGCTACCGTCTTAATTCCTAGCTCCCGTAATGACCGTATTATCCTGACAGCAATTTCACCACGATTGGCGACTAGTACTTTGGAAAACATCAAACCACCTACCCAATCATAAAAGTTAATTCGGCTGTACAGGCTTTTTTACCATCGACCGTTGCAATGCCTTTACCAATTCCAATGTTTTTATGAACTTTTTCTAGGTTGACTTCTAACTTTAATGTATCACCAGGGCGGACTACTTTACGAAATTCTGCTGACCGAATCCCACCAAAATAGGCTGTTTTCCCTTGGAACTCTTCTTGAGATAAAAGAGCGACGGCACCTGTTTGCGCCAATGATTCAACAATCAATGCTCCTGGTAAAACTGGATTTTGAGGGAAATGACCATTAAAAACCTCTTCATTAATCGTGACATTACGCCGTGCAATGGCCTTCTTACCAGGTATTAATTCATCAACTTGGTCAATTAGTAACATTGGGTAACGATGCGGAAGGATTTTTTGAATTTCAGTTATATCTAAAGTTTTATTAGTCATTATCTTTATCCTCCTGAATTGAGAAAAGCGGTTGTTCTACTTCAACTAATTCTTCATTGCTTACACAAATTGAAGTAATGATTCCATTAAAAGGGCTTTTTATCTCTGTCATCATTTTCATTGCTTCAATCACACAAACAACATCCCCCTTTTTTACATGGTCGCCACTTCTAACATAGGGATCTGCATCGGGGGTTGGTTGGAGATAGACAGTTCCGACTAGGGGCGCGGTTATATTTTGCGAAGGTAAAGTTGGTTGCTCTGTTTTTTCGGTTGTTATAAGATTTTCATGCTTGCTCGTTTGCTTATTTTTGCTTAAATAGAGCTGAAAGGAATCTTGATTTATTTCTAATTCACGAATATCAGAATCTTTAAAATTTTGCATTAATGTTTGAATTTCTTTAAATTCCAAGATAGATCACTCCCATTTCTTAAAGGCTAAAACAGCATTATGCCCACCGAAACCAAAAGAATTGCTTATTGCGTAGCGGGCATTTGATGCGTCACTATTTTCTGCCGTCACAAGGTTAACCGAGCATTTCGGATCTTGATTAAAGCAACCTATATTCAACGGTAATTGTCCCTTTTGTAAAGCGGCCACTGTTAAGACTGCCTCGATTGCTCCTGCAGCTCCAAGCAAATGGCCAGTCATTCCCTTAGTTGAACTGACACGAACATTACTATCAGAACCAAATACTTGATTGATTGCTTTAGATTCGCCTTCATCATTAGCATGAGTAGCGGTTCCGTGGGCATTAATATAGGAAATCTCGTTAGGACTAATTCCAGCTTCTTTAATTGCCAGTTCCATTGCTCTTGCCGCCCCTGCACCAGTTGGATCAGGGGATGTAATATGGTAAGCGTCCGAGGTAGCACCATAACCGACAATCTCACCAAGAATGTTAGCACCGCGTTTTTGCGCATGCTCAAGCTCCTCTAAAACAAGTGTTGCACCGCCTTCACCCAAAACAAATCCTTGACGTGCCTTATCAAATGGCAAAGAAGCCTTAAGCGGATCAGTTGCTTGTGATAATGCTGTTAATGCCGCAAAACCAGCAATCCCGATTTCATTCACCGAAGCCTCTGATCCACCGGCAATCATTACTTTGGCGCGTCCTTCTTTAACTTGACGAAAGGCTTCTCCAATTGCATTAGTTCCAGTGGCACAAGCAGTCACAATTGATGTACAAATATTTTGCGCATTAAAGTGAATGGAAATATTACCGGCTGCCGTGTTAGCAATTGACATTGGAACAAACATTGGTGATACCCGTCTAGGACCCTTATCATGCATTTTGATAATTTGCTCTTGAATAGTTGTCAAACCACCAATTCCAGATCCATAGATAACACCCATGTCAACTGGCTTAGTATTTGTTTCATTAATCTCTGCCATTTCCATTGCTTCAATAGCACTTTGTAAGGCATATTGAGAATAAAGATCCATTCGACGCGCGGCTTTTTTCCCGATGACATCATTAGGGTCAAAATCGTCAATTTCACCTGCGACGGTAATTCCTGTCGGCTTGGCATCAAATTTCTTGATCGCTTTAATTCCAACTTTGCCTGCAAAACTATTACTTATAAATTCCTGAATACCGTTACCATTAGGAGCAACAGCACCCATTCCTGTTATTACAACTCTTGTCATTTAGTTCCTCCTAAATTGTCATTCCACCGTCAACTACAATGGTTTGACCGGTCAAATAATCGTTTTCTGCTAAAAATTTTGCGGTCTTAGCAATTTCTTCTGACTGTCCTAAGCGGTTGAGGGGGATGCGACTGAGAATCTGTTCTTTTACTCGCTCAGATAATTTTTCAGTCATATCACTAGTAATTATTCCGGGAGCAATCGCATTGCAACGAATTCCACGGCGCGCTCCTTCTTGGGCAATAGATTTAGTAAGGCCGATTATACCTGCCTTGCTTGCCGCATAATTAGCTTGTCCCGTATTACCATGGAGACCAACAATACTAGCAAGGTTGATAATGCAACCGGCTCTTTTTTTGAGCATCTTCTTAAAAATAGGTTGCGTTAACATAAATGTTCCACGTAAATTAACATTGATGACCTGGTCAAAATCGCTCACTTTCATTCCCATCATTAACTTATCATTCGTGATTCCCGCGTTATTGATAAGAATGTCGATCTTCTCATATATTTGCCAAGCCGCTGCTGCTAATTCACTAACTGATTCTTCGTTTGCAATATCGCCCTTAAGGTAGTGATATTCCGTCCCTAGTAGATCTAGTTTTTCTTTAAGCGCTTTTGGTAAGTCATCTTGACGCCCATTGAGAATTAGCCGACTACCAGCCTTAGCAAACTCTAATGCAGTAGCTGCCCCAATCCCGCGTGTGCTTCCGCTTATAAAAACGACTTTATCTGTCAGTTCCATCTTTTTGCTCCTTTATAAAATTTTCATAATCAACAAGACTTTCAATGTGTTGGGTATTTAAGTGCCAATCAACTTGGTGAGCAAAGCGAGATAACGTCTTTCCAGGACCAATTTCTAATGTTGTGTCAATTTTCGCGTGCTTGACTAATTCCTTAACATTAGCTCCAAAGTGTGTTGGAACAGCTAATTGTTTTTCAAGAATTCCTGGAAGATTCTCACAATGAAATAAGCTGTTAGTAGTATTGCTAATAACTTCAATCTGTGGTTCATGGAAGTCGACTGTTTGTAACCGGTTATGCATCTGTTGACGTGCACCGTTAAAGAAGGGAGTATGAAATGCACCATTAACTTTGAGCAGAATCGTTCTTTTCGCAAGCTTGTCTTCTTCCATCTTTTTAAGGGTAGCCTTTAAGTCGGTTAATGCCCCGCCCACTACGATTTGTCGTGGTGAATTATAGTTAGCAATATAAATCCGCTGACCGTTTTTTTGTTGAGCGGTGATTAGTTCTTTTATTTCTTGAAGTTGAGGGTCAAGGACAGCTGCTAATGTACTTATTTCCCTATCCGCGTCTTGTTGCATAAAGCGCGCACGATCCGCGACTAGTTTGATTCCTTCTTCAAATGAAAGTGAATTACTAGCAATTAAGGCAGCGTATTCGCCTAAGGATAGGCCGATCATCCCCTTAATTGGTAGTTGCGGTAAATCCCGTTTTAACATTCGGTAGATTCCATAACTAACTGTTACAATTGCTGGTTGAACATATGCCGTTTTATTCAACTCGTTATGCTCATTTTTCATAATTTCGAGTAAATCAAGCTCACAAACATCACTTGCCCGACTAACAACCCTTGAAAAAAGGGAGTCGGCCATAAGCTCGACTCCCATTCCCGATCGCTGTGCACCTTGACCGCTAAATAATATTCCGTAGTACATTATTTTTCATCCAATTGTTTCTTTACGAAATCAACAACGTCACTAATAGTCTCGATTCCTTCATCGGCATCTAATTCAATCTCAAATTTATCTTCAAGTTCATTCATAATTTCGAAAACATCAAGACTGTCAGCATCAAGATCATCTTTAATTCGTGCGTTCATTGTTACACGATCTTCGTCAACATCTAATTCATCAACAGTAATAGTTTTTACAGTATCAAAAATTTCTTCTTTAGTCATATTCATTCTTCTTTCTCTATTAATAGTTTAAAATTATTGTTCCTGTGCTTAAACCGCCGCCAAAACCACTCATTGCAATAATGTTACCTGGTTTAACCAATTCCTGAGCAACAGCTTGCGTCAATAAAATTGGTTCACTAGCGGCGCCCGTATTTCCATATTCACTAATATTCATTGGAAATTTTGTAATTGGTTGCGCCAGTCTCTTTGCAATTTGGGTAATTATCCGTTCATTTGCCTGATGTAATAAAAAATAATCGATATCGTCTAATTTTAAATTAGCTTGTTGAACGGCAGAAGCAATTGAGTGCGGTACTTCATGAGTGGCAAAACGATATACGTCACGGCCGGCCATCGCAAATGGTGAAAGGGATGTTAGTTGCTTAGGGAAGCCAGTTTTAGGCGTTGTTTTTCCCGCAATAATTTTATCTCCCAAGTCACCAAATGTATGGAGATCACGGCCAAGAATTAAAGGAGTTGCCGTAGTTGTCTTTTGAAGTAACACTCCGCCAGCCCCATCGCCGAACAATACGGCAGTACTTCGATCTTTCCAGTCAATCAGTTTTGATAATACTTCTGCACCGATTACCATTGCATTTTGCCAATTAGAGCCTTTCAACATTAACTCAGCTGTATTCATGGCATAGATAAAACCAGTACAAGCTGCTGAAATATCAAACGCAATTGCCTTTTTCGCCCCTAATCTTCCTTGAACAATGGCAGCAGTTGACGGCGTATAGGCATCAGGAGACATCGTTGCAATAATAATTAAATCAAGTTCAGTTGCCTTCAAATTGGCATTAATCAATAACTGGTTACCAATATTAAAAGCCAAGTCTGAAGTATTTTCAGTATTGCTGATATAACGTTGATGAATTCCAGTCCGCGATTTAATCCACTCATCTGAAGTATTCATAATAGTTGATAATTGCTGGTTAGTAATATTAAGTGGTGGATGATAACTCGCAGTACTAGTAATTCTTAAATTTTGCAATGTTTGTCAATCCTTATCTCTAAGCATGCTCATCCACAAAATCTTCTAAGTTTTGCAAGGCTTTTTTAACAACCTTCATTTCTTCATCATTCATTCCTTTGAGGAAACGTTCAACCATCATGTTATGAAAGGCCCGGTGCGCACGATATAGTACCCGTCCTCTTTTGGTTAAACGTAACCGAACAATGCGGCGATCATCTTTATCACGAATTCTTTCAACATATCCTTTTCGAATTAAACGATCAGCCATTGAAGTCATTGTTCCTGGAGTTAGATGAAGCTTTTCTGCTACTTGAGAAATTGTTTGATGGTTATACATCGTAATTGCATCAATTGCATGCATCTCTTTAATTGTTAAATCATTGAATGTACTTTTCCGTAACTCATTTTCTTCAATCCATAGAATTCCGGAATAGACTTTGATTAATCCTTTATTGATTTTTTCGTAATCATTATCTTTACTCATAATATATTTCTTCCCTTCAATTTTATTCTATAGCCCCGAATAATTTGATTATCAAAATATATTATAAATGATAACGATTCACCATGCTAAATCTTTTCTTCTCGTTCAGCAACGATAAAGACAAGTTCTGCATTACAAGCTATTTTGTCGTTCACAAGCGCTTGTGTTTCCACAATTCCCATTGATGATCGAACTTTTTTCATAACAACATTTAGTTTTAATACATCACCAGGACGGACCATTTGTCGAAACCTTGCTTTATGAATTGCGCCAAGATAAGCTGTTTTCTTATAAAAATGCGGTGATTTTAATATCAAAATTGAAGCAGCTTGGGCCAATGTTTCGATAATTAAAACTCCAGGCATAACAGGATTATTAGGAAAATGACCGCGAAAAAATGATTCGTTAATTGTGACATTTTTTGTTGCGGTAATCTTTTCTTCAGGAACTAATTCGTCTACATAATCGATGTAGCAAATCGGATATCGATTAGGAATTAATTCCATAATCTCCTGCGCATTCATTATTGTCAAAAAGATTCACCTGCCTTCAAAAAATATTTCGAGTATCAAAATATTCGATGATCAAATTATATTCAAAAATATTTTGAATGTCAAATTATTTTTATGGCATTTAATTTTTAATGATCGCAAATTAAAATATTCCTTTACTATTTAATTGAGAATTGGTAAAATAATATTTGTTCGTTATTAACGGGAAATAGCTCAGCTTGGTAGAGCACCTGGTTTGGGACCAGGGGGTCGCAGGTTCGAATCCTGTTTTCCCGATAGGTTTAGAGAGTCGTTGAAAGTTTTCTTTCAAGCGGCTCTTTTTAGTATCAAGGAGGATGTAAAAATGGAAGCAGATAAATATTTAAAGCTAATTCAAGAGGAGCTTCAGAACCTTCCTGATTATGTTAATGAGTATTATTTAGGGACCAACCATGCAGTCACAACAACCTATCAGTACTTAACTGAGATCCGACGATTCTTTGATTGGTTACGGTCAAGTGGACTCGTCTCTGTTAACTCTAATAAGGACTTGCCAATTGATACGCTGGCTAATTTACGGCGTAGCGATGTAATGCTATATATCGATTATTTGCAGCATACTACCAATGCACAAGGACGATTAAATTCTCCTACTTCAATTAATCGCTCTATTAATGCATTAAGGTCATTGTATAAATTTTTAACAGTCACCGCAGATAACAATAATGGCGAGTCTTATTTTGACCGTAATGTAATGCTGAAAATCGACTCACTTAATGATACAAAAACATTAAATTATCGGGCGCATACGCTGGCTTCACACATGTACCGGGGACAAATGAAATTTGATTTTATTACCTTCATTGAAAAAGAATATCCTAATAAATGTGATAAAAGAGCCCTCCCCTCTTATAAAGTCAATAAGGAACGAGATATTGCAATTATTGCACTTATTTTAGGAACAGGCGTCCGGGTATCCGAGGCGGCAAATGTAAACCTTGGTGATTTAAACTTAAAACAATCGTTGCTAGATGTAACAAGAAAAGGTGGCCAGAGGGATTCGGTACCAATTGCTCCTTGGGCTATTACTTATATCCAAACTTACCAAGCGATTCGTGCACAACGATACCACGCTTTAAAAAGGGATACTGCTTTCTTCCTAACCGTTTATCACAAGCAAACTCGACGGATGACAGCTAATGCAATTGAAAAAATGGTCAAAAAGTATTCAACCGCATTTGGACATCCTCTTACTCCCCATAAATTACGGCATACCCTTGCTTCTGAAATGTATGAGGTAACGAAAGATCAGGTATTAGTAGCCCAACAGTTGGGACAAAAAGGAACATCTGCTACCGATTTATATACCCACGTTGATCAGAAGCAGCAACGTGATGCTCTTAAAGAAATTAGTGAAACTTCATATAAAAAGACAAATGAATAAAAGGCTTTTCTATAAAGATAATCTTCGCTATAATGTTAAGCGGTGTATAAATTTTTTATGGAGGAGAAAATTTTGGGCTTTATTACCTTACTATTTGGAAAGAAGCAATATGTTTGTCCATTTTGTCACGAGCACTATACTTTTTCTGCGATGCATGCACGCAAGCTAGCCGACAAAGATGGGCAAATTCATTGTTACTACTGTCGTAAGGTCTTACAACAATTGCATTAGTATTAATGATAATTCGCTTTTTTACAACGCGGTTTGTAAAATTAAGT
>NZ_LN887468.1:0-9092 GCF_036621895.1 Limosilactobacillus reuteri subsp. porcinus
CAATTATCTCCTACTCGATTTTTAAGGAAACAACAACATGAAAAATAACTATAAAAGTGTTTTTGACATTATTGGACCAGTAATGATTGGTCCTTCTAGTTCGCATACTGCAGGGGCGGTCAAGATTGGTCGAGTCGCAAATAAGCTTTTTGGCACGGTTCCACCTAAAGTAACCGTTCACTATTATGGATCTTTTGCCCAGACGCATCGTGGTCATGGGACAGACTATGCAATTGCGGCGGGATTGCTAGGATTTGCGCCAGACGATTCACGAGTTCCATCGGCGCCAATGATTGCTCGCCAAGGAGGAATGGACCTTCGCTTTGTTGAAGAAGAGGGTGAAAGCCCGATTCACCATCCTAACACAGCTATTCTTCAAATGATTGGTGACAAGACGAGGGTAACGGTTGCCGGTTGTTCGATTGGTGGCGGGATAATTGAAATTAGGGCTATTAGCCTTGATGGTGTTGATATTTTACCAGCGGGTCCCTTACCAATTGTTATCTTTCGCGATTATAGTAAACAGATGGCCAATGCACTGGCGATCAATACTGATTTGGAAGAAAAAGCACCATTTACCCGGCGGCAAGTATTACGGGCAGATGATTGTGATATTTATGTTTACGATATTAAAAAACCGATGCAGCCAGCGACGATTGCTTATTTTGAAAAGAAGTACCCGGCTGCAATTTGTCTTTAGGAGAAAGAGCGATGTATCAAAGTGTTAAAGATTTAGTGCGAACTGCAGAAATTCAGCAAAAAGCATTGTCCGAACTAGTGATTGAGGCAGAATGTCATGAATCTGGTAGCAATCGAAAAGAAGTTTGGCAACGGATGCGAGCAAACTTATTGACGATGCGAGCCGCAATTAAACAAGGTGAAAATGAGCTGGGAGTTCGATCAAAAACTGGTCTAACTGGAGGCGAGGCAATTAAACTGAAAAAATATCGTGCAAAAGGAAAGACCCTCTCTGGTGATGTCATGATGGCTGCTGTAGAAAATGCGATCGCAACTAACGAGGTTAACGCAGCAATGGGAGTCATCTGCGCAACCCCGACTGCCGGTTCATCCGGGACTCTTCCTGGCGCTCTTTTTATGTTAGAGCAACGATTAGGCCTTAGTGAAGATCAGATGATTCGCTTCTTATTTACTGCTGGTGGGTTGGGCTTAATTATTGCCAATCATGCGGGAATTGCTGGCGCGACAGGTGGCTGCCAAGAAGAAGTTGGTTCAGCATCGGCAATGGCTGCCGCAGCGGCTGTTGAAGCAGCGGGTGGTAGTCCAGAACAAAGCAGTCAAGCATTGGCAATTGCTCTTAGTAACTTGTTAGGCTTGGTATGTGACCCGATTGCCGGTTTGGTAGAAATCCCTTGTGTTAAAAGAAATGCGATTGGAGCTGGAAACGCGTTAATTGCAGCCGATATGGCACTCGCTGGTTGTACGAGTATGATTCCGGCCGATGAATGTATTTCTGCCCTTGATAAGGTTGGCCGGTCAATGTCAGTTGATTTACGGGAGACAGGACTCGGTGGACTGGCTGGAACCCCAACTGGACAGGCAATTAAGGCGAAAATCTTCGGCAAGGAAATTTAATCTTTTTTAGAATTATTCTAAAATTACTTGCAAATTAGAATAAAAAGGTTATACTAAGAGTTGTAGTTAAGAATGATTCTAATTTAAGGAGAGGATATACATGAACTTTGTAGGACATGAAATTGAAGATTTTAAGGTAAATGCTTATCATGATGGTGAAACAACCGAAGTATCCAAGAAGGATGTTTTAGGTAAGTGGAGTATTTTCTTCTTCTACCCAGCTGACTTCTCATTTGTTTGTCCAACTGAATTGGAAGCTTTGCAAGATAAGTACGAAGACTTCAAGAAAGCAAACGCTGAGATTTACTCTGTTTCTGAGGATACCGAATTTGTCCACAAGGCATGGGCTCAGGCTTCTGACAAGATTGGCAAGATCAAATATCCAATGCTTGCTGACCCAGCTGGTAAGTTAGCCCGGATGTTCGATGTTCTTGACGAAGACGCTGGTCAAGCATACCGGGGAGTCTTCATTGTTGATCCTGATGGTATTATCCAATCCTACACAATTAATAATATGGGAATTGGTCGGAGTGCTGATGAGATCTTACGGACACTCCAAGCTGCTCAATTTGTTCGTGAACATGGTGACCAGGTCTGCCCAGCGAACTGGAAGCCAGGCCAAGATTCAATTAAGCCAAGTCTTGATCTAGTTGGTAAGCTTTAATTTGGTGAGCTAAATGGCAGAACAACATTTATATGATTTAATCATCGTTGGTGCTGGACCAGCGGGATTATCTGCTGGTTTATATGCTGGACGCGCAACCTTGGATACGTTGATTTTAGAAGGAGATACTGTCGGCGGTCAGGTAACAACGACTTCGGTAGTCTACAATTATCCAGCTGTCGAAAAAGTCGACGGTACCCAATTGATGAACCAGATGCAAAGCCAGGTCGCTAGCTTTGGGGTTGAAATTCAACATGATGCGGTTGAAAAATTTGAGCTTACTGGTGAAGTTAAGACATTGATTGGCAAGAGTGGTCAAAAATATACTGCCCGAAGCGTAATTATTGCGACTGGTGCTAATCCTAAAAAAGTTGGTTTTCCCGGTGAAAATGAATTTCGTGGACGGGGAATTGCTTATTGCTCAACTTGTGATGGCGAACTTTTTACCGGCCTTCAAGTCTTTGTCATCGGTGGCGGATATGCAGCCGCTGAAGAAGCTGACTATTTGAGCCGCTTTGCCAAGCATGTTACTGTTTTAGTTCGTGACGATCATTTTGCATGTCCTGTATTGACGGCTAAGCGCGCCTTGGATAATCCTAAAGTCAGTGTGGAATACAATACTGAGGTAAAGGAAGTTAGTGGGGATGATTACCTTACTACTGCTACCTTGGTCAATAATAAGACTGGCGAAGAGACGGTTTACCATGTTGATGATGGTGACCAGACATTTGGGATGTTCATTTATATTGGTACGCAACCAGCAACGAAAGCATTAGCTAATATCCTTGATTTGGATGATCGGGGCTATATCATGACGGATGAAAATGGTAAGACAAACATCGATGGCGTTTATGCTGCTGGGGATGTTATCCATAAAAATCTTCGCCAGATCGTGACAGCTGCATCCGATGGGGCGGTTGCTTCTACTGCTGCAGAACGATACATTATTTTGCAAAAGGAAAAGCAAGGTATCCCGATTCATGCAGAAACTAACAAAAAGCCTGCTAAGACCGTGGGACAAACGAGCGAACTTAGTCAACAAGAAAACACCACGCCGCATGAAGGAAACTGGCTGCCAGCCGAGATTGACCAACAGTTACAACCAATCTTTGCCCGCTTAACCAAGGATATTAAACTCCAAGTGTTAACCAATGGGACAGAGCTTAGCAATCAGTTAGTTAGCTTTGTTGAAGAATTTGCATCTCTTGATCAGCACCTGCAGATGGAGACTAAGCCGGCACCAGCGGACGTAAAGTACTTACCACAATTGCGCTTGCTTGATGCGGATGGTAATGATACTGGCTTACATTATGCGGGGATTCCAACTGGTCACGAATTAAACTCCTTAGTTCTAGGTGTCTACAACGTTGCCGGTCCTGGACAAACAATTGCACCAGAAATGGTAGAACGAATTAAGAAACTTGCGCCGACTAAGATTCGGATTGGCGTTTCCTTAACTTGTCATTTCTGTCCTGATGTTGTTGCGGCTTGTCAACGGATGGCTTCTCTGAATGCGGGAATTACTGCCACGATGATTGATCTGCAACACTTCCCAGAATTACGGAAAGAAAAGAAGATTATGAGTGTTCCAGCGACGATGATTAATGATGACCCAGTTATTTTTGGGAGCCAATCGTTGGAAGAGCTAGTTACGGCAGTTGAAAAATATCATCAAAATTAAGATAAACGAGGATTTGAAGAAGTATAAACTCTTTGATCCTCGTTTTTTATTTGCATAGAGAAGAGGATCTTCATATCAATTGATAAATACAAGCCAGCCAATGATTACTGGTAAATACTTAAACTTTCTATTAATGACAATCGAAATCAAAATTTAACATTTCTGAAACAATGGGATAGAAAACTTTATTTATCAGCATTAAGAGCCAGCAAAATCCGCAAAAGGGCCTAAAAACGGCGAAAAACATCAACTTATGTATTGAAATTTATCTAAATCCTGTTATTCTATAAGTGTGGATAAATTATAAAATTTATCACATGATAATTATTATAACAATGCGGAGAGCAAGGGTTTATTGCAATGACTTAACGCTTATGCAATGCTTGCTTAATTACTTACAGTAATACTCGATGCATTGTCTAAAAAAACTGTCTTACAATAGTGGTGTTGTAAGGCAGTTTTTTGTATGCTAATTTTAAATCATTTATCAGCTTGTAATTATAATTGGATTGTTTTATTATGTTTGTTAATTGATGCTTAAGCCACATCTATCAACCATCGATCAATAGAAATTACTTGTAAAATTTTTACTATATTTTTCCTATTGATTAATAGTTAACCTTTTTTATTAAAGAGTTGATCAGTAAAATTTTACTGGTTAATTTTAGGAGAAGTTTATATTGACTGCAAAGAATAATCAGGTTGAACGGTTGACAAAGAATATGCCGATAACGCAGTGCTTTGCCTTACGAAAGCTTAGTGTTGGGGTAGTATCGGTTTTATTGGGAACAAGTATTGCTCTTGGCCTTAATGGTGAGACCGCCCAAGCTGATACAAGTGCTAATCGAATAACGCCCCAGCCGGCTGCTGCTCAAACAACACTACCAGCTGTTGTTTCCACAAATGAGAGCCAATCAAATATCAATACAACGACATCAACTAGTAAGGAGCTAGCACCAACGACACCGGTTGATGAAACAGCTTATACGGTAACAAATGTTAAAGCAGCATCTGAACAGGGAAACGGGACTGATCATACTGGCCGGACTAATCTGGCCTTTGATCTTGACCTTGACATTGCTAACCATGAGATCAAATCGGGAAATTACATTAATGTTTCCATGGGAATTCCATATCAGCTGACGGCTAATGATCAGCAACACATCTTGTCCTATGGGGGTGGGGCAAGTCAAACAATGCCAATTAACATTAACTATCAAGCTACTAGTGGGGAAAGCTATTCAACGGTAATTGGTTATATGCGGCCGGTTGCTGCTAATAATCGATCATATGCCATTAGCAGCCCGAAATCACAAGTTGTTAAGGATCTGCAAGATGTAACCTGGGAAGCATCACAAAATAATAATACCCTTGGTAGCAACGGGAATGGCGGGTCCAACGATTCCTACCAGATTGTCTTCAATGATGAGCTAGAAAATATTAAGACTAAGTACGGTAAGAATAACCTTTCTTTGGCACGCTTGCATTTTAACTTGACGTGGCACAATATTACTGGTTTTAACCTGGATGAGGCACCGTTGGATACTCGCTATTTCCATCTTTATTCCAGTACAGCAACGGCACCAACAATGCTCGTTCCACAAAACGACATTCAAATTGGCAATCGCCGGTTTACTAGTGGTTTTAAGATTCCAGTTGAGGCTCAGGTAAAGCCTGCTGATAACTTTAATCAAACTATTATCCCACAAAGCAGTAGTGAGTATGCTGTTCATACTTGGTACTATAATCAACAAACCAAGACGTGGAGTATCGGTGATGAAGCTGTTCGTTATCCTGATCATGAAGAAACAGTTGCCCTTGCTGCTCAGAGTGAAAGCGGGGTTAAATTAGGAAAGCATTTTACGATTACCGTTACTAAACCTGCTGCCAATGATCAGGTTGATTACCAGTTCATTAGTGCTGCAGGTGTTAAAAATGCACTTGAAAAGAGCATTATTTCCCACTACGAGAATTATGACCTGGACCCCGTTATTGATGCCTCTAATACCTATGTTACCCGCAAAATGATCTCCACAACGGCTCCGGCAATTACAGTTAAAAGCACAGACTCTAATGATGGCTTAACGAGAACCTATGATGTAACGATTGCGGACGACTATGCTGGTTTTAGAAAAGATACTGGCATTGGCCTAATTAGCTGGCGCCCAAAAGATTTAAGCGGCGTGCTACCACCTGCTAATATTAAGGACCCCAATGCAGATCAAATTTTTACCAAGGGTTACTATCAAGGGGTGGCTTTAAAGGATACCGCTTTACAAAGTTATCTTGAGTAGCATCCATGGAAATTGACTGTTACTAACGAGCAGGGACAAGAACTAGTCAATCAGGAAGCGGGCTATTACCTCCAGCCATATGTTTATCGGAATGATACTACTAGTAACAGTGGGATTTTAACTGGAAAAGTAAATAATGTTGAAAACCAGCAAGTTAAAGAAACAATCCACTATCTCTACAAAGACACTGGCAAGGAAGCAGTGCCAACTTATACAACTAAGTTAGGCTTTGCCCGGATTAATGATAATGGTCAATGGCTTGCCTGGACACCTGCTAATGATACATTTGCGGCCGTGGATGTTCCGGTAATTGCTGGTTACCACGCGGTCGATGAAGGCGGCAATCCGGTTAAAGCAATTGCTGCAATAACCGTTAAACATGATTCACCAGATGCTGATATCACTGTTTATTATGTAGCCGACCCACAAGTACTTACCTATACTGTCATTGATAAAGATACTCAAAAAGTCTTAGAAAATCAGATCCCATTAGCGAACGGCTTAAGTGATGAACCATTGCCAACTGATACTGCTGCTAAGTATCAACAGGTAATCCAAGGGTATCAAGATAAGGGCTATTACCTAGTTTCTGCCGATAAGTTACCCGCTGCTTTCGATGACAACTCGAGCGTTAACCAAAACGTAACAATCTATGTTGCTAAACGAAATCAACTGCATAGCGAAGAACGGACCGTTACGCGAACAATTACGTACTATGACAAAGATACTGGAAAACAGCTTGATATTCCGCCAGTTAAGCAAGCGGTTAAATTCACCCGGCAAGCGGTAATTAGTGGTCAGGATGGTTCCCTTCTTGGCTACAACCTTGATGGCAAACAGGACAATCGTGGCAATTATCTTATTGAAGTGACTAATGGTGACAAGGCCTGGACTCCTGCTACTGGTGAGTGGGCAGCTTCGACTAATCCGATTTTGACAGAAAAAGGCTATGAACTGGCTGAAGACGCAAATGGTCAAGCTTACCCACTTGTTGCAGAAGGCCATCCAACTGCTTTGTCTGGGGATGAAGAAGTAAAAGCCTTTTATCCAGAAAAAGTAATTGTCACTAACGAAGAATTGCCGGTCAAGCGGACAGTTAATTATGTTTATGTGAATGGACCACGAAAAGGTGAAGTCGCTGCTCCAAGTGTTCATCAACAAGTTACATTTACTCGCCCTAAGAAGGTTAATCAAGTAACTGGTGAAACAAAAGTAGGTGAATGGACTACTAAGGACGATCAATTCTCCGCTGTTAGTTCACCGGCAATCGACTACTACACGCCGAGCCAAGTAACGGTCGCGGCCATGCAAGCTAAACCGGACGATCCCGATATTACGGTCACGGTAGAATATAAGACTGCTCCTAATGCAGTTACTTATACGATTATTGATGATACCGATGATAAGACACTAGTTGATCACCAATCCTTAACAAGTGGCTTTGCAGATGAAGCATTACCGGCAAGTGCAACCGCTGCTTATCAAGGAGCGATTGATCATTATCGGCAATTGGGCTACACGGTTGTGAGTGAAGATAAGCTGCCAAGCAAATTTACCCATATTGACCAAAATGTAGTTGTTCATATCTTGATGAAGAATAGCTTACAGGTGGAACATCAAACAACCACGCGGACGATTACCTATTATGACCGCACTACGGATAAACAGATAATGATTGAGGGCGTTACTGAACCGGTCATCCAACAGGCTACCTTTGCCCGGCAAGCAATTGTGGCTGGCCCTCACCACCAATTATTGGTTATACGCTGAACCAACAACGTGATCAGAATGGCAATTACCTGGTTGAAATCCCACTCGCTAATGCTGATCAAGCATGGAAGTTAGAAAGAGGCGGTTGGCCAGCATCACCAAATCCAGACTTGCAAAAGTATGGATATGCGGCTCCGGAAGATACAAAGGGCAATCCGTATCCAGTTGTGGCAGATGGTCACCCAACTGCATTAGTGCCAAGTGAAAGTGTCAAAGTATATTATCAACCGCGGATTACATCAAAAGAAGAACAGGTGCAATCATTACGGACCATTCATTATGTATATGCAAATGGTCCACGAAAGGGTGAAACCGCTGCTCCTGATGTTCAACAAGTAGTCACTTTTGCTCGTTTATTAACAACAAATGAGGTTACGAAAGAAGTTAACCGGGGCGAGTGGCAAGTCTTGCAGTCGGAAACGATTAAGGATGGTCAATCAGTAATTGAAAGTGATCCAACGAGTTTTGCGGCAGTAATTTCACCATCAATTAAGGGTTATACTCCAGATCAAACAGTAGTTGCTAATGAGCTTGCTACCCAGGGCGAACAGCCGATTGAAGTGACGGTAAATTATACAACTGAACCTCATGAAATTACTTATTCCGTAATTGATGATGCGACAGGGCTAACCCTTATTAATCATGCGCGATTAGGATCAGGCTATGCTGACGAACAATTACCACTTGCAATGCGTGAAGACTATCAAAATGTCAGTGCCCATTATGAGCAGCTTGGCTATAAACTGGTTAGTCAGGAAACCTTGCCAGCTACATTTGCTGACTATGACTTAAATGTAATTGTTCACTTAACTCATGGAACAGAAAAGGTTACTGAGCAACGAATAATTAATGAAGATATTCGCTATGAGTTTGTTGAGGGCGGAATAGCAGCTCCGATCGTCTTTACCCGCGATGGATTAACAGATCAGGTAACAGGTAAAACTAGTTGGGAGTCATGGGAACCAGTAAGCGATCACTTTACACCGGTTGTTTCACCACTAGTTGCTGGTTATACCCCTTCAAACCAGCAAATTGATGAACAATATGTGACGGCAGATAGTCAAGACCTTCATTTTATCCATAAATTTGC
>NZ_LN887469.1:0-11386 GCF_036621895.1 Limosilactobacillus reuteri subsp. porcinus
ATAGAACAAAAGAAAAAGCACTAACGTGCTTTAAGAGAGCGATTCATCCCCTACTTATAGAAGTAGGGGTATTCTTGCAAATTTATGGATAAAAAGGTTTAAATCATGATAATCAATAAACCGCTTAAAATATGGATCTTTTTCACACAAAGAATCAAATGAAGCATCTTCTGTAGCAAGAATATGCGAACTAAACGACAATGGAATATCTTTAATCAGTTTATTAAAGAATCTTTCATGTTCAAACACTTCGTCTACGTTATCCGAACCATAGTGGTAGGCCAAATCTTCATTATCAACTGTAACTAATTCGACTAATTGAATCATGACTTATTGCCTCCTTCTTTTAGAATATTATCTCGTTGCTTTTCATGACATGATCAGAATGTAGTTTTTTATTTTGCTCTTCATCCTGAATATCCCAAATCTGTAACTCCCACGGAGAGGTATTAATTTCATTAAGTTTATACTGATTTAGTAAATCCAGATATTTTGGAATGGTGAATAATATCTCTTCGTTTAATGCATCTGTACATGATGTTTTATTCATTTTATAGATCTTTGGATGTCCACTAAAATATATTTGATTATAATTCAAATAAAGCTGATTAATTAACGAGATAGTTTCACTTAATATTTCAATCGTATCCACAAACAGCACCCAGTTACCGAACATATATTCGGAATAATTTTACCATACTTTTGAGCATAAAATCTATACTTTCGAATAATTACTATACATTACTGTTATTTTTGCGAGTTCAGAACTAAAAAAATCAACCAACGTATTTACGCTGATTGACCTTAGCAATATTATTTCAGATTTAACTTACTTATCCTGTGAGTGCCGGGCGCCAATTTAGAAGTCGTCCGAGTGTTCAAACATGTATTTAACGGTTAAGGGTTGATCACCAGTGAGCTTCTCAAAATCATCGGTTTTCAAACTCATCTTTCCTTCACGGATTGCTTGACCAAACGTTACCATCCCATCACTTGAGAATGGTACTTCAGAGTCTTTCTTGAACTTTCCATCAGTTGTACAAGGAACACCCATCGCATCAAAAATAGCATAATTTTGTTCATCGGTAATCTCTTGGTAACTAACATTGTTCCCGGTAGCTTCATTACCAATTTCAATGAATTTGCTAATTGTCATTGTTTCTGCCCCGTTAATATTTAAGATTGCAGAGTGATAATCATTAGAAACTAACGCATAAGCCGCCGCTTTACCACAATCTTGACGGGAGATGTAAGCCATTAAGCCATCCCCTTGATTGTTCTTCAAAACACCATCGCCCTTGACATAGGTGAAATAGTTAGTGATCATTGCTTCGGCATATTGCGAATTGCGTAAGAAGATGTAATCTAGACCACTATCTTTAATATAATTTTCCGTATAAATATGATCTTTCTTTTCAACACTTGGATTTGTTGGATCATCAGCATTGACTAAGGAAGTATAAATAATTTGGTCAACACCTGCTTCTTTAGCTGCATCGACAACATTCTTATGCGCAGCCTGACGTTTAGCACCAACAAACGGCATAGAGATTAATAGCAATTTTTCACCATTCTTAAACGCATCCCCTAACCCTTCTGCATGATTAAAATCAGTTTGGTGAGTTTCAATGCCAACTTTTTCATAAGGTTTGAGCGCATCCTCGTTGTAGCTGTAAAAGATTAATCTTTCAGCTGGAACTAATTTTTGAATTTCTTTAGCCGCCACTCTCCCTAAGTTACCATCTATACCTGTAACAATTAATTTCTTCATTTTACTAATCCTCCATCTTAATAATTACTTTGTGGTTTATTTCACATTATGTTTTAAAGTATAATAGAAAGAAATTCATATATCATCATTAATAAAGCAGTAATTATTTCCTAAAAATTACTACATTATGTAGGAGAAAACAGATGAAACTAGAACATATTGTGAGTAAAGTCGCAAAAGATTATCATTTAACTAACTCATTAAGAGAATTAGACATTAGCCCGTTAAATTTTAAGTTAGCTGGCTCTGCATTTCAGATATATCAAGGTAATAAAATGGTAAGTAAAATCATAATTAGTCCTAAATCGTTAAGTAATAAGCAACAATCGTGGATCCGCACTACCCGGACTCCAGCGGCACTTTTAAATTTGTTACAAAAAGAAATTATTAACTACTTAGGATGGGAAAATCAGTTAGCCGATGCCCTTTCATATAAGCATCCTGTTCAAAGAATTTTACAGGTTATTCAAGTAAAGATAACAAATTCGCTTTTGATTTTTGATTCCAGTTTAAAACTCCTCGGCCACAGTGAAGGAAAAGCCAGGCTAGTCTCAGATGATTGGTTAAAAACCGTTGAGGCAGGATATATTAGGGTTGCAGATAACGCAAATGAACATTTAGTGCAAGCAGTGCATTCAATAAGAGAAGGTAATGGAAAGGAGTATCGATTCACTGATTTTAACCAACCTTTCTATTTGCAAAAGATCGGTTTGCGGAATTCAGATCACTTCTATCTTGTCATTGTTATTGTTGATCGTCCTAACTTTGAAAAGGACAAATCAACGATCGAATCAGTGATTGATAAAATTTCAGCAACAGTCGGACTGCATAACTTTCCCTATCAATCACAAGGAAACAATCTTGAGGGTTTGCTTCGTGATATTTTAGCGCGGCCAAACATTTCAGTCAGTGAGATTAAAAATCGTCTCCAATTTGACCCTCATCAACTAAAACGACCATTAAGTGTGTTATGTATAAAGGCTCCAACAACTAATATTCAACCCTTAGGAACGATTCTAACAAGGTTTATCAGTTTCCACTATGATGATTACAATGTTTATATGGTGGAAAATAGCAGTCCGGTCATCACCAAAACGATTATGCAAGAGTTAGCCCCTTATTTAATTAGAAATAAAACCAGTGCAGGACTGAGCAATTCGTTTACTCATCTGCACCAGTTTAATCAATTCTATCAACAAGCAGTCAAGGCAATAAGACTGGGGGAAGCAAACACGTTTAATCAATATCATGATTACATTACTCTAGATCTTCTTGATCATATCCGCCAAGATCAGTCTTTGAATAGTTATCTAAGTCCCCAAATACAAAAACTAGCAAAAGAAAATTCAGAACTATTCAAAACATTGAAACTCTTCCTTCTAAATCACGAGAATAAGAAACAGACCGCTCTTGCCCTTCAAATTCATCGCTCGACGTTAGATTACCGCTTAAATAAGCTAGAACAGGAATACGAGATTAATTACAACGCACCAAGAGAATATCTTTATGTTTTCCTGTCCTGTTTGCTTGTTGGATAAAAGAAAATATATAATTCAGCTCTTGTATTCCTCTAAATCAACAAGATTAACTCCTTCTCCCCATCTTTCTGACTCACCAATTTCTCGAATCATCGGTATTTCATTCTCAAATGCATTATCAGTTGTTTCTTGCTCTAAACGGCTACCTTCGTAACAGATACTTGCATTTAAGAACGCTGCATACTCAAATCCCCAGTCATATAAATAAGGTAAAATTTGTTCATTTAATAGCTTTATTTTTGTCTTAGCTGTAGTGTTTTCACTATTAACATACAAATTATCAATAATTGCAATTCTACTCAAAGGATCAATCTGAAATACATTTAATAGTTTAGATGCTATAAACTCTTGATGTCCATCAATACTATCAGCAGCCTCATAGAAATCAACTTGCTTACTATTAAAAAGATAGAGATTGACTTTCGCAACTTCTATTTCTTCTTCATACTCATCATCAAGTATTGTTTTTAAAATAAGCCATTCACTAAACAAACCATGGTCAAATTCTTTACTCTTATTAAAAGTACCATCCATGAAAATATACGCATCTTGAATCTGCTCATCAGTTAAACACTTGTTATTCACACTCATTATAAACGCCTCACAATTTGTGTTTAAGCGCGCTTCCCAAAACATATGTTCTTAAACAGGCTATCATAAAAAGTTCTTCCATACAAACATACGTTCAAAAGAAGATTGTGAAATATAGTTTCTATGATGAAAAAATAAACTGAATTCTTTTGCGTTCATTTCCCGTATTTACAATCTCATTTAATCACTAATTGAACCTTTTTCTGGATTTCTTCAAACAAATCAGCCGGCATTGTTTCTACAAATTGCCATTTGCGTTGATGAAAGTCAAACGATTTTAATTGTTCAACATAAACTGTTCCATTTGTCTGTGTGCGATTATCTAATTGGACGTGTAAAGGATAGTCTTCACCATTAAAAGTGCCATGCGAAATAGGAACTACCCATGCAAAAGGTGAAGTTTCTGAAAGAATATCATTACTAACTACCACAGCTGGGCGACGCTTTGGAATTTCTGCTCCTGCCGAAGGATCAAAGTTAATATAAATAATACTTCTTCGTTTTAGTTTAGTAGCTTCATTCGCCTTTACCACAAATCTTGACCTGCTGGATCATTGCTATCCCAATCTTGCAAATCAGTTGGTATTTCGTATTTACCATGCCATCCCTTAAAAAGTTCAGCCATGGTTTCGGGTACTTTTTTAGTTGGTGTTAATTTCAATGAACCATCAGACTCTTTACTGAACCGATATTCTGTACCGGGCTCAACACCTAGTGACTTAGGAATCGTTACTACTAATGCATTTCCTTGAATTCTAGTTTTCGTAATATCCATATACTCACACCCTATCATCAAATTTCTTTTATTATGCCATTTGTAATTAAAAAAAGTAATTACTTCCGTGTTGAGTATCAACAATTTTTGGCTCTACGTCAAGTAGTGTTGATACGCAAATATGAATCTTCGCCAATTAAATTGGTCTAATTAGAACCGTCATTCGTGGCGGTTCTTTTTAGTTAGTTTGAATTTGGTGGCCAATAATTAAATAAATCCGCGTTTTAAATGCCGTAAAGTAACGATAACCACAGGCAACTCGTTTGATAGTTTTAATTCGATTATTAATCCCTTCGGTTCGACCATTTGAGAACTTCGTCTCAAAGCCACGCTTAATTCCCTCTTTATAGCGCGCTAAAACCCGACACCGGTGAATTGTATAATGGCTAACACTGTCTGGCCAAAGTTTAAGTAATTGAAAGAAAGTTGTAAAATCACGTTGATTATAAGCACGCTTCAAGGATTGGATAAAATTATAGGTAGCTCCTAACTCCCGGTCATACGCTAACATTAAGTCTAAGAGCATAACAGAATTGACAACACGATTAAAATAACGTCCTTCATAATAAAATTTTGTACTTAAATTTTCCCGATCTTGAAGAAATAGCCGCCAATAACGTTTAAGGCGCCGAGCTTGTTTCTGCTCCGCAGAATCACCTTTTCGCAAACGATTGAAGACATGAATTCGCCATCGTATCATTAAGGTGTTTGGCAATATGAAAGCGATCATAGATGATTTGAGCACAAGGAAAAACGGTTTTAACTAGTTGATCATAAGCAGCGTTCATATCCATTACCAGATATTTTACCCGGCAACGGGCAGCACGTGTAAACTGTTGATAATGCTTAAATAAACTACGTAATCGCCGATCTTCAAGGAGCTCAAATAAGCAACTCCGATCACCATCAACGGCGATGAAACTCATCTTACCTTTAGCGCTCCGCATTGATTTAAATTCATCAATACATAGTGTTTCCGGTAGATAGTTTAAATTCGGCTTGTATTGATCAGCGAGGTCCAAAAGGACCCGCTGGACCGAAGCTTCACTGATAAACAAATCATGGGCAATATCTTTAATTGTTTGAATTCTCGTTAACCGAAGAATAATTTCACGCCTTAAATCACGACTAATTGTTCGTTGCTTTTCAAAAAGATAACTAGTCGCATTAAATGTTGTATGGCAGTCAGGACATTGAAAACGTTGAGTATTAACAAGCAACATTAATGGTTGAGCCCTAAATTGTCCATATTTGTGTTTAGTTTGATAAAAACCATATTTTAAGATTTGTCCATGATTAATAACGCCACAATTTGGACAAGCACGCGGAATATAAGAAAGGGTACAGGATATTTGTGCCACCCGAACGTTTTTAATTGATTTATATTTAAGCCAATGATGAGGAAAATTTAAATGAGGGTCTGTTAAATTGAGAAGAGTTCTTGTGTCATTATCCATGGAGGTTACCTTCTTTACTATGTGATTTGGCGATTTCATTGTATCAGAGGGGGAGCCTCTTTTTTAGTTTAAAAACAAAAAATCTGGTATTGGTATAGAAAGTAATATCTCCATATCAATACCAGATGTTATAGAATACCTTTTCCAGTGATTTGGGTGTGATTTTCAGACGTGGTTGATACGGACTGCTTACTAATTAACTTCTATAAACTCTCTTTCTTTTCTCCAATTTTTAATAGTTCTTTGAACCTCTTTCCATTGATACTTACCCTTGTCATGATGACATAAATGAGCATGCAAATGTTCTTTATTTAAAGAGTATATAAAACACACTATGTCTTGCGCAGTTCTTCTTTTTTCAGTTGACGATATAAACTGATAAAAGTTCAAATCGTCAATTGTTTTTATTTTTTCTTCAGAATGACTTTCACCATGCAATACTAATCGATACATCCTGTTTTTAAAGTATTTTCTCTCATCTAAAGATAAGCATTTCAAAATATCTTCATTCGTTGATACAGCTTCAATCCCCTCTCTATACAGAAAAGTTGAAAATGCTTCTAATACTCTTCTCATTTCATTACCAATTGTTGTTTCATTAACTCCCTCTTCACTATTCGCATAGCTATATATGTCATTCAACATTAATGTATATTCATTTTTATTCTCTAATTCCTCCAATTTATTACTGTTAAGTCGGTATTCTACAATGTTTTTTTTATTCATGTTAGAGAATAATTCACTAAATATTTTTTCGACATCAAAAAAAACTTGTAAATCGTGGGTAAGAATAACTACTTTTGTCTCCTCATTTTGCACAACTTTTTCTAATTCATATCTAAGATACGAAATAACACCAACCTTATTCTCCATATCAAAACTAGATATTGGATCATCAATTACAATGATCGATGGCTCACTGTACGCCTCATCTTTATTCTTATCTTTCAAAAGGCTAGTAAAGAAATAGCATAGAGCTATAATGTTTCGCTCCCCTACTGACACATTACCTGGTAGTACCGGTCTTCCTCTTGAATATAAAACATAATTATCATTTTGTACTTTAATACTAAGTCTGTCCTTTGAAAAGAAAATATATTGCAAAGCATCATTTATTTCTGATACTGCTATCACTATACTCTTTTTCTTTTCTATTAATGTGCTAACTTTTCTATTAACTTGATTTAGTTTTTCACTATTTTCTTCTTTATTTTTCTCTAATCGTTTCTTTTCAAGTGACTTCCTTGTATATTCCTTGTAGTATTCTAGAATTTCAAAATGCGCCACTTTATCATTTATTTTATATAACCGATTTTTAAACTCTTCAATCTGAGCTGACTGCTTTATAAAATCTTCTATACGTTCGTTAGCATGATTTAACTCTTCCATAAAATTATGAAATGTAAAATTAAACTGATCTATATTTAGACTTAATGGAATAAACGGTCTGCGAAGTTTTTCATCAATCCTATCATTAATTTTTTCAATTTCCCTATTTAATTTGTTTAAGTCGTCTTCACAAGACTTACAAGCCGATGGATCTAACTTCTCATAGCCACTAAAATCAATGTTTAACAAATCCATTTTTGATCTTGTTAGTTCTGATTCATGTTTTTTTACTTCATCATTCAAAAAGGCTTCAACATTTTTAACTAATTCATTAATGTACTCATCCGAAACCGGTTGCAAACAAAATGGGCAATAATGCTTATCCTTTTTGCCAAAGTAATCGATGGTTTTATGTAAATTTTGTTCTTCGACTGTAGCCTTAATCGCTAATTCCATTGCTTTTTCTTTATCATTAAGAAAGGGTTCATCTATTTTTCTTTCTAATAACCCACATATTTTAATCACTTGTTGCTTTAGACTATTCACTAACTCGGTAGGAATTGTCTGGATATAACTACTGTTATTAGCATTTTTTCTAATATTACGTAGTTTGTCTAATCCCTTATCTAGGTTCTCTTTAAGCTCTGTATCTGACTCAGATGGCGATAGTCTAGCAATTTTCATCCACCTTTCTTTAGTAACACGAACATTATTTTTTTGGCCCACTATTTCTCTTCCTCTTCCTGCCCAGTTATAATCTCCTTTCAGCGATTTTTCTATTCTCTTAACATAATACAATTCTGAATTAACATTAGTGGCATCATTCATTTTTTCCAGTTGTTTTTTTTGTTGCTCTATCTTCTTTTCTAAGGGTTTTTGCTCTTTTTCGATTACCTCATTAAGTTCATCGTCAACTTTCTTTTGCTCACCTAAAATAACTATCGAATTTAAACTTTCCCCCTTTACACGAATATTTGAATTTATATAGTCTTCATTAAAAACGTATACATTGTCATTCTTAGTTTCTAAATCAATTTCAAGACCATCTTTATCAACAAAATTTGCCTTTTCTAAATCTTGTTGCTTACCAGATGCCTGCAGAAAAGCTCTTGAAATAGTAGTTTTCCCGGAACCGTTTTCTCCATATATTAAAGATGACCTAGAAGTACATTTATTTCCCTTTTTTGTATACCCTAGTAATTGCAGTATGGTTTGTTCAGAGAAAATTCTCCCCTTTACTTTTATTCCAGCCACCTTTGATATTTGATTCACAATTAATCACCTCTACTATATAAGCTTATTCTTCATTATTCTACATCAATTTCAATGTAATAAATTAGTTTAGAGTAAGAAAGATTATAATATTTACATTGAAGAGCTTGCACTTCTTCGAAAATTCATCATCCGGTTTTTGCTTTGGATTAGAAGTTTTTCTCGGTCTCTCGCATCCTTCTAATTTCTCCCATAAACTCATCTAACGCAGTCTGCCAGTCCACAATCTCAAAGCCCGTGCTCTCCGCCTTCTTCAAGCTCATAACTGAATGGCGAGGGCGGTAAGCTTTGGCCGGATATGCTGAAGAATCAACGGGAGTGACTTCAACATCTTTATCCTTTAAGATCTCGGTGGCAAATTCGTACCAGGAACAACTATTCTCGTTAGATAGTTGGTAGGTACCGAATGGCTGATTATGATCGACTAAGTATGTCATAAATTCGGCCAGCGTTCTAGTCCATGTTGGGCGACCAAACTGATCGTTAACGACGGTGAACTTATCATGGTCTTTGGCCAGACGAAGCATCGTGTAGACAAAATTCTTGCCATATTTACCAAAGACCCAGGATGTGCGAATGATGTAGTAATCAGCTAATGTTTCTTGGATTGCTTTTTCACCGGCAAGTTTAGCTTTACCATATTCATTTCGTGGATTAGTGGGCGCATCAACTTCATACTCGCTTTCATTGGTCCCATCAAAGACATAATCGATACTGATGTAAACCATCTTAGCGCCAACTCTTTTACAACATTGCGCGTACCGTCTACGTTTACTTGCCAATTGAAGTCTTTGGCAACATCTTCTGCGTTATCAACTGCACAATGATAGATTACTTTCGGCTTAAGGGCGCTAATCTTTTCATTTACAACGGCTAGATCAGTGATATCGGACTGCTTAAAATTATATACAATTTCATGTTTATTTAGCAAGTTCAGTAATTATTGACCGTTAAATTAAAATTTTCGTTATTTACTTAAAATTGATGATATAATCAATATTTGGCAACAGCTCTCAATATCCTAATTTTCTGTTGTCCTTTAAAATAAGAGTCGTGCATTCCTTAAATTTGAGAATAACACGACTCTTTTTATCTTTTATTGACCATTTTTCGCATATTTTGCTTCAACCGCGGCTTTCTCATCTTTCCACCAATCTTGGTGTTTGGTATACCAATCAATTGTGTGTTGTAAACCAGTCTTGAAATCAGTAAATTCTGGCTCCCAACCTAATTCTGTCCGCAGCTTTGTTGCATCAATGGCATACCGCAAATCATGTCCTGGACGATCCTTAACATGGTCATAAGCGTCTTTAGGTTGGTCCATTAACTCTAAGATCATTTCCAGAACTTCCTTGTTGTTCTTTTCACCATCGGCCCCGATCAGGTAAGTTTCACCGATCTTCCCCTTAGTCAAAATATCCCAAACTGCCTGAGAATGATCATTGGTGTGAATCCAGTCGCGGACATTCTTGCCGGATCCATAAAGCTTAGGCCGAATGCCGCTCAAGATATTAGTAATCTGGCGTGGAATGAATTTTTCAATGTGTTGGTAAGGACCATAGTTATTGGAACAATTGGAAATCGTCGCCCGTAAGCCAAATGACCGGACCCAAGCCCGTACTAACAAGTCAGAGCTAGCCTTTGATGAAGAGTAAGGACTTGATGGCCGGTATTGTGATTCGGGAGTAAACTTTTCTCCTTTCCCTTCACCATGACCGGGTAAATCTTCTCGTAATGGTAAATCCCCATATACTTCATCCGTTGAAATATGGTGGTAACGAACGTCATACTTGCGACAAGCATTGATTAAAACTGAAGTACCCACAATATTAGTTTGGATGAACGGAGTGGGATCAATCAAGGAATTATCATTGTGACTTTCCGCTGCATAATGCACAACGGCATCAGCTTGGCTTACCAACTGATCAACTAAATCTTTATCACAAATATCCCCGACCACGAGTTCAACTTTATCCTTTGGCAAGCCATCGAGATTAGTAGGATTACCAGCATAAGTCAGCTTATCTAAAACCGTAATGTGTCCAACTTCTGGGTGGTGGTTAACAACATAGTGAACAAAGTTGGAGCCAACAAAACCGGCTCCCCCTGTAACAATAATATTCTTAAAAGTTTCCATAACGACCTCGCTTAAATTTCACCATAAACAGCAAATAGAATTTCTCTTTATAATTGTATATTAATAACCAATTCCACAAATAAAATTATTTCGTCCAGAGTTAAAATGACATTCCTAAATACCGCTTAAATAAACCACCAATTGTAAAACTATTCACTATTTTATTTTTCTTTATCATCACAAAGAGTATTAAAATCAACTAAAGTATAATCGACAATATGCTCCCTATGCTGGACTTTAATATTATTAAGACTATTTATTAACTGTAATAATAGAGGCATGAGAGTTGAGCACGGCTAAATCAGCCATAATCTCCCCTAAGGCTTTTTCAATACTAATATCTGTTATGTTTAGCTCACTCTGAACTACCAAATGGGTTAATTCACCAATTTTAGTAAAGCCACAAGGAATTTTTCTGTGATAATTTCCATCAGTCTGCCTTATCTTTATTCCCGAAATGTCAATTTAAATTAGAAAAAAGTTGAAAGCTGTTCTTCTGTGACATAACTCATGAAT
>NZ_LN887470.1:0-12305 GCF_036621895.1 Limosilactobacillus reuteri subsp. porcinus
TTCCCAGCCTCTTTTTATTTTTCACTTACCCTTTGTTGACGTTTAATCTTTCGTTGTACTGCTAAGGTATTACGCTCCCAGAAGACTCCATCAGTGTAGCCTTGGATGCTAGGATCATCTTTTATTTGATTAAGTCGGTACTGTCCCCATGCACAATATAGAAGACTTTGCTCGATTCCAAGATAACGGCGGTTAAGTTTAGCGGCAGTCACTAAACTCGAACCGGAACCAGCAAAAGGATCAAAAATGAAGTCATTAGGATTAGAACTGGCAAGGATAATTTTTGCCAGCAATTTCTCAGGCTTTTGCGTAGGGTGACCAGTATTTTCTGGCATTGACCAATACGGAATTGAAATGTCATCCCAAAAATTAGACGGCATTGTATCCCGAAAGTTACCATTTTTAGTAGCTTGCCAGTCTTTAGCTACCCCATCTTGACGATAAGGAGCTACCACCTGTCGTCGTTGCTTAACTTGGTCGACGTTAAAGGTGTAATCACTCGGGTTCGCGGTTAAGAACCAAATATCTTCCATCCCATTTTTCCAATTTTTCAGTGAACCCCGGCCCTTTTCTCGTTGCCAAGTAATCCGATTTTGAATTGTAAAATTTTTTTCGAGGATCGGCGCAAGTGCCATGCTGGTTGCCCAATCAGAAAAGACATAGATACTAGCATTTTCTTTTAATAATGGTTTTAAGAGGTCAATCCACTTTTGCGTGTAAGCTTGATATTGGCTTGTGGACATTTTTTTAAAGCTTAAACCATCATACTGTTTATTAAGGTTGTAAGGAGGGTCAATAAGGGCGAGATCAACCTGGTGTGGTGATAATTTAGTCATTACCTTGAAGGAATCCCCGTTGATAATCTTATTGGATATTGTCTGGAGATTATCAGTAGGCTGAATAATTTGGTTGAGGAGCTCAGGTGAAGCTTCCTCCAGCGTGAAATCGATTGTTTTATTTCTTTTTGAGCGCATATAGACCACTCCTGTTCGACGTTTAATATTATTATACTTGTCATATTCAGGATTGTCTTGCCTTTTTAGCAGGAGTTGGATTAAAATTAATTATATTAAGTAGCGCGAGCCTTAGCGAGGGGCGGTCGGTGAAAAGGTCCCCAAAGTGCGAAATGGTCACAACAAGATACACAATGAGCGGCAATAATGATTGCAATTTAGGTGGCACCGCGCGAAAAGCGTCCTATTTAGTTTATACGACTAAGTAGGGCGTTTTGTAATTTAGGAGGAATTTAAAATGGCAGAAGAAAAACACGTTATTTTAACTGGTGATAGACCAACTGGTAAGTTGCATATTGGACACTATGTAGGTTCGTTAAAGAATCGGGTTGAGTTACAAAATACAGGTAAATATGACACATTTATCATGATTGCTGACCAACAAGCATTGACCGATAATGCCCGGGATCCGGAAAAAATCCGCCGTAGTCTCCATGAAGTTGCTCTGGATTATTTGGCGGTTGGAATTGATCCAAAGGAATCAACAATTTTGGTTCAATCACAAATTCCAGCATTGAGTGAATTAACGATGCACTACCTTAACTTAGTAACTGTTGCACGTTTACGCCGAAACCCAACTGTTAAGACTGAGATTAAGCAAAAGAAGTTTGGTGAAAGTGTGCCAGCTGGATTCTTTACTTACCCGGTAAGCCAAGCAGCAGATATTACAGCATTTAAGGCTGATACAGTGCCAGTTGGTGATGACCAAGAACCAATGCTTGAACAAACTCGTGAAATTGTGCGGACGTTCAACCGGATTTACCAACAAGATATTTTAGTTGAGCCTGAAGGGGTATTCCCACCAAAGGGTCAAGGACGGATTCCAGGGCTAGATGGTAATGCAAAGATGAGTAAGTCACTTGGCAATGCAATTTATCTTTCTGATGATGCTGATACAGTGCAAAAGAAAGTAATGTCGATGTATACTGATCCAACACATATCAAGGTTAGTGATCCTGGTCACGTTGAAGGCAATACTGTCTTTACTTACCTTGACATCTTTGATCCAGACAAAGAGCAAGTTGCTAAATTGAAGGAGCAATACCAAGCTGGTGGCCTTGGGGATGTTAAGATTAAACGCTACTTAAATGAAGTTCTTGAAGCTGAACTTTCACCAATTCGCAAGCGGCGTGAAGAGTATGCAGCTAATATTGATTATGTTGATCAAGTTCTTAAAGAAGGCTCAGCACGGGCAAATGAGGTTGCAAACCAGACGCTTAAAGAAGTTCGTGATGCAATCGGGATTAACTACTTTGGCTAAAAATATAAACTAAAAAAGCGAGGCTGCTAGGAAAATAAGTTTTTACCTGAGCCCCGTTTTTTTTCGTGTCTCCCATAGCAGAACATGGTAACATAAAAGAGATGTATTTATACGAAAAATAATTAATTAAAGCGGAGGTGAAAATGGTGGAAAACCTCGCGATTGTAGACCTCGGCTCAAACTCGGCCCGAATGGCAATAACAGAAATTGCTCCAGATGGACGATTTCGTGAAATTCGACGTGTAAAAGAAAATACACGTTTATCTGAGGGAATGGGACGAGAAAAAATGTTACAAGAGAGTGCAATTGAACGCACAATTGCGGCTCTAAAACGATTTAAAAAAATCTACCAAGAGATTCCCAATATTAAAGTTCGTGCGATCACAACTGCTGCAGTTCGGCAAGCACGAAATCGTCAAGAGTTTTTGAATCGTGTTCAACAAGAAGTCGGTATTCATCTACAAGTTTTATCTGGTAAAAAAGAAGCCTATTATGATTATCTAGGCGTTGTTCGGACATTGCGACTTAACCACTGTTTGATTCTAGATGTTGGTGGAGCAAGTTGTGAATTGATATTGGTGCAACAGCGAAAAGCACGTAATTTGATTTCTATTCCGGTGGGAGCTGTTAATTTATCAGAACAATACCACTTAAATGGCTATGTTCGTTCGGCTGACCTTTTTCGTGCTCAGGTAGCCATGAATGAACGATTGACCAAGATTCCGTGGTTACGATATGCAACGCGTGTTCCGATTGTTTTATTAGGTGGTGCTAACCGGACTTTGGCGCGTATGACTCAATCCTATCATCACCATCACCGCCGAAACGGTTCGATTCATGGGTATCAACTCTCCTCACGAGTAGTATTTGCGACTTACCGTGAATTATTAAATCGGAACTTGGCCCAGCGTAAACGGCTGACTGGTCTAGAACCGGAACGAGCAGATATTATTATTGGTGGAATGCTGCCTCTTGTAACCCTTTTGCAACGCAACAGTGATGGCCGGGTTATTTTTTCAGAGAGTGGTGTCCGCGAAGGAATCATCACTGAATATGTAAATCAAAGGAAGCGACATCATGACTGATTGGCAACACGGTTTTTATAAGTTATCTGCCGATGATCGACGTCAACAATTAGCAAAAGCTCGTCACCTATCCCCTATGGAAGAGCAAGTATTAGCAAATACAAGTTCAGATTTAGGGGATGAGTTAGTCGAAAATTATATTACTGATTATTCTTTACCTGAAGGAGTAGCCTTAAATATAACCGTAAATAATCGTCCGTATGTTGTACCAATGGTGATTGAAGAACCATCAGTCATAGCCGCTGCTAGCAATGGTGCACACCGGGTAAGTAGGTCGGGAGGATTTACTGCTCCTCGGCAAGACCGACAATTAGTGGGGCAAGTTGTGTTAGATGATGTGATCGATAAAGCAGCAGTTAAAGCATGGTTATTAGAACACCAAGATGAGATTTTAACAATTGCTAACCAGGCTCATCCCTCAATGCAGGCACGAGGTGGGGGTGCGAAGTCGATGAAAGTTCGTACTCCTGGGAACTTTATTAGCATTGACCTGGAGATTGATGTTTGTCAGGCAATGGGCGCTAATAGTGTCAATACGATGGCAGAAGCGGTTGGAAAATGGTTAACAGACCAGGGCTTCCATGTTATTACCGCAATTTTAAGCAATCTTGCAACGCAGAGTCTGCAAACCGCTACTTGTAAAGTTGATTTTCGATACTTAGCAACTCCGGAGATGGATGGTAAAGAGGTTGCTCAACGAATTGCTCGTCTTAGTGATCTTGCACAAGTTGATCCTTATCGAGCAGCTACCCATAATAAAGGAATAATGAACGGGATCGATGCGGTCGTGATCGCCAGTGGAAATGACTGGCGGGCAATTGAAAGCGGGGCCCATGCCTATGCTGCTCGTGATGGACAATATCGAGGATTAAGTACTTGGGAAATTCAGGACGACTACTTGGTAGGAAAAATTGTTCTTCCTTTACCAGTTGGTGTAATTGGTGGTTCAATTGGATTAAATAAGATGACAAAGATAAACTATCATATTAGTCAAATTAAAAGCGCCGAAGAGTTAGCAGCAGTAACAGCAAGTGTCGGATTAGCACAAAATTTGGCTGCTTTGCGGGCATTGGCAACTACTGGGATTCAAGCTGGTCATATGAAACTCCAATATCGCTCATTAGCGGCAAGTGTCGGAGCTACGCCAGCAGAAGTACCGTTAGTGGTAGCTCAATTAAAGCAGCAATCACATGTTGACCAAGCACTTGCTAAAGAAATATTATCAACGATCAGAAAGGACCAAGTTAATGACTGAAGAGAGAATTACACTAAATAAAGAAAATCAAGCACTCCTTGATCAGGTTAACAGTCTATATCCTGAAGGTAGTGTCTTTGTTCAGTTTCATGGTGACAAGTCAGGATACGTTCGCCATGACCAAGCAACTCAACAAACTATTCCTGGTGCCTTGGTTATTATTGTGACTGACTTGACTGCCCCAAATTACACTGCTTCACATGAGTTATTGCACCTTTTGATGTTGCTAAAAGGGTTTCCACAAATCTTTTTCCAACTATCTCTTGGTGATAAGGAACTCGATGAACAGATGATGATTATGTCAACGGATTTGTATAATATTGCCATGCATCGAGTAGTGGTTGCAGAACAACGTAAGCATGGTTTTATTACCGATGAGATTGAAGAGCAGTATCTAAAGGGGATTGAACACACATTAACTCCGGAAAAAGAGGAAGATGATGAACGGACGTTAAGGTTATTAACCCTTTTGGATGCCTTAGTCTTTTATGGTGATCACATTTCAAAGTATGAAAAAACTTTGGCAGAAAAGTACCCTCTCGCACTAGCTGCAGCAAAAAAGATGTATGCTGAGATTACAAAGAAGCCAATTAAGTCACCATTCGATATGCGCCGGTCAATTGTTAAGATTTATTCTTTGTTTGATCAACAAATGCAGGAATGGGGCTTACCGGCCTTACATAATAATGAATATACAACTCTCTCACCGGTATTAAGTGCCCGGCAATTACGTTTAGAGATGCGTCAAGTTTTTGAAATCTATCACTCTGATATGAAAGAACGGGGGACAGATAAGCGCGCCTATGTTGGTCTTCGGCGGAGTGATGGTCAAAATTCGTTTACTCTTCCGGTACCGGCTCAAAATGCGCCAGAAGAATTTAAGAAGATATATGATCAACCAGTGAAGGAATTTCTTGAACAGAATAGCATTCCATACATTGTAAGGAAGTGAGTTAGATGGATGCGACGATTCAAAAAACATTTGACGACGCAAAAAATATTGTCTTTCTAACGGGAGCTGGTATCTCAACTGCTTCTGGTATTCCTGATTTTAGGTCAGCAAACGGTTTATATACGCAAAATCGGAATGCCGAATATTATTTAAGTCACCGTTATTTTGCTAGTGATCCAGAAGGCTTTTACGAATTTTGCAAGCAGAATTTATATTTTCCAGATGCAAAACCTAACGTAATTCATCAAAAACAGGCAGCGTTGACGCAACAGGATCGCGCGACAGTTATAACGCAAAATATTGATAACTTATATGAAGAAGCTGGAACAAAACACTTAATTGATTTTCATGGGAACCTCTTCCACGTTTATTGTGAAAAGTGTCATGAAACAGTTCCGGTGAGTGAATATTTGAATAGTCGCTTGCATCAAAAGGATAATGGTCCCTTGCGTCCGGATATTGTGTTATATGATGAAGGAATTAAGCAAGAGGATATTGTCAATTCTGTCAAGGCAATGCAACAAGCTGATTTAGTTGTGATTGTGGGTACTTCGATGAAAGTATACCCATTTGCGGGCTTGCTAGATTACCGCAATCCAAACGCAAAGGTGATTGCTGTTAATCAGCAGTTATTGCAATTTCCTTTTAACTTTCAAATGGTTCAAGACGACGCAACAAAATTCTTTGATGAATTAAAAGTATAAAAAAGAAGCTGCAGTTGTCTGAGGACAATTTCCAGCTTCTTTTTGCTCCAGTAGTTATTCAAAGAAAACGACCTTCCCATCAACTTTGAATGGGAGTGCTACTAAATGAGAACCCTTCTTTTTAGTAGTAGCCTTTTCTTGATAAAAAATGTGACGAATACCTTTGTTCTTTAGTAGCATTTCTGATCGCTCCTTTCATATTGTTCACTTGTAAAATAACATGTTTTGAACGTTTTCCCTAGAGAAATAACGAAGTATGAGAAACGCTTTCATTTTAATGGGTGAAAATGATGCATAATCCGTTCGCTTTTTACTACAAAAATGAATAAAAGCGATAAAAACAACGATTCAAGTCCTTGAAAAATGAATATAGATTTATTTTGTGGTGTATAAGAATTTGCTAAGTAATTTGATGAGGATTTTGGGGTACGAAAGAGAGGATTAAAGATGAAAATAACGATGGGGATGACAACTTGGACAGAGCATCCAGTACTCATTCATGATGAACAACGCCCAGTAAGGCTTGATGAGTATGCTCAACATTTTCCAGTCGTTGAGGTGGATACTTTTTTCTATGCTTTACCTCAGATAGCAACAATTCAAAACTGGCTTGCTACTGTTCCTCCAACTTTTCAGTTTATCGTTAAAGCTAACCAGAAAATGACACTGCATCAGCGAAACCAGGAACGTGGCGAATTAGAACAGGTCTTTCAACAATATCGCCGGACAATCTCCCCCTTGGTAGCTGCTGGTCAATTAAAGACGATATTATTTCAGCTTCCTCCATATTTTGATGCAACTGTGCGTGACTTTTCTTACTTACGATTAATTCGGGAATGGTTAGGAAACTTGCCAATTGCAGTCGAATTTCGTAATCAAACTTGGTATAAGAAAGAAATTTTACCGTCAGTCTTAGATTTCTGTTGTGAGCTCAACTTTACATTAGTAGCTGCTGATGAACCCCATAATACGCCGACGTCAGTACCATTTGTGCTTGCAACAACTAATCCCGACTTAGCCATGCTGCGCCTTCATGGCCGTAATCGCAAAGGATGGGAAAATCAAGGAAAAGAATGGCGGAAAACGCGGACTTTATATCGATATTCGACGGAAGAACTCCAATTCTTTAAAAAACAAATTGAGTCCTTGCAGCCGCAATCTAAAGAACTCTGTGTTATCTTCAACAATAACTCAGCTAAAGATGCAGCACCCAATGCATTGAGTCTTCAAAAAATGATGAATATTGAATTCGAGGGATTGGCACCCAAATCACCAGAACAGCTTGATCTGTTTTAGAATGGAGCAAGCCCTAATAAAATGCTATACTAAATGTTAAATCTTAATTAGTAATATCTTAGAAAGAGGGGCTTCATATGGCTGAACAAAAACCAACTTATTACATTACAACACCAATTTACTATCCATCTGGTAAACTCCATATTGGTAATTCATACACAACAATTGCATGTGATGCGGAAGCACGTTTTAAGCGTTTGATGGGTTATGACGTATTCTACTTAACAGGAACCGATGAACATGGCCTTAAGATTGAACAAAAGGCTGAAAAGCTCGGCATGAAGCCACAAGAATACGTTGATCAAATGGCTGCCCAAATTAAAGAGCTATGGAAAAAACTTGAAATTACAAATGACAAGTTTATTCGGACAACTGACGACTACCATGAAAAAGCTGTCCAAAAGATTTTTCAACAATTGCTTGACCAAGGGGATATTTACAAGGGTAAGTATACTGGTTGGTACTCAGTTGATGATGAAGAATACTTCACAGAAAGTCAGTTAGCAGAAGTTTACCGTGATGAAGACGGTAATGTGATCGGTGGAAAAGCGCCATCAGGTCATGAAGTTCAATTAGTTGAGGAAGAATCATACTTCTTTAAGATGAGCAAGTATGCTGACTGGTTAATGAACTACTATAAGGAACATCCTGATTTTATCGAACCGCAATCACGGATGAATGAAATGATTAATAACTTCTTAAAGCCAGGGCTAGAAGATCTTGCAGTTACGCGGACATCATTTACCTGGGGGGTTAAGGTTCCTAATGACCCTAAACACGTGGTATACGTATGGATTGATGCATTATCAAACTATATTACTGCGCTAGGATATGGCAGTGATGATGATAGCCTCTTCAAGAAGTACTGGCCTGCTGATGTTCACATGGTAGGAAAGGAAATTGTTCGTTTCCACACGATTTACTGGCCAATTATGCTTCATGTGCTTGGCTTACCATTGCCAAAACACGTTATTGGTCATGGATGGTTAACAATGCGTGATGGGAAGATGTCGAAGTCAAAGGGAAACGTTATCTATCCTGAAACCCTTGTTGATCGTTACGGCCTTGATGCTACACGTTACTACCTATTACGGGCAATGCCATTTGGTAATGATGGCGTCTTTAGTCCAGAAGACTTTGTTGATAAGGTAAACTATGACCTTGCTAACGATCTAGGAAACTTGCTCAATCGGACTGTTGCGATGATTAATAAGTATCAAAACGGCAAATTGCTTGGTACTAATGATGCAACTACTGATTTTGATGCTGATTTAGAACAAACTGCTAGTGATGTAATTGCTGAGTATAAAGAACTGATGGACAAAACACGGTTTGCTGAAGCATTGGCAGCTGTTTGGCAGTTGGTTAGTCGTGCTAACAAGTACATTGATGAAACTGAACCATGGGTATTAGCAAAAGATGATAGTAAGAAGGATGTATTATCAGATGTGATGACTCATCTAGCAAAGAGTTTACGGATTATTGCAGCCCTAATTCAACCAATTATGCCGCATGCACCAAAACAAATTGTTGAACAACTTGGAATTGAAGGGACTGACTTATCATTAACCGATCTTCAATTTAATGATTTCCCAGCAGAAGCTCAGGTTGTCGCCAAAGGAACTCCGATCTTCCCACGATTGGATGTGAAGGCCGAGGTTGAATTTATTAAGAGCAAGATGACAGCAAACGAAAAGAAGAAGGGAAGAAAGGCAATGGCTGAAGCAAAAGAAAAAGCCCAAGAAGCAGCACAAGAAGAAAAAGCAGATGGCAAAAAGCCAATTCGGATTGATGTTTTTGATAAAGTTGAATTAAAAGTGGCTCAAATCACTGCTGCCGACCATGTAGAAGGTGCTGATAAGCTTCTGAAATTCCACATGGATGATGGAACAGAAGAAGGTCGGCAAATTCTTTCTGGAATTGCTAAATGGTATCCAGATCCTTCTGTTTTAGTGGGTAAGAAAGTTTTGATTGTTGCTAACTTGAAACCACGGAAAATGCGGGGCGAATTAAGCCAAGGAATGCTTTTATCTGCTGAAAAAGACGGCAATGTTCAAGTGGTAACTGTTCCTGATAATTTAGTACCTGGAATGGGCGTTGAATAAAGTGAGTAATCATCGACACCAACAATTGGTTTATGATTCCCATACCCACCTAAATGACGATGTGTTTTATGATGATGTACCTGCCTTTATTAACCGTGCTGCTCATTATGGCGTGACGGAGATGAATATTGTTGGCTCAAACCAACTATTGAATACCCGTGCCTTAAAGTTGGGACACCAGTATGATAACCTGCATCCAATTATTGGTTGGCATCCAGAAGATATTGCTAATTGGAATAGTGAAACCAAGAAAGAGTTACGCCAACAATTAGCAGATCCCTTAGTTGTAGGAATTGGAGAGATTGGCTTAGATTATTATAATGACGAGCATTCTCCTCACCAGCAACAACAAGAAATTTTTGCTGAACAGCTTGAGTGGGCGCAAGAACTTAAATTACCGGTCTCAATTCACTGCCGGGATGCACTAGCTGACACGTATGAAATTTTGCGGAATGCCCACGTCGATGAATTTGGCGGGGTTATGCATAGTTTTAACGGGACGCCAGAATGGGCAGAGAAATTTATGGATCTCGGGATGATGATTTCATTTAGTGGTGTCGTAAGTTTCAAAAATGCGACAGAAGTCCATGAAGCAGCATTAGTTGTTCCCTTGGAAAAGATGATGGTTGAAACGGATGCTCCTTACCTAACTCCACTTCCATACCGAGGAAAGCAAAACGAACCCGGTTTTACTAAATTTACGGTGGATGCAATTGCAGATTTAAAGCAGGTTGATGCTGGTAAAGTGGCATATAAAACATTTACGAACGCCCGCCGCTTATTTTTGGAAAATGAAGAAAGAGGCCTATGATTAGAATAAAAGAAGTTATAGTTGTTGAAGGTAAAGATGATACTAAGCAAATTTTAAAAGCGGTTGATGCCGATACTTACGAAACAAATGGATCTGCAATTTCAACGGCTGACTTGGCAAAGTTGAAAAAGTTACAAGCAAGCCGAGGCCTAATTGTTTTTACTGATCCGGACTTTAACGGGGAGCGGATTAGAAAAATAATCAGTGAAGCCATTCCTGGCGTTAAGCATGCTTTTATTAAACGAAAAGATGGTGTGCCAACTGCGGCTCACGGTAGCTTAGGGGTTGAGCATGCAACGCCAGCAATTATAAAATCAGCTTTGGAGCACCTTTATACTCAAACAACGACACCTCAGCAAGTTTTTAAGCGAGAAGATTTGCAAAAATGGGGATTAACAGGTCAAGCAGATTCACGAAAACGGCGTGAAAAGTTAGGGCAATTACTCGGAATCGGTTATGGAAATGGGAAACAATTGATTCACCGTTTAAACATGTTTCAAGTTGATCGGGCAACATTTGAAAAAGCGATTAAGCAAATAAATCAGGAGGCAGATCATGAGTAATTCACCAGAAATTGGTAGTCGAACACGTACCCGCACGATAATGGAAAAGTACGGGATCCGAACAAAAAAGAGTTTCGGCCAGAATTTCCTTACTGATTTGAACGTTTTAAAAAATATCGTTGAGGCAGCAGATATTACAGCTAATGACAATGTAATTGAAATTGGTCCCGGAATTGGTGCTTTAACGGAGCAATTAGCACAAGCGGCGGGAGAAGTTTTAGCCTTAGAAATTGATCAAGATTTAATTCCGGTATTAAAAGAAGTATTATCACCATATGATAATGTAAAAGTGATTAATCAAGATGTCCTTCAAGCTAATTTACCAGAGTTAATCAAAAAGGAATTTAAGGATCCTAGTCGACCAATTAAGGTGGTTGCTAATCTCCCTTATTACATTACGAGTCCCATTCTAATGAATTTACTGGCTAGTCCTGTTGAGTGGGCGACGATTTGTGTAATGATGCAAAAGGAAGTTGCTCAACGACTCACGGCTAAACCAGGAACTAAACAATATGGTGCGTTGACATTAGCGATTGAATACCAAATGCAAGCTAAAATTGCTTTTGATGTTTCACGAAAAGTGTTTGTGCCGTCACCTAATGTTGATTCAGCAATTGTGGTATTAACGCCACGGACAAATCCGCTTCCAGTTCAGCCTTTTGATAAGCAAAAATTATTTGGCTTTATCCGGGGATGCTTTGCTCATCGTCGCAAGAGTCTTTGGAATAACTTGCAAAGTGTAATTGGTAAGGATCCAGCGGCAAAAGAGAAAATGACGGCCGTTTTAAACCAGCTGGATATTTCGCCGCAAATCCGTCCTGAGAAACTAACCCTCGAACAATTTATTGAACTTGCGAATGCTCTTCACCAGCAAAATCTCTTGTAAAAGATGGTTGACCGTTGTAAAACATTATGGTACAATTTTGCTTTTTGTGTAAAAAAAGAGTATGCTAGTCTACAGTGAGGTGAAGGAGTCGTGCCTAATAGCATTGTAGAAATTAAGAAGAAGCTAGATGAACGGATTGGCGAGCATGTTTTAGTAAAAGCGCAAGCTGGACGTAAACGTATTACCACCCATCACGGTATTTTAAGTAAGACTTATCCTGCAGTATTTGTTATTCATTTGAATGATGAACAGGGGACATTGGATCGGGTTTCCTATAGTTATACTGATTTGTTAACACGAAATATTTCAATTGCCTTCGATGAAGCAGAATAAACTGATAATTTAAAATTCATATTTCGCGGTTTGTAAAATTA
>NZ_LN887471.1:0-3305 GCF_036621895.1 Limosilactobacillus reuteri subsp. porcinus
CCCATGCCGGGCGCACACAAAATAAGAGATTTGGGACAAAGTTGGTGTTCCAAATCTCTTATTTTCATTTAAAGATCGATTTCTAGAATAATTGGCGTATGATCGCGGCGTTCTCCACTATCGATCATCCCCGCTTCTGTAATCTTATCAGCAAGCCGGTCACTGACTAACCAGTAATCAATTCTCCAGCCAGAGTTATTTTGTTTACTAGTAATCACCCGTTGTGCCCACCAGGAATAAACTCCCTTTTCGTCGGGGTGAAGGTGCCGGAAACTATCAGTAAAGCCAGCAGCTAATAGTTTTGAGAAATGTGTACGTTCTTCATCAGTAAAGCCAGCTGAATGATGGTTGGTTGCTGGATGAGCTAAATCAATCTCCTCATGAGCCACATTAAAATCACCACTAGCAATTACCGGTTTTTGCTGGTCAAGTTCATGCAGGTAGTCACGGTAACAATCATCCCATGTTTGCCGCTCATCTAACCGTTTAAGCCCGTTGCCAGAATTTGGAGTATATACTTCCGTAACATAGAAGTCCGGAAATTCAAGGGTAATGATTCTTCCTTCATCATCCATTGGTTCTGGCGCATTAATTTTAGGATAAGTTACTTTGGGCTCATATTGGGCTAAATAAAGGTACATGGTCCCAGCATACCCTTTCCGTGCTGGTTCAACGGAACTCCGCCATGCCACTTCATAATTGGGGAATAATTCTTGTAAAACCGTCAAATGCTTTTTAGTTGGCCCATTCTTTGACAGCTTAGTCTCTTGAATGGCGATGACATCTGGCTTCATCGCTGCAATCTTTTTTAATACTTCCCGCGTTTCCCCTGCCCGTACGGAAGTTCCAGTTAGTGCTGCATTAATTGAATCAATGTTCCACGAAATAAATTTCACAGCTATTTCTCCTTTTTATTTCTTGATTTAAGGTCGCTTTCTTTGATGAATACCCCATCAGCAGTTGTCTTACCCGTTCGCTTTGCAATTTCTTGATAAGCAGCAGTAAGCGCTTGTTGATGGTCAACACCTACTAATTTACAAAAGATTAGCAGTGCAATCTGTAAGTCACCGATGCTGTCGATAAGCTTAGCCTGATTTTCTTTATTATACGCACTAGAAAGTTCGCCAAGCTCTTCTGCCATCTTCATAAATTCGACACGTGGATCCGCATGGTCAATCCCACGTTCATGCGCCCACTCATCAATTTTTTGAAACAGATCCTCGTAATTCATCACAGTCACCTCATCAAGTGATAATTCTAGTCTTAACTATATGATAAAAGAACTAGCTACGCAATAAGAAAATTTTACGCAAGCCTTCTTAACAGTATTTATCAATCACCGCTGTTATAATTATTGCTAGAGAAGGGAAGTGAAAGAAATGGACTTAACCAAGTATCGAATCGACCCTGCTAAGTTTGCTTTGGCTTGCGTGCAAAGTTCACCTGATCTTACCACTGAAGATAAATTAAAGGTTTACAAGGAAGCATACGAAGAAGCGCTTACTTTCTATCACCAAATTCAAACAGCCGTTATTAATAAAAGTCGTTCAAAAGAAGATCGCAGCCTTAAGGAAATGGGAGACTTTTTCGATTTAAAGAACTAAACCAATCACCGAAATCACTACCTATCAAAATCTCCCGTACTACATTGATGAAAAATGTTTTTTAGAATTAATTTACTTTGACTACTCACTGCAATCATGATTGTGGTGAGTATTTTAATTTAAAACAAAAAAAAGAACCCTTGATACACAAGGGTTCCGCACTACTAGTTGTCGCGACGACGTTCAGCGATACGAGTAGCCTTACCAGTACGTTCACGTAAGTAGTAAAGCTTAGCACGACGTACACGACCGTAACGAAGAACATCAATCTTGTCAACACGTGGTGAGTGAACTGGGAAAGTACGTTCAACACCTACACCGTTACTGATCTTACGTACAGTGTAAGTAGCACTGATACCAGCACCGTGGCGCTTGATAACAACACCTTCGAACATTTGGATACGTTCACGTGAACCTTCAACGATCCGAGCGTGAACCCGAACAGTATCACCGGCACGGAATTCTGGAATATCATCCCGTAATTGACTAGCAGTAATCTTTTCGATTAACTTGTTTTGACGCATAATATTTTTCTTTCCTTTCGCCGACATTCATGTCCTGTATGACGGGCAGCGGAATACCGTTATTCACAGCTAAACAGCCAACAACTACTATACATTGTTTTCAGCTGTCTTTCAAGGGTAAATTAGTGGTTTTCTTTATTAATGATTGAGTGACGGATTCCATAGATAAAGTAAATTAACAAACCGATCACAAACCAACCAACCATTAAAATTTTTGCATCAGTATTTAGGCCCCAGAAGATCACGGCCGAAAAGATCGCCGAAATCGCTGGAAGTACTGGATATAACGGCATCTTAAACTGAGCTTCGGGCAAATCTACCCCTTCCCGTGGACGCAAGGCATAAATTCCCAGAGAAACAAAGATAAATGCGACCAGGGTTCCCGCAGAAACAAGGGTTGCCAAGAACGTAAATGGGAAAACAGAACCCAAGATCATGGCCAAGAAAGTAATCATCCATAATGCGTGATTAGGGACGTGCTTATCATCGATTTGTCCGAGTGATTTTGGTAGTAACCCATCCCGTCCAAAGGCATAGATTAGTCGAGAGGAAGCTAAAAGGATTGCGATTAACGCAGAGAAAATACCAACAATCGCTACAACGGAAAGCAAATTCGCCGTAATGTAGTGTCCAGACTGCCTTAAAGCCCAGGCTGCTGGTTCTGCATTATTTGCATAACGGCTATATTTAAACATCCCCACTAATACGAGCGAAACCGCAATAAAGAAGCCTGTTCCTAGTAATAGCGTCCCGATCAATCCTCGTGGCATTGTCTTTTGCGGATTAATCGTTTCAGCTGTATTAGCCGCAATCGCATCAAAGCCGACATAAGCAATAAAGATTTGCGCAGTCCCAGCTAAGATTCCCTGCCAGCCCCCAAAAGTGGTGCCTGGTTGATGAGCGGGGAGAAATGGGACATAGTTTTGGGGATGGATTGCAGTTACCCCTACAACAATAAACACGCGGTTTGTAAAATTAAGTTAGAAAAATAAAAAGCCATTTGTGGTAGACTTTTGAATACCCATACATCAAAAGAAAGGACGCCACAAATGACCTACCATCATCTTACCATAGACGAACTAACGATGATCGCTAATTTTCGTGACCAAGGAGTAAAAGCCTACCGGGCTGCCAAACTTTTGCACCGGAGCTTAGAAACCGTCTACCGAGTTTATCG
>NZ_LN887472.1:0-1011 GCF_036621895.1 Limosilactobacillus reuteri subsp. porcinus
TCCTTCCATAGAAAAAGCCTCCTGTACTAAGATTGCTTTTAGTATAGGAGACTAAGTTTTTGATGGCTAGACGTGTGGATACGGACTGCTTACTTTCAAATTATGTATAATACCACTTTATTATTAAAAATTATTTTATTTATAAGCAACTAACTTATTAGCATAATCATTGATCAAAGTTTCGTTTTGTTCATTATTGTAAATAGCGGTAAGTTCCTTCAGTGGAATAGCTTTCTCAACAAATTTCGAATGAGCAACATCAGTAGCTGTAGTTGGATCTACATATTTAATAAGCACCTGCCCGTCTTGAATTTCCTTAAAGTAGAACCAACTTGTTGGGTCACCCTTAGCAGTAATGAAACTGTAGCCATCATTTACGCCCGATGTAACTTTTCCGTAATACATCGTATGGTTACTTAAACAATCCTTGAACCAATCAGCATTCTGATATAGACCGACTAGTGTTCCAAGATATTGAGTATAATTTACTCTATTAATACCATTTGGAATTAATGCTCCATCTTCATTAAAAAGATAAATTTGTCCATTAATATCTTGTTTACCAGTTACGGGATATCCATTTTCATCAAAATAAATTGTACTTCCTTCATACATAAGCCATTGATTGACTAACATCCGACCTTCACTATCAAAATAATGAATATGAGTATTAGAATCATCTTTATCTAAGAATTGGTTGGTGTAACGGACTCCATCTGCACCAAAGTAATAAGTATTGCCCCAGTTCTTGTAGTAACGATTTTGGTACATTACTCCATCGTTATCAAAGTAATAGACTTTGCCATCTTTAGTCAAAAATTGGTTAGTATAGCGGGCTCCATCTGCGCCAAAGTAATAAGTATTGCCCCAGTTCTTGTAGTAACGATTTTGGTACATTACTCCATCGTTATCAAAGTAATAGACTTTGCCGTCTTTGGTCAAAAATTGGTTGGTATAGCGGGCTCCATCTGCGCCAAAGTAATAAGTATTGCCCCAGTTCTTGTAGTAACG
>NZ_LN887472.1:1151-15204 GCF_036621895.1 Limosilactobacillus reuteri subsp. porcinus
TCAAAAATTGGTTAGTGTAGCGAGCTCCGTCTGCACCAAAGTAATAAGTATTTCCCCAGTTCTTGTAGTAACGACTTTGATACATTACTCCATCATTATCGAAGTAATAGACTTTGCCGTCTCTTGTCAAAAATTGGTTAGTATAGCGAGCTCCATCCGCGCCAAAATAGTAGGTACTACCCCAATTATGATAGAACTTATTTGTAATTAATGAATTATTTGCATCAAAATAATAAAGTTGATTATCATTTGCAGTTAAAAATTGATTACGTAAAGGAATTATCCCCTGATTATTTACCCAGTAATCTTTCCCATTAACATTTAAGTTTTTATTCTTTATTAAGGCACCATCGTTACCGAAGTAATAGGCATTTCCCCATCGAACCATATAACGATTATCCCAACGAGCTCCGTCTGCGCCAAAGTAATAAGTATTACCCCAATTATTATAAAAACCATTATCTAGCCGAGCACCATTAGGCTGAAAATAATAAGTTCGACCCCAATTACTATAGAAATCATTTTTAACTAGCTGTCCTTCTGAGTTATAGTAGTATGTATTATTATTTATTGTTGGAAAAGTATTAGGAGCTCCTGTTTCAGGAATAGTTTGTTGTGCTACATCTTTATTTTCAGTTGCCTCAGGCTTAACCGGTGTCTGATTATCACTTTGAGTATCAGTTCCAGTACTATTATCATTACCTCGTAGAGGGTTAGTATTAGTAGGAGTTCCAGTAGCTAGAGTATCTGCAGCAGGTGTCTCATTATTAGGCACCATATCTGCATGCGCTATCGAACTTAGACTAATACCTAGCCCTAGCGAAACTGTAGCAATAGCAGCAACACACCATCTTTTACCGTTTTTATACATTTTAAAATGTTCTTTCATTACTATCCTCTCCAATATCCTCTTAAATACAGTTTCGATAATATTATATACCTTTATATTATTTTAGTTAATTTATTAAAACGATATGACAATTTATTGCTAACGTAATTCAGTGCTTTATTAAAGATAATTCTTTTTAGGCAATCAATTAATATACAGATTACAAAAACAAGAAACGAATAATATAATCCCATTAGTAAGTAAGATTGCCAATTTTGTATATATTGTTGAGAATTAATTAAATGTTTCCATAATATAATTCTAACGAAAGAATTATCATGAATTAGATAAACTCCAAACATCGAATTAGCTATATAGTTAATAATAGATATTCGACCAATGTTAATATTCTTAAACATAACAAATAGCGTAACACCCATAAATAGTGAAAACGGATTATTCAATAATGCCATGTTTTGTGTTAAAACGTTGTACATATTCTTATTATTTAAACTAATTATTAACAAAATAGGTAAAATAGCTGAAATTATAAAACTAATACTTGTTATAAAAAAGCTGTTAGACCAATTAGGATTATATCTTCTTATATAACCAGCAATTAGGTAAAGTTCACAAAAATAATTACTTTCTGTATAATTTGTAAAATTAATATTATCAATTTTACCTGGAAAAATATTGCCAATTATTGCAAAAACATTCCAAATTAAGAATAAAAATGAAATTATTAACAATAATTTTTGTTGCGTAATGTTATTTAAAATCATGTTTAAAATAGGCATTAAAAATAACATTACTATATAACTAATTACAAACCAGTAATTACTTGGTAAGGGAAATGGTAACCACATATCAACATTTTTTATTGGCTTAATATAATTTGGAAACCATGTGATTACTATATAATATATAACAAAACTATAAAATATAGTTTGAATCATTAAATTAACTGGTCGATTAAAATTAAATTTCTTATCACTTAAAAAGTAGGCCCCAATAAGCACAAATGCTACTACTCCGGCTTTTCCAATAATTAGCAAATAATTATACACTACTTGTACTGAAGCTCTATGCATATCAAATTGTTGTCCATTAAATGTACCATGATAAGCAAAATGATGAATCAAAATCATAAACATACTCACTATTCTCAATAATTCAAAGTTAGATAATCGTTTATATTTTTTCAAAAGAATTCTCCCATAATTTATTTTCTCACAAAAAAAGACCGGTAAAGCAAAATCACTCTTTTGCTCAAGCCAGTCTTTTTATAACGTTAAACCGTTGTTACAGCACCACTACCATTATATTCTGCCGCAACTTGTCCCCAGGTTAAGTATGAATTAGCTCCATGTCCAAATGGGCCTGAACCTGAACTACCAGCTGGTGAATTAACACTATAGTAACAGGGATCATATACATGGAAACGCCCATTGCTTATTCCAAGAATTACTTTTGCATGGTTACGCCATGCATAAGATGATTCATAAGCAGAGAAACCATAATAAATTACAGGATGACCTGAGGCTACCCAGTTATATATTTGCGATAAACTACTTCCTGATATATCTCTTAATCCACTATCCCATTGGCGACCATAGTTTACTAAATCTCTAGCAGGAATAATATGAGTAAAACCGCCACCAAATACTCCTCCTCCTTGAGGAAGATGTGTATATGCATAGTATAGCGGTAAATTAATTCCTTTGATACTTGTTAACATTTGTAAAGCAGCAACTGAACAACCTTCAGGAGCATAAATAGGAGTAAATTGGCTTTGATAACGTACTGAATTTAAGATTCCTTGATTATTTGCATAGTAATCATTACCAAAGAGCATTATAAAGCCATTTGTCAATAATGCACCATCATTTCCAAACCAGTAATTGTGCCCCCAATTAGTATATAGCCGATTATCCCAGCGAGCACCATCACTTCCAAAGTAATAAGTACGACCCCAGTTATTATAGAATCCATTATCTAATCTGGCGCCATCTCCTTGGAAGTAATAAGTCCGGCCCCAATTACTATAAAAATTATTATCTAGACGACTTCCATCCGCTTGGAAATAATAGGTCCGGCCCCAATTACTATAAAAATTATTATCTAGACGACTTCCATCCGCTTGGAAATAATAGGTCCGGCCCCAATTATTATAGAATCCATTATCTAATCTGGCGCCGTCTCCTTGGAAGTAATAAGTTCGACCCCAATTATTATAGAATCGGTTATCCCAACGAGCACCATCATCGCCAAAATAGTAAGTACGACCCCAGTTAGTATAAAAAGTATTAGTATTCAAAATACCATCATTGTTAAAATAGTAAGTATTTTGACCAATAGTCTTTATTCCCTTAACTAATTGACCATTTTCATAATAAGATTTCTTATCACTTGTCCATCCATTAGGCACTTTATTTATTTCTGAAGAATCTGTGGACTGTGGAACAACTGGTTGTTGGATTTGTTTATTGTTATTTAAATTTAAATCTCTTAAATCATCTTTATTTGCAACATTACTGTTATTACTAATATTTTGTTGCTTTGTACTGTCTTGAACTTGAAGATATTCAGAATTATTAGTCTTTTCTACAGCTGAACCATTTTTTTGATTAGTTGTTGAAGTATCCACTGCTACAATTGCATTTGGCTCTACTTCTGAATCCGCATTAACTGTTTTAGTTGTTAATGTTGTTCCCGCAATAACAAGTGTACTTAGCAGTGCATAACGCCATATTTTCCCTTTTTTAAACATCTTATAATGATTTTTATTTTCCACTATTAACTCCCCCATCTAATAAAAAATCTTTATTGATTATATACCTTAATTATCATTTTGTCTTTACGAACTTTTGCCAATTCTAAATATTAATTAAAATAAACTGTATACTCTCCAAATATTTTCTTTTTAAAGTTCGATATATCATTAATTTTTATATCATTTGGAATAATATAAACGCTGTTTTTATTCAATTTATTCAAATTTGAAAAATCAAAATACCATTTTCCGATACGCCTATAGGAATTGATATCACTCCCATTTGTAAATAATTCTTGCCCTTTTTGCTTATTAAATTGATATGGCGACATACCAGTATAAAAAAGATAATAAATGTACTGACACCTACGATTAGATAAAATATAATGTTGTTCATTCACATTAAGTTTTTTTGCAAATTGAATAGCTTTTCCATAATCTTTTGAACACACATTAGAGTTTGGATCAAAATCATTAATAATTATTGAGTTATTTTGATAATAAAAGCTATATAAAAATACAAACGTAAATATTATAGAAAAGCATATAAATCCATAACTAAAGTAATTATTTTGTAATAGAACATCTATTCCCCTAGCACTAAAATATAGTAATACAATTATTACACCATTTAAATGAGTTAGAGTTGCTCTTACTAAAATAATTAATAAGATTGATGATATACCAAGAAATAAACTAAGCAAATCTAATTGTGTTGAACTCTTTATAACCACTATAAATCCTACCATTGAAAATAATATCAATCCTACCAGTAAAGAATTTTCTCCTGGTGTACTAAACCATATTAAACCGTCATTACCATTATTTAATAAATTAAGGGCATTTACTCCATTATCTATAATTGCTTTTAATTTGTTTCCACCATCTGAAAAGACAAATTGTCCTGCTCTACTAGTTTTTAAATACGGAATTGTCATTCCAAATAAGTTTATATTTCTCTTCAAAACATAATTATTAATGACAAAAAGTAAAATTGGTAAACATGTTATAACATTCACCATAATTCCAATAATCCCCCATCGTGTCATCTTTCTATATCTAATTAGATATAAATAAAATAATGGTGTAAAAATTATTAATAATACCCAATATCCAGAATAGCTATAAGCAATCAACGATATTAATACAGAGATTTGTAGTATATAACATAACTTTGGATTGTTTGAAAACAAATAAAACGTGTCAATTAGAAATATAAGTAAAATGGGTAGAAGCATACTTTCTATTGCTAATTGATTAATTCTAATCGTGAATGGAATAAGGAAAAAGCAATAATTTAGAATTAAAATAAACGACTTGCTCTCTTTTACCTTAGCTAAAACAATATTTGTATAGACAATTGCAACTATACTCAATAGTACTATTGGTAAACGTACTGAAAAAACTGTTAAACCTAAAATTTTAACGAAAGGAATAACAATTAGTGGATATAAAATATTCATTCCACTACCCCATGCATAAAGATACATAGGCCATCTGTTAAGTACTATATCTTTACCATATTTACCTAGGCTATTAGCATTTACACCGACCATAGCCTCATCCATATTTAGGCCCATTCTATCAAAATTATATAATCTTAGAAAAATTTCAAAAAACATAAATAAAAAGATAGAAAACCGAAATACCTTTGAAGTATTCTTTAAGGATACACTAAATAATAAAGATATTACTGCTGATATAATAATTGAAAAAAATAAGTTCATAATTTCTTACGATATCAATCCTTTTTACTTATAACCACATTAATTGTGTTTGTAATTCCTAATGAAGCTAATACAAAAATATATGGTAAAAATTGAATAAGATATCTACTTCTCCCACCTTCAAATATTAATAGAAAAATCATTCCACCTATAACAGTATATTTAAAGAACTGAACTTTTAATTCTTTTAATGGCAAACTAAGAATTAATCCAACTAAAACTATTACCCATATAAATTGATTTATTAACGCATATCCCTTCCAATTTTGTCCAGATTCAGATGAAGTAAAAATTTTTTGAATTTTATTAATAAAATGATCATGAGAATTTTCAAAGGGAATTAAAAAGCCCACTCCTTGCGCTTCATTTCTCCAACCAAATGTTGCATCTGAAGTATTACTAACTTGCTTAATAACTAAAAATTTAAGATAATTTGTTGGTCCCATTTCATCTAACTTTTTTGCAGCGCTTTCTATATTCATTTGATTCCGCTTTTTTGGATCTTTTATATCAAAATTTTCTTTTGTATTTTGGGGATCATACCCCCCCTTCTCAGTCATTCCCATTACTATAAAGTGAGACATCGGCATTGTCATTCTACTTTCAATATTATAAATTTCATTATGGTGTTGATAGTATTGAAGAAAAGAAAAACTTATCCCAAATGACAATAAAAAGGCTACAATAAATTTTATGTTTTTTCTTACACTTACACGTTTTACTGCTATAGATAAAATTCCAACTATAATTAGTGCTATATAAGCTATTACTAAACTTGGTTTAATAAAATATCCTATTACACTTAATACACCTAATACTATGCATAAACAATAAGTTTTAAGTATCGACCGATTACCAAAGAAAAACGAAAGAGTATAGAGTATTAATGAACTAATAAAAAAGCCTAGTGTATCACTATAAAAAATAACGACATATGGAGATAGGACTATTAATATCCATGAAAAAAAGCCTACTAAATATGCGATCTCTTTCTCTTTAAATATTCTTCTTATTGCATTTATTAAAAAGATAAATGATAAATCTAAAACTATAATATTTATATTATTTAAAACCGTAGTTAATTCTTTAAAATTACTTAGATTAAGAACTTCAAATATAAATTTTTCAAATCTAAATAAATAAAAAGTATTAGGATAATAAGAAAAGTACATCATCCCTAACCAATTTTTTTGACCCGAGGCTGCTCGAGCTACAATACTCGTATCCCACCAAGTATTGCCACTTAACGCCTTAACTAAAATAAACTGCCAACAAACCGTTAAAATAAGGAAAATAAATATTATCCATCTTCCTGATCTAAGTAAAATTTTTCTAAGAGATTTACTTTTTATAAAGGAATAAGTAAAAACACTTAGGAATACCAGTGTCCAAAACATAGATTTAGTTATAGAAGCAAAATCATTGGGGATAAGACTAATGGCTCCAATAACAGAAATAGAACTTAATATAAATAGCAAAAGATTTAGTAATTTATTACTTGATTTAATAAGCATTATCCTATCCTTCTACAACTTCGCTGTTAACTTCACATCAGGGTACTTTTGCTTAAACCAATTTTCAGCAAATTGATTTTCAAACAAGAATAGGGGCTGATCATGGATATCCTTGACTAAGATGTTTCGTGATGACGACATCTTTTCATCTAATTGGTCTGGATCAATCCACCGAGCAGTCTTAGTTCCCATTGGTTCCATCACAACCTCGGAATTATATTCATTTTGCATCCGGAACTTGAATACCTCAAATTGCAGTTGACCAACAGCACCGAGAATATAATCGCCAGTAGAATAACTCCGGTAAAGCTGGACAGCCCCTTCTTGAACTAATTGATTGATTCCCTTGTGGAAAGACTTCTGTTTCATCACATTCTTAGCAGAAACACGGACAAATAGTTCTGGCGTAAATTGTGGCAACTTTTCAAATTGAATATCTTTTTTACCATTGTAAATAGAATCACCAATTTGGAAGTTTCCGGTATCATATAAACCAATAATATCACCAGCAACAGCTGTCTCAACATTTTCACGGGTATCGGCCATAAATTCAGTTACATTTGATAGCCGCATTGGTTTCTTAGTCCGTGATAATGTAACATCCATCCCCCGATCAAATTCGCCGGAACAAATTCGGACAAAGGCAATTCGATCACGGTGACGAGGATTCATGTTAGCCTGGATTTTAAAGACAAAACCAGAAAATTCGGGATCAAGGGGCCTAACAACATCCCCGTCCTCAGTTTTGTGATCACTTGGTGCAGGGGCAAACTGTAAGTAGGTCTCCAAGAAAGTCTGAACTCCGAAATTAGTTAAAGCAGATCCAAAGAAGACCGGTGTTTGGTCCCCCTTGGCAATCTTTTCTCGATCGAGTTCATTACCGGCAACTTCGACCAGTTCCATGCCGTCCATTGCATCTTGCCATTCACCATCACCAGCTAATGGATTATCGCCCTTAACATTACCGTCTTCATCTAATAATAAGTAAGGATCGTTTTCATCAGCTGGGTGAGTCAAGGCAACACGATGGTTAAAGCGGTCATAGATTCCCTTAAACTGGTGACCAGAACCGATTGGCCAGTTGATTGGGTAAGTCTCAATTCCTAATACATCTTCAACTTCATTTAAGAGATCAAGTGGTTCACGGGCATCCCGGTCAAATTTATTCATAAAGGTGAAGATTGGAATTCCCCGCATCTTACAAATTTGAAATAACTTCTTAGTCTGCGGCTCGATCCCCTTCGCACTATCAATAACCATCACAGCGGAGTCCACCGCCATTAATGTCCGATAAGTATCTTCAGAGAAATCTTCGTGCCCTGGAGTATCCAAAATATTGATCCGCTTACCTTGGAAATCAAATTGCATAACAGATGAGGTAACAGAGATTCCCCGCTTCTTTTCAATCTCCATCCAGTCTGACTTTGCAAAATTACCGGTCTTCCGTGCTTTAACGGTCCCGGCTTCACGAACTACTCCCCCAAAAAGCAAGAGTTGTTCAGTAATCGTTGTTTTCCCGGCATCCGGGTGAGAAATAATGGCAAACGTACGCCGTTTATTAACTGCTTCAGCAAGTTCTTTTGGTGACATTAATTTTTTCCTTTCCTTATTTTATTCTCGTGAAATATCTCTACTATATTATTACACTTTTTTATGAAAGTCTATTCTTAAAAAAGTTACAGAAAGTTTAAAGTATTGAGATATATTTGAACTTAGGATTAATTTTCTGCTATATTAATAAAGTTAGAACTTATTTTTATTGAGGTACTTAGTATATGGATAATAACAATAACAACGAATCGCGGGAACATTACCGTAAACGGATGGAAGAACGTATCCAACGTGACGTTAATGAACGCAAGCGTCGAGAACGCGAGGAAGCACACAACAGACGTGAAAATCGTTTACGACGAGAAGAAGAACAATCGTCACCCGATTATCAACCACCAAAAAAGCATCACTACCGAACGCCAAATTGGGTACGCGCTTTAATTGGGTTATTAATTTGTCTAGTAGTGGCCGGCGGGTTTTACGAATATCATAAAGTTCACTCAGTTGCCAAAGGGGTGTTTGGCGCTGGTGATGGAAAAATTAGTAAAAAGTTACAAAAAGGTGAACCAGTTTCCGTCCTGGCCATGGGAACAGATGTCGGGGCTTTAGATCGTGGTAACAAGGGTGGTAATACCGACTCTTTGGAACTATTTACTATTAATCCAAAAAAGAAAACAATTACTATGACTAGTATTCCTCGTGATATCCTAGTACGGGTTGAGACTAGTGATGGCCCTGATTACGTTAAAATCAACGCTGCTTATTCAATCAATGGACCAAAGCAAACTGTAAAACAAGTATCAGAATTACTTGATGTGCCGATTGATTACTATGCGGTTATTAACATGGGGGTTCTCGAAAAAGTTGTTAATTCCGTTGGCGGAGTCGAAGTTGATAACCCATTTGCCTTTGACTACGAAGGCCACCACTTCAAGAAAGGTAAACAACACCTTAATGGCGCAAATGCGTTGAAGTATTCCCGGATGCGGTATGATGATCCAAATAATGATTATGGTCGTCAAAAACGGCAACAACAAATTCTAAAGAGTGTCATTAATAAGTTCAAGGCTTCAGGTTCAATTGGTGCAGCTAACAAGATTTTAGATGCTGTTGGGGATGGCGTTAAGACCAATATTCCAATTGATGATATTGCGACCTTGTATGGTAACTACCACGGCGCAATGAACAATGTTAAGACCTACCATTTCCAAGGACAAAACGCAACGATCGAAGGAGTCTCCTTCCAGATTGCTAGTCCTAAAGAAATTAACCGGGTATCAAAACTAGTACGCGCTCAACTTGGCTTAAAGGCTAAAAATGTTGTTAACCACGAAACGAAGATGTACAAGTCACAACCACACTATAATGGCTACAATGAGACTGACTTTATCCTTCCTGGTGGTGCCAGTTACAATGATCCTGGTAGTGGTAATGGAAGTGATGAAGTTATTGGCAGCTCTCGTTCATCCCGACGGAGTACAAATGAGAATGAATCATCTTCAACATACACAGCGGGTAACAATGAAAGCTATAGTGAATCTCGAGCAGTTCCGACAACTGGAAATCAAACACCGACTGCTCCTATCCAGCATCATTATTCTACCCCTCAATACCACACTTATAATGGTTATCATTCAACTTATACCCATCCAACATATGGTAATCATTATGGATATACACATCGGTATTATTAATAAAAAAGCATTTTCGCAAAATTTGGACGAAAATGCTTTTTTATTATTCATTTTTAGTTTTATCAACAGGATGTTCAATTCGATAAATATCAAAGAAGTATTCACAAACAGTCTTGATAACGGCATAGAATGGAATACATAAAATCATCCCCCCGATTCCAGCAATATGGCCCGCAGCAAGTAATAACATAATGATTGTTAATGGGTGAATCTGAAGCGTTTTCCCGATGATATTAGGATAAACAATATTTCCATCAACTTGTTGAACAATAATCACCACCACAATTACCCAAATGATCTTATTTGGTGCCATCGTTAAAGCAACAAATAATGCTGGAGCAATCCCGATATAAGGTCCGATATATGGAATGATATTAGTCAAACCAGCAACAATTCCGAGAACAATTGCCAGCGGCTGACCAATAATAACGTAACCAATTGAGGTAAATACACCGACAAATAAACATTCAATCATTTGTCCAGAAATATAGGAAGATAGAGTTGAATTCATTTTACCAAGCAAGTCATTTACTTCTTTAGCATGGTGGGGAGAAAGCCATTTTTGAATACTTGGAATAAGTTTAGAACCATCCTTAAGCATATAAAATAGCATTACCGGAACAGTAATTGTTACCACTGTCACGTTCGTCAGCATACCAATGATATCCCCGACCCGTGTTGATAGGCCTTGCAAAACCTTTTGCGCATATCCTGCTAGTTGGTGATCAAACTGTCGGTAATATGCATTTAGATCCACATTTCGCAAGAATGAATGCTCAATTGTATCATTAATAAGGTGTTGAATTCCCGTGACTGTCTGCGGCATATTACGTACTAATGTTGAAATTTCCTTTACAACTGGTGGAATTAACATGGCAATTCCACCAACAACAATTACGATCAATAAAAGTACGATTAATAAGCTAGCAATCCCACGATTCATATGAAAACGCCCAATTTTGATCTTCATAAAAAGCTTTAAGACTGGATTTAGCATATAATATAGGAATCCCGAGATAATCAATGGAACAAAAACTACTGAGATAAATGTTAAAAACGGCTGAAAAATAAACTGAATTTTTGTACACATCCAGATTAGAGTTGCCACTGTTAGTAATAGCAACGGCCAAAACAGCCAATGATAAAATTTTTGCTTAGACATAGTTACTCCCTAAAAGAAAAAAGAATCAGTAAGTCTATTATAAAAGACTCACTAACTCTTTTAAATTATAAAATTAATTTTCTGTAACAGAATTTGCAGTCACGTGGTACGTATGACCATTTCCACTAACAGTCCAATTATTAGTACCATTCTGTGTAGCAGTATAACCATCAACAGAATCAATAGATGGTAAATCACTTGTTGATTGACCTGCAATTCCACGATTATTTAATTGATTACCAATATGTTCTTTAACAATGTTACGTGCATCAGTTGCTGTCATTGTAGCCTGTGAAGAAGTACTGGAGTTTTGCTTAACAGTTGATGTTGCACCCGCTCCACTTTCTACTGACGAAGTACCTGATACGGAATACTTCATAGATGAGGAGCTATTGGTACTTGTGGAAGAATCATTTTGAGATGAATTCGTCGCATCACTAGCAGATGAATTAGAGCCATCTCCCTTATTAGTAGTTGTCTTTTTATTAGCAACCTTATCAGATTTCTCTGTATGCTTTTTAGTTACCTTACTTGAAGATACATCCGAACTACTCTGTGAATTTTCTTGAGATGAACTACTTCCACAAGCAGCTAATGTTAACATTAATGATCCAGCTGCAATAGTAGCAAATAATTTTTTGATTTTCATTTATACTTTCTCCTTGTTATTCTTTATTTAGTTATTATAACAGATTTTTGATCTACTAAAAATTATAAAGTAATAAAGAAACTTGGCTTAAAGTATCGAGAATATCCAACTTTTACAACATCGCCTGGTTCTGGCGCATGAACATAGGAACCATTACCCAATGAAATAGCAACATGGTAAGGGGCACTATCACTACCAAAGAATAGTAGCGAGCCCTTAGGAGCATTCATAACATCACGTTGATGTGTACCGAGAGTGGCTTGTTGGTAAGTGGTTCGGTAGTTAGAACCTAATCCATATGCCCATTGAACTAGCCCAGAACAATCAAATCCAGCAGGAGTATTTCCCCCCCATACATACGGTACACCTCGTTGTGACAAAGCGCGATCAACTTTGGAATCTACATTATTCTTTTCTGACAAAATTCCTTCAGCATCAGCATGGTATTTCTTACCATTAACCGTTACATCACTATTTTGAATTAGAGCACCGTCATTACCAAAGTAGTATTGATGCCCCCAATTACTATAGATAGAGTTATCTAGTCGAACACCATCATCACCAAAATAGTAGGTATGTCCAAATGCATTCATGAATTTATTATCCCAGCGTGCACCATCATCACCAAAATAGTAGGTATGTCCAAATGCATTCATGAATTTATTATCCCAACGTGCACCATCATCACCAAAATAGTAGGTACGACCCCAATTGTTATAAAAATTATTATCTAAACGGCTTCCATCCGCTTGGAAGTAATAAGTACGACCCCAATTGTTATAAAAGCCATTATCTAAACGGCTTCCATCCGCTTGGAAGTAATAAGTACGACCCCAATTGTTATAAAAGCCATTATTTAAACGGGTTCCATCTGCTTGGAAGTAATAAGTATGGTTATCTTGATCTAAAAAGTAATCTTTTTGTTGTTGTCCCTGATCGTTGAAGTAATATTGTGCACCATTAATATCTTGAACACCAGTGGCTTTTTGACCATTGCTGTAATAATAGGTATTACCATCTTGTTGTTGCCAACCATTTAATTGATTATCTGTAGCTTGTGGTGTTACTGCAACTGGATTAGAAGCTTGATTTCCATTGTTAGCATCTTGTTGTGGTGCTTGATAAGTGGTATCTGTACTTACTTCGTTTTGTTCATTAGTAACCGTTTGATCAGAAACTTCAACTTGTTGTGAAGTTACCGGTGTAGCAACAGTATCTGTAGTATCAGCATTTGCTACACTAGTAGTTGATACTCCAAAAGCAACTGCTACGGTAGCAATTGCCATGTAGCACCAATTTTTACCCTTCTTAAACATTTTGTAGTGTTTCTGTTCTTCCATTATTAATGAATCCTACCTTCCGTTTTTTCTTTCGATAAATTTAACGATTATTACTTTATCATAAAAAAAGAACTTATAGGCAAACTAAGGTACATTGTTAAGTAACAATAATGTTTGCAATAGTAATGTAATGAAAACGTTACATTTAAACTAAAAGACAACCTACACTATAAAAGTATAAGTTGCCATGTTATATATCTAAAAAATTATAAACTAAATGCTACACGATCATAACGTGTCAAGTCATAAGTATTAATAACATTTCTTAGAGAATTAGTATAAGTTGATGCAGTAGCATATCCATCGGCTCGAATTAAGTAAGTAGCCGTGTTAGCATCACGAACACCAATTAAGTTATGATACCGACTATTTTTAATTAAGAAATCAGTATGATCTTGAACACTGGCATTGTTATCTGGATAACGACGGAATGCATCGTTAATCAATACCATTCGACCACCATATTCTTCATATGTTGGCATATTGACTGACATACCATTATAACTACCTTTAATACCAAATAGATTATGGTACGTTGATGCTAGCGTTGATTTTCCCCATGCACTTTCTAAAATCGCTTGAGCTAATGTTAGTGAAGGTAAAATTTGATGCTGTGCCCATCCTTGAATTGCACCATTAACAATACTACCAATAAATGCATTATTTGAACTTAATCGACCTTGATTATCAAAGGTTAAGTCTCCATAGCCTAAGTTAATTGTAGTATTCGTGGCCCTAGATCCATCACTACCAAAATAATAAACATTACCAAAGGCGTTCATAAATCTATTATCCCATCGGGCGCCATCGT